>DASPUU010000207.1:0-8870 GCA_035622755.1 Myxococcaceae bacterium
TCGGCCAGGGCGGCGTGGGCCGGCGCCCAGTCCGCGTCGAGCGCGATGGCCTTCCGGAACTCGGCCATCGCCTCCGGCAAGATCTCGAAGGAGCCGGTGTTCTCGAGCTGGCGGCCGCGCAGGTAGGCGGCATAGGCCTCCGGCCGGGTCGCTCGCGGCTCGGGGGCGCCGCCCCCGCTGCCGGGGAGCACCTTCATCCGCAGCGCGCCGACCACCGCCCGGGAGATCTCGTCCTGGACGGCGAAGACGTCGGCCACGTCCCGGTCGAAGGTCTGGGACCAGAGCTGGTAGCCGTCGGCGACGTTGACCAGCTGCGCGGTGACGCGGAGCCGGCTGCCGGCCTTCTGCACGCTGCCCTCGAGGATGCTGGCCACCTCCAGCTTCTGACCCACGGTGCGCAGGTCCTCGCTCTTCCCCTTGAAGGCGAAGGAGGAGGAGCGGGCGACGATATGGAGACCCGGGACCTGCGCCAGGGCGTTGAGGATCTCCTGGGCCACGCCGTCGGAGAAGTATTCCTGGTCGTGCCCGGGGCTCATGTCGACGAAGGGGAGCACGGCGATCGACGGCGGCCGGGACTGCGGGGCGGGCTCCGGGGCACGTCCGCGTCCGAGCCGGACCCCCACGCCCACCGCCAGCGCCACGAGCGCGGCGACGGCGACGCCGAGCGCCACCGGCCAGCGCCGTGGGCGTCTGTCGGCCAGCGCCGCGGCGACGTCCGGGGCGTGCGGGAAGCGGCGGCGGGGGTCCCGGTCGAGGCACCGGAGGATGGTCCGGCTCCAGCGCGGGTCCAGACCCGGGGCGGCCAGCTCGGGACGGGGCGGCGGAGCGTCGATGCGCCGTGCGGCGGTGGCCAGCGGAGTGTCTCCGGTGAAGGGGAGCCGCCCGGTCACCATCTGGTACATGACCACGCCCAGCGCATAGACGTCGGTGGCGGGCGAGACATCGCTTCCGGTGACCTGCTCCGGCGCCATGTACTCCGGCGTCCCGAGGATGGCCCCGCCTCCGGTGAGTGCCTCCGGACCGCGGTCCTGCTCGAAGGCCCGGGCGATGCCGAAGTCGGTGATCGCCACCCGCATCCCACCGGTCCCCGCCTCCCCGGCGCGCGGCACGAGCATGACGTTGCCGCTCTTGAAGTCGCGGTGGACGACGCCCTCGGCGTGGGCGGCGGCCAGCCCCTCGCCCATCTGCTGAACCAGCGGGAGCGCCTCGGCGGTGGTCAGCTTGCCGTCGCGGGCGAGGCGAGCGGCGAGCGTCTCCCCCTCCAGGAACTCCATGGTCAGGAAATGCACCGGCGCTCCGGATGCGGTCGTCGCCTGGTACAGCTCGTAGACCCGGCAGACGTTGGGATGGCTGACCCGGCGGGCGAGCAGCACCTCCCGGCGGAAGCGCTCCATGGCCGCGGGGTCGGCGGTGATGCGGCCCTCCAGCACCTTGAGGGCCACCCGCGTCCGGAGCATGACGTCGGTGGCCTCGTACACGCTCCCCATTCCGCCCCGGGCGACGAAGCGGAGCACGGTGAAGCGGCCGGCGAGCATCTCCCCTGCCTGGAGGAGCGGCCCGGCGCCCTCCCCGCGCTCGGCGCCGGTGGGCTCGAGCGCCACCGTGTCCCGGCTCTGGCGCTTGAGCGTGGCCGCCACCTCGGCGGCGGAGGCGCCCGGTGCCGCGCGCTCGTCCTTGGGGTCGACGTCGCCGCTCACAGCTCTCGGGGAGCGTCGCACCAAGCCCCGGAGCGCGGCAACCACGGCCGGATGGCGGCCCTTCCTCCGGCGGTGGTAGGACGGCAGATCCCACCCCTTCGTAGGGAGGCCCCATGGACTGGGAGTCCGAACGGCGGAGCGACAACGTCGAGGACCGCCGGGGCCTCGGGCGCCCGGTGGCCATCGGCGGGGGAGCGACGCTCATCGTCGTGCTCCTCGGGCTGCTCTTCGGAGTCGACCCCTCGCAGCTTCTCCAGCTCCTCTCCCAGCAGGACACCACCGCGCCCGGGGCGAGCTCGCCGTCGACCGCCCCGGTGAAGGGGAGCCCGGCCGAGGAGCGCCAGAAGGACTTCGTCTCCGCCGTCCTGGGCAGCACCGAGGATACCTGGCCGACCATCCTCGCCCCGAGGGGCGTGCGCTACGTCCCGCCCAAGCTGGTGCTCTTCCGCGGCGGCGTGGAATCCGCCTGCGGCTTCGCCGAGGCCGCCTCCGGGCCCTTCTACTGTCCACTCGACCAGCGCGTCTTCCTCGACCTGGCCTTCTTCGACGAGCTGGCCCGGCGCTTCGGCGCCCCGGGTGACTTCGCCCAGGCCTACGTGGTCGCCCACGAGATCGGCCATCACGTCCAGAAGCAGCTCGGCATCTTCGACAAGACCGATGCCGTGCGCCGGGGCGGCGACCGGGCGCTGGCCAACCGGATCTCGGTGCTCCAGGAATTGCAGGCCGACTGCTTCGCCGGGGTGTGGGCGAACCAGGCCAACAAGCGGCGTCCGATGCTCGAGCCCGGCGACGTGGAGGCGGGTCTGCGGGCCGCGGCGGCGGTGGGCGACGACACCCTGCAGCGGCGCGCCCGCGGGTACGTGGTTCCGGAGAGCTTCACCCACGGGTCCGCCGAGCAGCGGACGGCGTGGCTCAGGCGTGGCCTCGAGTCCGGGAAGATCGAGGCCTGTGACACCTTCGCGGAGAACTGACCATGGCCGCCTCGCTCGGAACGATGATGGACGCCCAGCTCACCCTCGACCACCTGGTCGACCGGGCGGAGAGGCTTTTCCCCAAGGTGGAGGTCGTCTCCCGCCGCCCGGACAGGAGCCTGCACCGCACCACCTACGGGGCGGTGGCCGCCCGCGCCCGGAAGCTGGCCGAGGCCCTCGGCCGCTGGGGCCTCCGCCGGGGGGACCGGGTGGCCAGCCTGATGTGGAACCACGCCACGCATCTCGAGCTCTACCTGGGCGTCCCGCTCGCCGGCGGCGTCGTGCACACCCTCAACCTCCGCCTCCACCCCGACGACCTGGCCTACATCGCCGGCCACGCCGGCGACCGGGTGCTGGTGGTGGACGAGGTGCTCGTCCCGCTGCTCGAGAAGTTCAAGTCCCGCGTGCCGCTCGACCGGGTGGTGGTGGTGCCCTCGGCCGGCGGAGGCGACTACGAGGCGCTGCTCGGCACCGCCACCGGGGGGTGGAAGCCCCCCACCCTGTCCGAGGGGGATGCCGCCGGCATGTGCTACACGTCGGGCACCACCGGGCAGCCGAAGGGCGTGGTCTACACCCACCGGAGCAACATGCTCCACGCGCTCGCCGTGGCGCTGGTGGACACGCTCGCCCTCGGCCACTGCGACACGCTGCTCCCGGTGGTCCCCATGTTCCACGCCAACGCCTGGGGGGTGCCGTACGCGGCGACGCTGCTGGGGACGAAGCTGGTCTTCCCCGGCCCGCACCTCGATGCGGTGAGCCTCCTCGACCTGATGGAGTCGGAGCGGGTGACCATCGCCGCCGGTGTCCCCACCGTCTGGCTGGGAATCCTCGAGGCGCTGGAGAAGGAGCCGAAGCGGTGGAAGCTCGCCCCGGGCCTGCGCATGGTGGTGGGCGGCTCGGCCGCCCCGGAGTCGATGATCCGCGCCTTCGACCGGCACGGGCTGACCGTGGTCCATGCCTGGGGGATGACCGAGATGTCGCCGGTGGGCTCGGTGAGCCGGCTGGGGCCGGATGCCGGCCAGCTCTCCGACGACGAGCGCTACGCGGTGCGGGCCCGCCAGGGACGGCCCACGCCCCTGGTGGACATCCGCGCCATGGGGCCCTCCGGCGCCGTCCCCTGGGACGGGAACACGCCCGGCGAGCTCCACGTCCGCGGCCCGTGGGTGGCGAGCTCCTACTACAACAACGACGAGGCGAGGGACCGCTGGACGGCGGACGGCTGGTTCCGCACCGGCGACGTGGTCAACATCGACGCCGGCGGGTCGATCAAGATCTGCGACCGGACCAAGGACCTGATCAAATCGGGCGGGGAGTGGATCTCCAGCGTCGATCTGGAGAACGCGCTGATGGGCCACCCGGCGGTGAAGGAGGCGGCGGTGGTCGCCGTGCCGCACCCGAAGTGGGGCGAGCGCCCGCTGGCCGCGGTGGTGCTCAAGGAGGGCGCCCGCCCGACGCCGGCCGAGCTGCGGGACTTCCTCGCCCCCCGCTTCGCCGCCTTCTGGCTGCCGGAGGCCTTCGTCTTCCTGGACGCCATTCCCCGCACGTCGGCGGGGAAGTTCAAGAAGTCCACCCTGCGCGAGCAGTTCGCGGCCTGGACGTGGGAGAAGAGCTGAGCGTCCGGCTCACTGCGGATCGTAGGTGCCGGCGGCGTTCTCCACCGCCAGCACGCCGAGCTGCGCGTTGAGCGTCTCCTGGATGAGCAGGAGCTCGGCCCGCTGGACGGCGCCGATGGCATCCTCCTGCTCCAGGTAGGTGGCCACCCCGGCGGCGGTGTTGACCTTGATCAGGGCCAGGTTCTCGCGGGCCAGCTGGACCTGCTCGGCGGCCTTGGTGCGGTTGGCGCGCGCCGACTCCAGCTCCAGCTGCGCGCGGCGGACGTCCTCCTTGGAGCTCAGGTCGAGCGCCAGGGCCTGGGCGGCGCTGGCCCGGGCGTTGGCCGAGGCCTCGCGCAGGGTGGCCTCCCGCAGCCCGCCGTCGAGGATGGTCCAGGTGAAGCCGAAGCTGAAGAACCAGCTGGTGTTCAGGCCGGTGAACCCGGTGGCGTTGGTGAGCTGGTAGGCGCCGTTGAAGCCGATGCTGGGAAGGTAGCTGAGGATGACGCTGGTCTTGTTCACCTCGGCGGCGTCGGCCTGCGCCTTGGCGGCGAGCACGTCCGGACGCTTGGTGGGGGCGATGTCCTCGAGCTTGTCCAGCTCGGGGGGGAGCACCGGGTCGGGCGGCATCTCCACCTCGAAGTCCGGGTTGCGCTCGAGGAGGATGGCCAGCGCGGCCTTGGAGGCGGCGTAGGCGTAGCGGCTGGCGCGGAGGTTCTGCTCGGCCTGCGCCTTGCCGATCTGCGCATTGAGCAGGAAGATCTTGTTCACCGATCCGGCGTCGTAGCGCACCTGGGCGTCCCGCTCGCGGGTGGTCTCGACGTTGAGGAGCAGCGCCTGCACCTCGGCGGCGCGGCGGAGCCCGGCGGCGGCGTAGTACTGCTGCGCGACGCCGAAGAGGGTGTTCCGCCGGACGTTGTCGTTGGTCAGCTCCGCCGCCCGGGCGGTCAGCGTGGCGGCGTGGATGGAGGCGATGAGCGAGGGAGCGATGATGGCCTGGCTCGCGGTGAGCTGGCCGTTCCACTGGTTCTGCTCCTGGACGACGATCGACTGGTAGGTGGGCACCACGGTGAGGGCCGGGCTGGGGACCTGACCGGGAAGGGTGGCGGGCGGGGGCGCGTAGAACTGCGTCTCCGGCACTCCCTGGCGGATGTAGAGGCCGGTGGGCGCGGCGAAGGCCGCCCCGACGTTGTTGTGGGTGTACTTCCCGCCCACCGCCACCTGGGGGAGATAGCCGGAGGCCGTCTTCCAGACGATCTCCCGCGCCGCCTCGTAGCGGGCCTGCGCCGCCTTGATGTCGAGGTTGCGCGCCCGCGCGGAGGTGAGCGCCGCATCGAGGGTGAGCAGCGGGAGGCCCGTCTCCGCCGGCGGGACCATCGGGTCGGGGAGCCCCTTGGAGGAGAACCCGAGGGGAGGCGACTGTCCGAGCAGCAGGGCCACGGTGACGAGGGCGAGGTTCATGGGGTGGTCCTCCCTAACCAGCTGGTCCGGCGCAGGCAGCACGCGTTTCGGTGAAGAATTGTCATGGCTCGGACACCGGTGGCTCGCGTCCCGGCGGCACGAGCCGGCCGGCGGGAGGCGCGGCGTAGCGCACCGGCACCACGCGCCAGGCGGGGTCGAGACGGGGGCATCGCCCCGGACAGATGCCCACGCGCTTGCCGGCGCAGGCCGGCTCGGTGCG
This sequence comes from Myxococcaceae bacterium, assembly GCA_035622755.1. Taxonomy (GTDB): domain Bacteria; phylum Myxococcota; class Myxococcia; order Myxococcales; family Myxococcaceae; genus JADGRA01. The sequence goes on from DASPUU010000207.1 coordinate 5,942, forward strand.
GGCGAGGCTGAGCAGACTCGGAGGGAAGAGCGCGGTCTGGTTGGCCAGGGCCACTCCCGGCCGGGAGGTGTCGCAAGCGTCGCGGAGGAACGCCCGCTGGGCGGAGAGGGGAACGGAGTAGTGGATGGTGGCGGTGCCTCCCTGTTCCCGGAGCCAGCGCATCCACGACTCGAGGATCGCTCCCTGGAGGAGGGCCATCCCCCACAGCCCGGCGACGAGGAGGCGGGCCGCCCCGGCCCTCCGGCACAGGAGCGCCATGGCCAGCGCACAGCAGCCCGCCGGGACGAGCCAGGCGGTGGGCTGCTGGTAGTGGGGCTCGGGCGCCAGCGCCGGGAGCCCGAGGAAGAGGGCATGCCCGACCCACAGGAGGAGGCCGAGGCGCCCGAGCCGCCGCGCGGACGGATGGTCGCGCCGTGCGGCGGAGAGGAGGCCGGCCGCGGCGGCGAGCGAGAGGAGCACGGCCAGGAGCGGACCCGCCTCGAGCCAGACCCGGGCCGGCCCGAGGCGCTGGTGAAAGGTCCCCGCGGCCTGGTCGAGGAAGTGGTCGATTCCCGAGGCGGTGAGGATGCGCGCCGGCTCGAGCAGCTCGAACCCGACGCGCGCCGGAGCGGCGGGACCGCCCCATTGCTCCCAGGCCGCCGAGCGGCGCGGGGGCTCGGCGCGGAGCGCGCCCAGGTAGGGGAGGGCGACGAGCAGCGCCACGGCCAGGAGCGCGGCCAGCTCGAGGCGGGCCCCCCGGCGGGCGCGCGCCTCGAGGGCGAGCACCGCGGCCACGGCCAGGGAGAAGGGAAGGGCCATGAGGTGCGTGCACAGGCCGAGGCCGACGAGCAGTCCCAAGGCCGCGCCGCGAGCGACGGGGCGCATGCGCTCCAGGAGGAGGACGGCCACCGCGCCGGCGGAGAAGGCCCCGAGCAGCGGATTGTCCCAGCCGGTCCGTGACCAGTAGAAGAGGTAGGGGGAGGCGGCGAGGAGCGCGGCGCAGGTGGCGAAGAGCACCGCGCCGCCGCCCAGCGCCCGGGCCACCGCCAGGGCCAGCCCGAGCTGGGCCAGGGTGAGCAGGACGGTGGTGGCGAGGATGCTCCGCTCCGGGAGCGGTCCGGCCACCCGGTGCACGGCGGTGTAGAACCAGAGAGGCGCCGGCCCGTAGCGCACGCCCTGGGTGCCGGTGAGGACGTTGATGCGCGCCCAGGTCCGCGCCGCGGCCTGGGCCTGGGCGGCGTCCTGGAGCTGCGGCTCGTCCAGGACGTAGGTGATCAGGTCCCGGTCGGCGAAGCGAAGCGCGAAGAGTCCGAGCGCGGCGGCGACCAGCATCGCCCGCGCCCAGAGGGGTGCGCTCCAGCTCGCGTCGCGGACGTTCGGGCCAGGCCGGGTGGGCAAGGGAGCGGAGGTTCTCCGACTTCGCCGCTCCGGCACAAGGTAAGAAGCACCGGGCGGAGGAGACCCGGTGCCCGGAGCGACGTTCGAGCGCAGACCCTGGTTGCGGCTCGGCGGCGACGTGCTCGGCGCGGCCCTCCTCGCCGCGGGCGCCTGGGCGGGCCTCCTGGCGCTCAGGAAGCAGATCGGCCTCTACGACGAGGGCATCCTGCTCACCGGCGCCGAGCTGCTGCTCGCCGGCAAGGTTCCCTACCGCGACTTCTACACGAACTATCCGCCCGGGGGCTTCCTCCTCCTCGCGCTCGCCTTCCGCCTGCTCGGTCCGTCGGTGCTGGTGGAGCGCGGCCTCGGGCTCGCTCTCCACGTCGCCGTCGCCGCCGCCGCGGGGCGGCTGGCGGGGCGCCTCCAGGGCCGGCGCTTCGATGTCCTCGCGGCCGGCCTCTGCCTTGCCTGGCTCGCCGGGCTCGGCGCCGCGGCCTACGGCTGGCTGGCGGCGCTCGGGGTGGCCTTGACCTTCTGCGTGTGCTGGCTGGCGGCCGTCCGGGCGGCGGACGGACGGCGATTTCTCCAGGCCGGTGTCCTCCTCGGGGCGGTGAGCTGGTTCCGCCACGACCTGGCCGTCTACCTCGGGCTCGTGCTCGGCGCGCTGCTCCTCGCCGACCTGGGTCTCGCCCGGCGAGCGCGCCGGCCGGGCATCATCGGCCCGCGCGCCGGGGCCGTCCTCGCCCTCGGCGCGGTGGGCGCCGCGGCCGTGTTCTGGCTCCCCTGGCTCTGGCTCGCCGGCCCGGGCCGCATCCTCTCCGACGTGGTGTTCGAGCAGGCACGTCACGTGCAGCCGGCGCGCCTGCTCCCGTTCCCGCCGCTGGTGGCGCTCACCCGGGCGGAGGGCCTCTCGGTCCGGCTCCCGGCTCTCCTGGTCGACCCGTTTCCGGCGGCGGTGGTGCTCTCCCTGGCCGGTCCCCTCCTGGCGCTCCTCGCCGCCCTCCGCCCCGCATCCGCGGGGGTGGCCGCCCGGAGCGAGCTGTGGGGCATCGGCGCGCTCTCGCTGGCCGTGTTTCCCCAGCTCCTCGGCCGCTCCGACGCGGTGCACGCGCTGTACGCGGTCCCGCCCGCGCTCCTCCTCGCCTCGCTCTGGGCGACGGCGCCGGGCCGGGCCGGGAGGCGCGTGGCGGTGGCGCTCGCCCTGGTGCTGCCGGCGGTCCTCGGGGCCGGTGCGCTCCGGGTTCCCGTTCGCCCGGAGGCATTTCCGGGGCTGGCCCGCGCGAGCGGCGTTCCGGACGACGAGGCGGCGAACCGGCGCACGGTGCTCGCCTTCCTCGCCGAGCACACCCGGCCCGGCGAGCCGATCTACGTCGGAGCGACCGACCACCGCTGGACGATCCTCAACGAGATGGACCTCTACTTTCTCGCCGACCGGCCGGGGGGGACACGGGTGATGCAGTTCGACCCCGGGCTGTCCAACCGGAGGGACGTGCAGCTGCAGATGGCGGCAGATCTGGAGGCCTCGGGAACCCGGGTGGCCGTGCTCTCCGGGCGCCACGTGCTCTCCTTCGAG
>DASPUU010000208.1:0-6012 GCA_035622755.1 Myxococcaceae bacterium
CGTCGCTCCCAGCGGCCCGGTCTATCAGGCTGGCACGCTTTCCGGGAACCCGCTGGCCGTGGCCGCCGGCCTGGCCTGCCTGCGCGCCCTGGAGGCGCCCGGCGTCTACGCCCGGCTCGAGGCCACCGGCCGCGCGCTGGCGGAGGGGATGCTCGGCGAGGCCCGGGGCGCCGGCATCCCGGTGACGGTCAACCGGGTGGGAAGCATGTGGACCGTCTTCTTCACGCCCGGCCCGGTCTTCGACTACCCGAGCGCGAAGACGGCCGACGTCGGCCGGTTCGGCCGGTTCTTCCACGCCCTGCTCGATGCGGGCGTGTACCTGCCGCCGAGCCAGTTCGAGGCGGCCTTCGCCTCGCTGGCCATGGGCGAGGCGGAGGTGACGCACACCCTGGAGGGCGCGCGGAAGGCCTTCCGTTCGCTCGCCTAGGATGCTATGGCGCGCCGCGGCTTCGAGCGGCGGCGGAGAGCGGCAAGGAGAGCCAGGGTGGCGAAACCCGAGGAGGATGACGGGTTGAGCGACACCGCCCGGGCGCAGCGGAAGGCGGCGCCCTACCTGGATGCGGTGTGGCGGATGGTGGGTGCGCTCCTCGTCGGGGCTGGACTGGGCCTGGTCCTGGACCGCAGGGCGGGCACCGGCCCCTGGGGACTGGTGAGCGGGCTGGGACTGGGGATGTTGGCAGGGTTCTGGAGTCTGTACCGGAGTCTGATGCGGCTCGGATGACAGGTGACGCGGCTCTTCGTTCCATTCGCGGTCGGCATGCTGGTCCTGGGCCTCCTGGCCTGGGTGGTCGCCTCGGCCTGGCCGGGAGTGGCCTCGGATGCCCGGGCGGGGTCCGTCCTCGCCGCGGTGGCCGGGGTGGGCGGCCTGGCGATGAAGGCCCAGGCGCTCCGGCGCGGGGTGAAGGCGGCGCTGGCCTGGACGGTGGCCCTGTTCTTTGCCCGGGTGGCCCTGTGGGGCGCCGGGGCGGCCTGGTTCTGGACCCATGGAGGGAGCGCCCAGGCGTTCACCGCCGGGTTCTGCGCCGTCTTCGCCGTGGGGCTGTGGCTGGAGATCAGCTTCGTCCTGGCCGCCTCCCGGCGCCGGCAGCGAGGTGCGGCGTGAGGCGCTGGGCACTGCTCGCCGGCGGACTCCTGGCCGCCCCGGCGCTCGCCTCCGAGGAGCCGGCGCCCGGCTCCCACCCGGCGCAGGAGGCGGGCATCCGGCCGGGCCACGGCGAGAAGGTGCGCGAGACCACCGAGGAGCCGGCCCAGGACACCGCCGGCTACATCCTCCACCACGTCGTCGACGACTCGGAGATCGGCTTCCAGGTCCCGCTCCGCGACACGGAGTACGTCTTTCACTTCCCGGTGTGGCGGATCCCGCTGCGCGCCGGAGCCTGCCCGGGCAATGCCGAGGAGCCGGCCTCCCTCGCCGCCGGCTGTCTCGACCTGAGCATGACCAAGCTCAGCGCGATGCTCGTGCTCGGAACGGTGCTCCTCCTGCTCGTCTTCGTGCTCGCCGGACGGGGGCAGCGCGGACAGCTCGTCCCGCAGGGCCGCCTGGCCAACTTCCTGGAGATGATGGTCGTCTTCGTCCGCAACGACATCGCCATCCCCAACATCGGCAAGGAGAAGGGGCCGAAGTACGTCCCCTACCTGCTCTCCGTCTTCTTCTTCATCCTCACCCTCAACCTGCTCGGGCTGTTCCCCTGGATGTCGAGCGCCACGGCGAGCGTGGCGGTCACCGGGGCGCTGGCCGCGCTCACCTTCATCCTCACCCAGGTGGCGAGCATCCGCGCCGCCGGCCTGTGGGGCTACCTGAAGCACCTCACCGGGGGCGTGCCGCCGTTCCTCTGGCCGATCATGATCCCGGTGGAGATCCTCGGGCTGTTCACCAAGCCCTTCGCCCTGACCCTCCGGCTCTTCGCCAACATGCTCGCCGGGCACATCGTGCTCTTCTGCCTCATCGGGCTCATCTTCTTCATCGGGCACATCGCCGTGGCGGCGGTGGCCGTGCCGCTGGGGATGGCCATCTACTTCCTCGAGCTCTTCGTGGCCTTCCTGCAGGCCTTCATCTTCACCATGCTCTCCTCGCTCTACATCGGGATGGGGGTGGCCATGGGCCATCACGACCATGCTCACGAGCGGGAGGAGCACTCCGCGGAGGACGAGGCCCACGCCCCAGCTCCTCACTGACATTCCGTTTTCTACTCACCCCGCGCCGGTGGTCGGCGGCGGGAGGTCGTCCACGGGGACCAACGACCCCCCCTGAAGCAGGGTCCAACCTGGATTAGACAAAGAACATGACCAACCTCGCACTGGCCTTCCTCGGCGCCGGCATCGCCGCCGGCCTCTCGGTTCTCGGTGTCGGCATCGGCATCGGGCGGCTCGCCGCCGGCGCGCTCGAGGCCACCGGCCGTCAGCCGGCGGCCACCGGCGACATCCGCACCAGCATGCTCATCGCTGCCGCGCTCATCGAGGGCGTCGGCTTCGCCGGCATCGTGGTCGCCTTCCTCCTCGCCGGTAAGACCTGAGCCACCCCAGTCCCCGAGCGTCAAGGGAACCGCCGATGCCCATGCTCCTCGCCGCCAGTGGCTTTCTCGAGGTCCGGCCGGGCCTCATCTTCTGGACGCTGATCACCTTCCTGCTGGCCGCCTTCGTGCTGCGGCGGGTGGCCTGGGGACCCATCGTCGACCGCGTCGAGGAGCGGGAGAAGACCATCCAGGCGGCCCTGGATGCGGCCAAGCGGGAGCGCTCCGAGGCGGAGAAGCTGCTCGGCGAGCAGAAGGCGGCCATCGCCGAGGCCCGGCGCGAGGCGGCGGAGATGGTCCGCCGCAACGCCGAGGACGTGGACCGGCTGCGTGCCGACCTCCTGGCCAAGGCGCGGGCCCAGGCGGAGGAGCTGAGGGCGGACGCCAAGCGGTCCATCGACGACGAGAAGGCCAAGGCGGTGGCCGAGGTCAAGGGGGTGGCGGCGGACCTGGCCATCCAGATCGCCGAGAAGCTGCTCGGCGAGCACCTCGACGCCGACAAGCAGCGCGCCCTGGCCCGGCAGTACGTGGAATCGCTCGGGCGCAGCGCTCCGAAGCGGCCGTCGTAAGGCCCCCGGGGTGGGACTGAGCATCGGCATCGTCGGCCTGCCCAACGTGGGCAAGTCCACGCTCTTCAACGCCCTCTCCGCCGCCGGAGCGGCGGCGGCCAACTACCCGTTCTGCACCATCGAGCCCAACGTGGGGGTGGTGCCGGTTCCCGATCCGCGGCTCGACCAGCTGGCGGCGCTGGTGAAGCCGAAGCAGACCATCCACGCCACGCTGGAATTCGTGGACATCGCGGGCCTGGTCCGCGGCGCCTCGAAGGGCGAGGGGCTGGGCAACCAGTTCCTGGCCAACATCCGGCAGGTGGACGCCGTTCTGCACGTGCTGCGCTGCTTCGAGGACCCCAACGTGGTCCACGTCGAGGGGGGCATCGACCCGGCCCGGGACCAGGGGGTGGTGGACACCGAGCTCTGCCTGAAGGATCTCGAGACCGTCGACCGGCGGCGCGAGCGCAGCCAGAAGATGGCCAAGGCCGCCGGCAAGCCGGGAGAGGAGGCCCGCGCCGAGCTGGCGCTGCTCGACCGGGTGCACGCCGCGCTGGACGCGGGAACGCCGGTGCGTGCCCAGCGCCTGGCGCCCGAGGAGCATGCCCGCCTGCGCGAGCTCTTTCTCCTCACCGACAAGCCGGTGCTCTACGTGGCCAACATCTCCGAGGACCAGCTCGGCCGCGAGGAGTCCGACCCCCACGTGCGCGCCGTCCGCGACATCGCCGAGCGGGAGCATGCGGGGGTGGTGGTGCTGGCGGCGGCCATCGAGGCGGAGATCCAGCGGCTCCCGGCGCCGGAGCGCCCGGCCTTCCTGGCCTCGGTGGGGCTCGGCGAGCCGGGGCTGAACAAGGTGGTGCGAGCCGGCTACGCCCTCCTCGGCCTCCTCACCTACTTCACCGTGGGCGAGCAGGAGTGCCGTGCCTGGACCGTCCGCCGGGGGGCCAAGGCGCCCGAGGCGGCCGGGGTCATCCACTCGGACTTCGAGCGAGGCTTCATCCGGGCGGAGGTCTTCGACTGGAAGGACCTCCTGGCCCAGGGAAGCGAGGCCGCGGTCCGGGAGAAGGGCCTCTTGCGCGTCGAGGGCCGGGAGTACGTGGTCCGCGACGGCGACTGCATGCACTTCCGGTTCAACGTCTGAGCGGCCAGGGCGCTCTCCTTGTCCCCGCGGCGGCGGACAGCCCTGGGGTAGGCTCCGGGCCGCGATGGGCCGTGGCGGAACCCGGAGGAGCCTCGTGGCTCAGGCGCCCGAGCTCGCCGGCGAGCTCGGGGCGCTCGGGCTGCTCGCCCACCCGGAGCGGGTCCCCGCCGGCCGTCCGTCACTCGGAGAGCTGTGCGCCTCCGGCGCCCTGGACGGCGGGCTGAGCGTCTCCCTGGACGTGCGCCCGGACGAGCTGCTCGGCCCGCTCTGCATGCGCATCGGCGGCGAGGCGCGGGTCCTCCGCGTGGTGGACGTGCGCTCGAGCCCGCCCGAGCTCTGGGTCCAGGGAGGCCGCGGGGAGGAGCACTGGCCGGTCCCGGACGTCGCGGCGCTGGTGAAGGAGCTCAACGTGCGCTTCCGGGATGCGGCACAGGTTCGCGCCATCGCGCTGCTCGGGGAATGGGAGGAGGCGCGGCAGCTGTGGTGCATCCCGAAGCCGGCGCTCGCCCCGCTGCTCGCCCGTCGCCGGCTCCGCGCCCGGGACGTTCCCGGGCTGGCCGGCGGCGGGCGCCGCTCGCTCTAGCTCTCGTCGCCCAGGGCTGCCGGGACGACGAGCGCCCGGGCGCCCCGCGCCTCGGCCAGCTCACCGGAGCGGACCGCTTCGGCGACCAGGGCTGCGGCGCCGAGCATGTAGAACAGGCACAGGGCGATGACCAGGATGGGGAGCCCGACGAAATGGATGCGCTTCTCCGAGACGATGGAATTCATGGTGACCTGTACTCTCCGAGGCAGACCGCCCTCTGCCGGCCGCCTGCGACGAGGAGACGCTCCGGCCGCCCCGCCATTGCGTGACGGGGGAGTGTCGTTCACAGCACGGTCCTGACCTTTCGCCGCAGCGATGCGGCCGGAGGGTCGTGCTGTTAGGGGTTTGCCTCCTTCCCCATGGCTGACTCCTTCCCTCGCCGTCGACGGCTCCTGACGTTCTTTTCCGCCGTCTCGGTCGTCTTCGGGCTTCTTCACCTCTACCCAGGCGTGCGCCTGCTCTCCGACACCGGTTTCCCTCCGGGGTGGGCAGCGCTGGGCTGGGCGCTCATCGCACTGGTCGTGGCCTCGGTCCCGGCCGGGTTCTTCCTCATCCGCAGCACCGGGAACCGGCTCACCCGCGCGCTCTTCGCCTTCGCCACCTTCTGGCTCGGCGGCGCGGGGATCCTCCTCACCGCCACGCTGGGCACGGACCTGGCCCGGCTGGTGCTCGACCTGGTCCGCGGGTTCCCGCAGGGCGCTGACCGGGTCGCGCAGGCGCGCCTCCAGGCGATGGCCATCGTCTCGCTCACCCTGGTCCTCATCGCCTGGGCGGTCTTCAGCGCGCGGGGCCGCTTCCAGCTCCGGCGGGTGACCGTGCCGCTCCGCCGGCTGGGCGAGGGGCTGGACGGCCTCCGCATCGTGCAGATCAGCGACCTCCACATCGGCGAGCGGCTGGACGCGCGCTTCCTTCGCCGGGTGGTGGAGAAGGTGAACGCCCTCTCGCCCGACGTGGTGGCGGTGACCGGGGATTTGGTCGACGGTCCGGTGCGCGCGCTCCGCGCCGAGGTCGCCCCGCTCGGCGAGCTGCGCGCGCGCTACGGGGTCTACTACGTCACCGGCAACCACGAGTACTACTGGGGCGGGCCGGAGTGGGAGGCCGAGGTGGACCGGCTCGGGCTGACCGTGCTCCGCAACACGCACCGGGTCATCGCCCGCGGCGGCAGCGAGCTCGCCCTGGGCGGGGTCCCGGATCTCCAGGGGGCGCGCTTCCATCCCGAGCACGCCTGCC
>DASPUU010000209.1:0-24146 GCA_035622755.1 Myxococcaceae bacterium
CGCCGGCACCTGCCAGGGGTGCAACATGAACGTCCCGCCTCAGCTCTACAACACGCTCAAGACCACCCTCGGCACCGATCTCTGCCCGTCGTGCCACCGGATCATCTGTGCGCCGGAGGCGATCGAGCCCGCGGCGGCCGCCCCCGCGCCGGCGGTCAAGGTCCCCGCGGCCAAGGGATGACCGTCGAGGCGCCGCGCCAGCCGTCGCTCCTGCGGCGCGCGCGCACGCTGCGCGTCTTCTCGGACGGGGCGGCCCGCGGCAATCCGGGCCCGGCCGGGGCGGGAGCGGTCCTCGCCCTGCCCTCGGGCGAGGTGGTGGAGCGGCTGGGGCTCTACCTCGGCCGGCAGACCAACAACCACGCCGAGTACATGGGCGCCATCCTGGGGTTGAAGCGGGCACGCGCCCTCGGCGCCGACGAGGTGGAGCTGGTGACCGACAGCCAGCTTCTCATCCGCCAGCTCGCCGGCCAGTATCGCGTCCGGAGCCCCACGCTCCGCCCCCTCTACGAGGAGGCCCACGCCCTGCTCGAGGCGTTCCAGCGCCACCTGCTCACTCACGTTCCGCGCGAGGAGAATCGCGAGGCGGACGTGATGAGCAACCGGGCCATCGACGAGCGGCTGGTCGGCACCCCGCTGTGACGACCGGCCCCGGGCGTCCGGCCCCGGGGGGCGCTGGCGCTGCCGGCCGATTCCCTGGTAGAGACTCGAGGTGCCGGAGTGGCCCGGGTGAACGCTGGCTCCCGTTCGAGAGGACGGGGGCGGGAGGAAAGTCCGAGCTCCACGGGGCAGGGTGCTGGCCAACGACCAGTCGGCGCGAGCCGCAGGACAGTGCCACAGAGAACAGACCGCCCCGGTTCGCCGGGGTAAGGGTGAAACGGTGCGGTAAGAGCGCACCGCGTCCAGGGTGACCTGGACGGCACGGCAAACCCCACCTGGAGCAAGAGCCAATAGGGAGGCGCCCGGGGACCCCGCGAGGGGCTCCGGGCCGGGGCGGCCCGCCCCGAAGCCTCCGGGTCGCTCGCTGACGAGGCTCCCGGGCAACCGGGGCCCTAGAGGAATGTTCACCGCCCGGGAGGGCCCCCCTCGGGGAAACCCTGGGGGGGCAGCCCGGGAACAGAACTCGGCTTACAGGGCCACTCCGGCGCTTTCGTCGACGCTCAGGGCTGCGCGGCGATCCGGGCCAGCGGAACGCGATCGTTGTCGGCCCGCACGGCCTCCGCGTTCCGGACCGGAAGGCGAGCATCGGTCCGCGGCAGCCAGAAGCCCACCCAGAGGTCCATCGCTCGCTGGTGGGAGCCCAGCGGGAGCCCGATGGTGAAGGCGTCCTCGATGATCTCGCCCGGGCGCCAGCCGCTCGTCGGCCGGCGGCCGGAGACCGGGAGATGGTCGTAGTTCGCCCGCGCCACTCGCCCCTCCGGGTCCTCGGCATGGACGAAGACCTGCCAGTCGTCGCCGAGCGGCGCGAGGACGCGGAAGTAGAGCTTCACCTGGGTGACGTCGCCCGGCACGAGCAGGCCCGGGGTGAAGGTGACGGCCATCAGCTCGACCTTCCCGTCGAAGTTCGCCCCGTTCTTGAGGGTCACCGGCTTGACGCCGGGACGCGGCGCGGCCGCACCGGACGCTCCCGGCTTGTCGCCTCCGGGAGCCTCGACGATGCACGCCGGGGTGAGCACGGCCAGGAGGAGGAGGAGGAGCGGGAGGCACGACGCGACGGGCAGGGTCATCGGAGCGTTCGATGAGATAGGCGCTCGGCGCTGCATCCGCCAGTGTCTTGTTGTATGCGAGGCGCCCCGATGGCGGACCTTCCTCTCCTCGCCTCCCCCGGTCCGGGCTCGCTCGGAGTCGAGCCGGCCGTGCTCCTCTGGGGCGGCGCCGGTGCGCTCGTCCTGCTCGGGCTGGGAGCCGGTCTCTGGCGACGGTCCCGCCGCCGGCGCCCGCCGCCGGCCCGGCCACCCCCGCCCGTGACCGGGCGGCCGGCCGCGCCCGCGGCGGAGGAGAGCGTGGAGGAGTCGCGGTGGCGCTCGGAGGCCGCCCGGGCCCGGGAGCGCGCCGACGCGCTCTCCGCCGCGCGCACGCGCCGAGCGGCCGAGGCCGGCCGTGCCCCCGACCCCGCCGCCCGCGAGCGCCTCGAGGCCGAGGCCCGGGCGCTGAAGAGCGCCGAGGAGGACGCCAAGCGCGCCGCCTACCGGGCGGACAAGGCGGCCGACCAGGAGGCGCGGTCGCACAAGGCAGCGGAGGAGGCGGAGGCCCGGCGCCGGGAGGCGGAGGCCGTCGAGCGAGCCGCTGCCGAGTCGGCGGCACGGGTCCGGGAAGAGACCGAGGCGCGTGCGGCGCGGATCGACGCCGAGGCCGGCCGCACGCTCGCCGCCGGACTGGCGCGGACGCGCGCCCAGGGCCTCGGAGCCCGCCTCGGCGCGGTGCTGGGAGGCCAGCGAACGGTGGATGGCCGGGTGCTGGCCGAGCTCGAGGAGGCGCTCTTCACGGCCGATATCGGCGTCCGCACCGCGGCGCGCCTGGTCGCCGCCGCCCGGGAGCTCGCCGGGAGCGGCGACCTGGTCGACTCCGGCCGCCTGAAGGCCCTCATCCGGTCCGAGGTGGCGCGCATCGTCGACCTCCCCGCCCCCCGCTCCCTCGAGGGCGGCGGCCCGCCCCACGTGGTGATGGTGGTGGGGGTCAACGGAGCGGGCAAGACGACCACCATCGGCAAGCTCGCCGCCCGCCTCACCTCGGCCGGCAAGCACGTGGTCCTCGCCGCGGGTGACACCTTTCGCGCCGCCGCCACCGAGCAGCTCGACGTGTGGGCGGAGCGCGCCGGTGCCCGGCTGGTGAAGGGCCCGGAGGGGGCCGACCCCGGGGCGGTGGTCTTCGACGCGGTGAAGCAGGCCGTGGCCTCCGGAGCCGACGTGGTGCTCGCCGACACCGCCGGGCGCCTGCACACCAAGGCGCCGCTCATCGAGGAGCTCCAGAAGATCCGGCGGGTGCTGGGGAAGGCGCTCCCGGGCGCGCCCCACGAGGTGCTCCTGGTGCTCGACGCCACCGTTGGGCAGAACGCCATCGCCCAGGCCAAGCAGTTCCAGGAGGCGGTCGGGGTGACCTCCATCGCGCTGGCCAAGCTCGACGGAACGGCCAAGGGCGGGGTGATCATCGGAATCGCCGACGAGCTGCGGGTCCCCGTCTCCTGGGTGGGAGTGGGCGAGAGGCCGGAGGATGTGCGGCCCTTCTCGCCCCGGGAATTCGTCGACGCGCTCTTCGGCTAGCGCTCCAGCTGTCGGAGGAGCCGGTCCAGCTCCTCCTCCGAAGGCAGCGCGGGAACGAGCGAGGCGCCGGCGCCGCCCAGGTCCTCGTCGCCGTGCGCCTCCGACCACCACCGCCGCTGGAGCTCCCGGAGCTCGCGCGCCCGCTCCGGATGCCGGCGGGCGAGAAGCGAGGTGAGGCTTCCCGAATCGGCCCAGCCCCAGCGGTGGGTCTCGACGTAGGCCCGGAGGTCGGCGAGGAAAGCGGCGTCTCCGAGCAGCGCGCGCTGGCGGGCGTGGAGCCCGGGCGCCTTGCCGTAGACCAGGGCCGCGTAGGTCAGCTCGTCGGCGAAGGCCGAGGTCGGACGGTCCGCGGCTGCATCTCGACCGCCCAGCGCTCGCCACATCCGGTAAGCGCCAGAGACCTGCGCCGCATCGACGGCCTGAGCGGCGGCCGCACCGGCGGTCCACTCCACCGCCAACAGCGCCACCGCCTGCGCCAGGGCCTCGTCGACCACCGGAGCGGCGATCGGGTCCGACCCCACCAGCGCCGGGAACCACTGGTGGGCAAGCTCGTGGGCCAGGGCAAACTCCACCAGGGAGCCGAGCGCCTCGCCCGACCCGGGCAGGAGCTCGAGGCCGGGGAGCCCGAGCGCCTTCCCCGGGTCCTCCGCGAGCCGGAGGAGGGGAGTGGACACGGTGAGGAGGCCGGGGAATTCCATCCCGCCCGCGCCGCCGGTGAGCGGGGCGGCGACCACGCGCAGCGTCCGGTAGGGGGTTGGCCCGAGCCGACGCTCCAGGGCACCGAGGAGCTCCGCCGCCTGGGCGAGGAGGCGCTCGCCGGCCTTGCCCAGGGGCTCGGGAACGGAGCTCTCCAGGGTCACCCCGGCCACCTCGCGCCGGGCCCGCCTGTACCCCCGGGTGACGAGGAGGACCACGTCGCGCGCCGCGGCGATTCCGAACCGGTAGCGAGTCCCGCCGCCCGGCGCCGGAGTCTCACCGAGCGCCACGCCCCCGGCCACCGCTCGCCACGGAGCCGGAACGGTGACCTCGACGAGGACGTTGGCTGGATCGTAGAGCGCCAGGTCCCCGATGCCGGTGGGGCCCTCGCCCCGCGCGCCCTCACCGGTGGTGAGCGGGGGCCGCGGGACGATTCCCACCAGGCTGACCGCGTCGTCCCGGGCGGAGAAGGCCCCGTGGTCCGTCCGCTCCCCCCTCCCGGAGAGCTGGAGCGCGGAGAGTGCGGAATCCTCGGCCGCAGCGCGCGGGACCTGCGCCGAGAGCTGCACCTCGAGTCGCACCGCCTCGGCGGCTCCGACCGGACGGGGGAAGTTCACCCGCAGCAGGTCGTCGGAGAGCGTCACCAGGGTCCCGGGCTCCCCGTTGATGCGCGGCAGGCTCAGGCGGACGAGCGAGCGCCCGAAGGCATTTGGCGTCAGCCGCAACTCGACGAATCCGGTCGGCTGCCGGGGAGTCCAGAGCAGGGTCACCCGCCCGCGGACGTTCCCGGCGTCGGGCTCCACCGCCAGGTCGGCCTGGAGGAAGGGGAGCGCCTCGAGCGGTCCGAGCGCGGCCTCGGCCCGAGCACGCTCGCCGTCTCGAAGCGAGAGCAGGCAGGCCTGGACCTCCGGCGCGGGCGGCTCGGCGCGGGCCGGGCCGGGCAGGCCGGCGAGGACGAGGAGCGAGACGAGGCCCGGGCGACGCACTGGACGGAGAGACATGTTAGGGCACAACTCCCATGAATCCGTGGGGGATGTGGGCGCCGCGCATGACAGGTGATCCCATCTCGAGCGCCGCTCGGCGGCGGCTTCCCGGGGCGCCCCGCGGCGCCCTGCCGCTGCTCGTGGCCCTGGCCGCCGCCTCCGGGGCGGCGAGCGGGCCTCCCGCCGAGCGGCCCGCCTCACCCCAGAGGAGGGGGCTTCCCGACGGCTGCTCGGCCGACCTCAGCGGCCTCTGGCGGCATGCCGAGGACGACCGCTACCTCTACCGCGCCCAGGACGACGGCGGCACGCTCACCGTCGCCATCCTGCGCGCCGACGCCGGGCCGGCGCCGGCCGCGGCGCTCGTTCTCCAGCGCTCCTCCGGGGGCTTCGTCGGCGCGGTGGCCGTCGCCCGGCCGTCGGCCGACGGCGGCTGCGTGGCCTTCTTTCCGGCCGAGGTGGTCAGCTGCGCGGATGGCGGGCTCGACGTGTCCACCGTCCCTCGCCTGCGGCTGGACCCGGCCTGCCGTCCATCCGAGGCCGTCCCTCCTCCGGTGGTCCACCGTCTCGTGCGCCTGCCGGGCGACGGCGGCGTCTGACGGCCGAGGGGGGTGAGCGTCAGGCGGCCGGGCGCGCCTCGGGAGCCAGCGACACTCGCACCTCGCGCCGCACCGGCACGCGGGCCTGGAAGAGGCTGCTCAGCCCGACGTAGAGGAAGCCGATCTGGAACAGCACCAGGAAGGGCACCGAGGTCCAGATGCCCGCGTCCACCGCGAACCAGAGCGCCCCAGTGAAGTAGGCGCCGAAGCCGAGCTCCACCACTGGCATGAGGTTCTTCTGTCCGCGGTAGCTGCGCTTGACCGGAGTGCGGATGACCTTGCCCTCGCTGCCGGTCTTGGGCGTCCGGGTGAAGCCGCTCTCCTGGTTGAGGAGCGCCTCGACCACCGCCTTGGCGTTGTTCACCGCCAGCCCGATGCCCAGCGACATGAGGAAGGGCAGGTAGCGAATGCGCTCCCACCAGGTGAAGCCCTGCTCACGCTGCGCGGCGACGTAGAAGAAGCACACCGAGGCGGTGGCGGTGATGCAGAAGGGAAGGTCGAGGAAGAGGGTGGAGTAGAGCCCGTGGTTGAAGCGCACCACCATCGACAGCGGCATGAGGACCGAGAGCAGCACCATCAGGAGATAGGCGACGTTGTTGGTGAGGTGGAAGAAGGCCTCCCTCTTCACCGCGAAGGGCAGGTCGCTGCGCAGGATGGTGGGGAGCAGCTTCCGGGCGGTCTGGATGGAGCCCTTGGCCCAGCGGTGCTGCTGGCTCTTGAAGGCGTTCATGTCCACCGGCACCTCGGCCGGGGAGACGACCTCGGGGAGGAAGACGAACTGCCAGCCCCTGAGCTGCGCGCGGTAGCTCAGGTCGAGATCCTCGGTCAGGGTGTCGTGCTGCCACCCGCCGGCGTCGGTGATGCAGTCCTTCCGCCAGATGCCGGCCGTCCCGTTGAAATTGAAGAAGCAGCCCGAGCGGTTGCGCGCGGTGTGCTCGATGATGAAGTGGCCGTCGAGGAAGATGCTCTGAGCCTGGGTGAGGATGGAGAAATCCCGGTTCAGGTGGCCCCACCGAACCTGGACCATGCCCACCCGCCGGTCGGCGAAGAAGGGGACGGTGCGCTTGAGGAAGTCCGGGGTGGGGACGAAATCCGCATCGAAGACGGCGACGAACTCGCCGCGGGCCTGGCCGAGCCCGTTGGCCAAGGCTCCCGCCTTGAAGCCCTGGCGGTTGGTCCGGTGGAGGTACGAGATGTCAGCCCCCCGCGCCCGCGCCCGCTCCACCGCCGAGCGGGCGATGGCCGAGGTCTCGTCGGTGGAATCGTCGAGCACCTGCACCTCGAGGAGCTCGGCCGGGTACTCGATGCGGCACACGGATTCGACGAGCCGCTCCACGACGTACATCTCGTTGTAGACGGGAAGCTGGATGGTGACCCGGGGCAGGCGCGCCAGCCGGCCGGCGGGAGTGGGCAGGTTGAACTTGTGGCGGTAGTAGAGGAACGCCATCCGGTAGCGGTGGGACCCGTACAGGGCCAGGACGCACAGGACGGCGAAGTAGACTCCGAGGAAACCGAGTTCGACCGTGGTCATCTCTGGCGCAGGCCCCTCCCGCGGGACCTCTTTCGACGGCTGGTATTCCACCGCCGAGGGACGGACCGACCCTCAGGAGCCCCGCCCCCGGGGGGCCCTTGCTGGCGTCTCCAATGTCTCCCCGACCCCTCCATGGGGACGCGGCGGCGCGCGACAATAGGGATCCGACCCCGATGTGTCAAACGATTCCGCCAACTTAGCAAACCGAGTCCGTGGCCGTGACGGGACGCGTCACGCGGACGTCAAAAGCGACGGGAGTTCAACGTGTTCGACCTGGGCCGGAAGAGTCCGCCGCGACACCCGCCCCGCCCGCCGGGACAGGGGCCCCGGCGCGCTGGGCCGCGACCGCGGTCTCGTGCAAGTAGTTGAGAGCCAGTCGAAGGGGCTGGTCGGCCAGCCCGGCGGTGAGCACCCAGTCGCCGGCCGCCAGGACCCGCGGAGCCCGAGCGTCTCCCTTGCCGTCGTTGCGCAGGTGCCGGCGGAGGTCCTTCTCCCGGGGAAGCTTGGCCGCACCGGCCTCGTTCGATTCGGCCACCACCACGTCGGGCTGGATGCCGAGCTCCTGGATGGAGCGCCCCTTGGGCGTGAAGTAGCGGGCGATGGTCATCTTCAGCCCGCTTCCGTCCTCGAGTTCGATGACCGTCTGCACCGAGCCCTTCCCGAAGGTGGGCGTCCCGACGACGAGGGCCCGGCCGTGGTCCTGGAGCGCCCCGGCGACGATCTCCGCCGCCGACGCGCTCCCGCCGTTGACCAGGACCACCAGCGGGTAGGGGCGCTCGGTGTCCCGGTCGTGGCTTCGCTCCTCGGTGACGTTCTTCGGGTCGCGCCCCCGGGTGGAGACGATGGTCAGGTTTCCGGGGAGGAAGCGATCGCTGACCGCCACCGCTTGATCGAGGAGGCCGCCCGGGTTGTTGCGCAGGTCGAGCACCAGCCCGTCCAGCTCACGACCGCCGTTCAGGGTCCGGAGGCGGTCCAGCTCCTTCTTCAGCGAGCCGTCGGTGCGCTCCTGGAAATTCTTCAGACGCACGTAGCCGATGTCGCCGTAGAGCGAGCCCTCGACCGAGACGATGCGTACGTGGTCGCGGAGGATGACGATGTCCTGCGGCTGGGTGAAGCCCGGCCGCATCAGGGTCAGCGTCACCCGCTTCCCGGCCGGACCGCGCATCTTGGCCGCTGCCCGGGCGACGTCCATCGACCGGGTGCTCTCGCCGTCGATGGCCAGGATCTCGTCTCCGGAGCGCACCCCGGCGCGGGCGGCCGGGGTGTCGTCCACCGGAGCCACCACCACCAGCACGTCGCCCCGCTTGGCGATGTCCAGGCCGAGGCCCCCGAACTCCCCGGCGGTGTCGATCTTCATCTCCTTGAAGACGTCCGGGGGCATGAAGACGGTGTGGGGGTCGAGCGTGTCCAGCATGCCCTTGATCGCCCCGTAGATGAGCTGCTTGTCGTCCACCTTCTCCACGTAGTTGTTCTGCACGTAGCTCAGGACGCGGGCGAACAGCTCCAGCTGGCGGTAGGTGCTGGGATCGTCGGCAGCAGGAGCGGGGCGCGGGGGTGGCCCGGCCAGGGCCGGGGGCGAGGCAAGCAGGAGGGCGGCGACGAGGCGAAGCGGGGAGCTCACCAGAGGCATCCTAGTCCAGCGCCGGGCGCCCGGGGCACCCCCGCCCGGGCGATTCCCGTGGTCATTTAGTACGAAATCGTAGTAGACGACGCCTTGGTGAGAGCCCCTCGCCGTCGGCTGTCGCTCGTCCCCGGCGTCCACCGCGCCACGCATCGCATCGGCCTGTGGCTGGAGGGGGCGTCGCCGCCGCTGGGCGTCACGCAAGGGGAGGCGCACCTGCTCGCCCACCTCGCCGAGGAGGGGCCGAGCGCCGTCGGCGCGCTGCACCGGGCCTTCGCCCACAAGCGCTCCTCGCTGACCAGCTTCCTGGACCGGCTCGAGGCGCGGGGCTACGTCGAGCGGGGCCCGAACCCGTCGGACCGCCGCTCCTTCCTGGTCTCGCTCACCGCCGAGGGCGGCGCAGCTGCGGCGCGCGTGCACCGGAGGCTGGAGGCGCTGGAGACCGCAGCCTTGCAGCGGCACGGCGCGCGCGAGCTCCAGGCCTTCCGCGCCGTGCTCCGCGCCCTCGAGCCTGCCGCCGTCGAGCCGGAAACCCCCGCGGCCCGCCGGAGAAGGAGTCCCCCGCCATGACCGAGACCGCTCCGCTCGAGCGGGTGACCCGCACCGGGAGCCAGACCTGGGAGGCGCCCCCGGGGCGGGTGCTGCCGCTGCTCACCCCGCTCGGGGAGAAGGCCTGGGCCGCGGAGTGGGAGCCGGAGATGCGCTGGCAGGCGCCGGGCAGCGGAGAGGGGACGCTCTTCGTCACCCGCTCCCACGGCCCCCGGGAGACGGTGTGGATCCTCCGGACCTTCGACGCCGCGGCCGGGCGGGTGGCCTACGTGCACGTCACCCCCGGCTACCTGGTGGTGGAGCTGAGCCTGGTCCTCGCCCCGCTCGCTCCGAACCGGACCCGGGCCGAGATCCGCTACACCTTCACCGCGCTCTCCGAGGAGGGGAACGCCCGCATCGCCCGGATGAGCGAGCCGCACTTCGCCGAGTTCATGCGCGCGTGGGAAGCGGAGCTGAACCACTTTCTCGTGACCGGGCGGAAGCTGCGGACCTCGACGGGTTGAGCCCGCCGGCAAAGGCGGCCAGGCGCCGGACCACCTCCTGCGGCCGCTCCATCTGCGGGACGTGGCCCACCCCTTCCACCACCTCGATGCGCGCGCTGGCGGGCAGGTGGCGCCGATAGTAGGCGAGCATCTCCTCGGGGAGGAGCTTCTCGCTCCCGCCCCAGAGCAGGAGGGTGGGCACCTCGACCCGCGCCAGCTGCTCCGGGGTGAGGTGGGTCTCCGCGGTGGCCCGCGCCCGGATGGCCCGCACCGCCGGGGTGTTGTGCAGCTTGGGCATCTGCGAGGAGAAGAGCAGCGCCGTCACCGGCGCGCGGTGGAAGAGCCGCCGGGTGAAGGCCAGGCCCTCGCGCGGCGTGTTCACCTCCAGCCGCCTCATCAGCTCGGCGAAGCGCTCCTCGGGAACCCGAGCCCCGGCCGGAGCGAGGAGCCCGAGCGCGCAGACGTCCTCCGGGTGCTCCGCGGCCAGGGTCAGGGCCAGGGCGCCGCCGAGCGAGTTGCCGACCACCAGACAGGGCTGCCCCACCTCCTGCCGGCAGAAGGCATGGAGCACCTCCAGGTGCTCGCCCAGCGCCAGGGGCCCGCTTCCGGGCAAGGGCGAGAATCCGTTTCCGGGGAGGTCGAGCGCGAACACCAGCCGGAAGTGGCGGGCCAGCCCGAAGAGGAGGCGGGCGAAGCCGTTGGCGTTGCCGCCCAGGCCATGGACCAGGACCACCGGGGGTCCCTCGCCGCGTCCGGCCAGCCGGTAGAAATGCACCGGGCGTCCGGCCACGGAGGCGACGCGCGATTCCACCCCGCGGGCGACGAGCGCGCGGCGCACCACGTTGTGCAGGGTCTCGAGCAAGTCCATCGGGAGCGGCCTGGCCCGTCTACCTCAGCGGGGCCGCGGGGCTCCAGCCGCTTCGCCGCCGCCGGCGGCCCGGGTGTAGGCGGCCGCTCCCAGCCAGGGGGCCGGGTCCACCGCCAGCCCCTGGCGCCGGAGCTCGAAGTAGAGCACCGGCCCCTGGAGCGAGCCGGTGTCGCCCACCGTGCCCACCACGTCTCCCTCGAAAACGTGCGCGCCCAGCTCGCGCGTCACCTCGGCCAGGTGGGCCATCACCGAGTGGTATCCGTCCCCGTGATCGACGATGACCACGTTGCCGTATCCGCGGAGCCACCCCGTCCAGGCCACTGCGCCCGGGGCGACGGCACGGACGGCGGTGCCGGCCGGCGCGCGGATGTCGATGCCCCGCCGTAGGGTGACGGTGTTGAAGCGCGGTTCGAGGACCTTGCCGAATCCGGACTCGATCCGGCCGGGGACCGGCAGCGGAAGCCTTCCCCGGAGCGCGCCGAAGCCGCTCGTCTCCGGCCGGGCATCGAGCTCGGCCACCAGCTGGTCGAGCCGGGCCTGGGCGCGTGCCAGCTCGGCCACCACCGCGCTGCTCGCCCGGGCCTTGGCCTGCAGGAGGAGCAGGGCCTCGGAGAACTCCGAGCGCTGGGCGGCGGCCTCGGAGCTCTCTTCCTGGAGCGCGTCGATGCGCTCGGCGAGATAGGCCTTGAGCCCGTCCAATTCCAGGAGGGAGGAGCGCTGGACGTCGGCCACCTGGCGCATCTCCTCGAGCGAGGCCAGGTCGCGCTGCACCACCGTGGACAGCGCGCGCGCCCGCCACATCAGGCCGGCCAGGTCCTCGGAGGGGAGGAGCACCTCGAGTGGGCTGCGGCGGGTGAGACGATCCAGCGCCCAGAGCCGGGGCTGCAGGGCGCGCGCGCGCGCCTCGAACACGGCCCGGGCCAGCGCCTCCTCAGCCTCGGCGACGGCGAGCCGGCCCCGCAGCACCCGCACCTGGGCGGCCAGCGTCTCCGCCCGGGCGGCCGCTCCCCGCGCCAGCCGCTCGTAGGCATCGAGCACGGCCAGCGTCCCCCCCCGCTGCGTCTGGAGCAGCGCCAGCGCCGCCTTCTGCGCCGCCAGCCGGTGCTCGACCTGCGTGCGCTCGGTGCGCACGTCCTCGCCCCGGGCCGCTCCCACGAAGAGCAGCGCTCCGGCCCACGCCGCCGCCCTGGCCCTCATGCGCGGAGCGCCCGGGTGACTGCGAGAAAGCTGCCCAGGAGCCCGAGCAGCGCGCCGGCCCCGAGGAGCTCGAGCGTGCGAGCGCCCGCCCACAGCGGGGGCGCGCCGCCGGGCAGGCGGAGGAAGCCGAAGAGGCCCTCCACTTGGGGCTCGATCCACTGCCGCACCACCGCCAGCCCGACCAGCGCGAGCACCGCCCCGGCCAGGCCCTGCAGGAGACCCTCGATGAGGAAGGGGGCTCGGACGAAGCGGTCGGTGGCGCCGACCAGCTTCTGGATCTCGACCTCCTCCCGCCGGGCGTAGATGGCCAGCTGAAGCGTGGCGCCGACCACCGCCACCGTCGCTCCGAGCACGACGGCGAAGGCGAACAGGCCGCCCCACCGCAAGAGCCGGGCCAGGGCGCCGAGCCGCTCCACGGCGGCCTCGCCGAAGTCCACGGCGCTGACCTCCGGCTCGGCTCCGAGCTCGGCGCCGAGGCGGCGGAGCGCCTCCGTCGTTCGCCAGGGCGCCGGAACGCGCAGCTCGAGCGAGGCGGGCAGGGCATCGGCGGACATGCCCCGGAGCGATTCGGCCGAGGGGCCGAGGTCATGCACCAGCCGCTCGAGCGCGGCCCGGGGCGTGACCAGCGACACCTCGAATCCCCGTGCGCGCAACGAGGCGCTCAGCCGCTCGATGTCGGCCGGCCGGGCCTCGGCCCGGAGCCAGACCGTCACCTGCACCTCGGCGTCCAGGCCGCGGAGGAGGCCCTGGAGCAGGCCGCCCGCTGCCCGTCCGAGCCCGAGCGCGAACAGGCTGATGGCCAGGATGAGCACGGCCACCGCGTGGGGAAAGGGCTGGTGACGTATGCCCTGGAGGGCCGAACGCCAGAAGACGTCGGACTTGGCCACCGCTCCCATCGGTGGGAGAGAGTACCCGCTCGGCCTACCCCGTGCGCCGGGTGACCTGGACCTGGGCGGTGTCACCCACCACCCGCCCGCGCTCGAGGCGGATGACGCGCTTCTGGTAGCGCTCGAGCAAGGTGGCGTCGTGGGTGGCGACCACCACCGTCGTCCCGCGCACGTTGACCTCGCAGAGCAGGTCCAGGATCTCCACCGTCAGCGCCGGGTCGAGGTTCCCGGTCGGCTCGTCGGCGAGCAGGATGGTCGGGTCGTTGACCAGGGCCCGGGCGATGACCACCCGCTGCTGCTCGCCGCCGGAGAGCTTGAGCGGCAGCGATTCCGCCTTGTGCTGGAGGCCGACCAGCTTGAGCATGCGCAGCACCCGCTCGCGGGACTCGGCCCGCGGCGTCCCGAGCACGTCGAGGGTGAAGGCCACGTTGTCCAGCACCGTCCGGTGGGGGAGCAGCTTGAAGTCCTGGAAGACGACGCCGATGTTGCGGCGGAGGTAGGGGATGGAGGCGTCGCGGATGCGCGCCACGTTCCGGCCGCCGACCAGGATCTGGCCGCGGGTGGGCTGCTCGGCACAGAACACCAGCTTGAGCAGGGTGGTCTTCCCCGCGCCGGACGGTCCGGTGAGGAACACGAACTCGCCCTTGTCCACGGTGAGGTTCACGTCGGTCAGCACCGGGGGGTCCCCGGGGTAGGCCTTGGTGACGTGGAACATCTGGATCATCGCTGAAATCGGATCATGACACAGCGGGCGCCCCGGCCGCGATTCCACTACACTGGGGGCGCGAGAAGCCGCCCGATGCCCGACCTGCTCGATCTCCCCGGGGGCCCTCCGCAGCTGGAGCCGGCCGAGCCCGAGCCCTCCCCCACCCCGCCACGCGGCGGCCTGTCCTCGGCGCTGCCCTGGCTCCTGGCCGGGCTGTCCCTGGCCACGCTCGCCGGGGTGACGCTGTACGGGAAGAAGGTGGTCGACGACCAGGCGGCGCGGGCCATCCAGGCGCAGCGGCTGGCCGAGGAGTACGGGGCGCGTACCGTGCGCCTGGAGCAGGATCGCAAGGATGCCCTCCGACAGACGATGGACCTCTCGCAGAAGCTCGATGAGCTGGGCGCCGCGCGCTCGGCCCTGGCCGACCAGCTGAAGGACAAGGAGGGCGCGCTGGCGGCGATGGGCCAGCGGCACGAGGCGCTGGTCGGCGAGCTGCGCTCGGCGCTGCGGACGGCGAAGAGCAAGAGCGCGCTCCAGAAGCGCGTCGGCCAGGCGCTGGCCCGCGACGCCGCCGCGGACGCCGGTTCGGCGACCGCCGCCCGGCCCCGTCCAGCCCGGAGGTAGCTCAGGATCTCTCGGGAAGGATCTTCTGGAGCTGCCCGTCGAGGAGGGGGCTGTCCGGGGCCACCTTGGTGTCGAAGTGCTCGACGACCGTGCCGTCCGGCGCGACCAGGAACTTGTTGAAGTTCCACGTCACCTGCCCACCCTGCTTGCCGGGAAGCCCGGTGAGGTACTTGTAGAGGGGGTCCGCCGAGTCCCCCTTGACGTCGATCTTGGCGAAGAGGGGAAAGGTGGTCTTGTAGCGGAGCTGGCAGAACTTCTTGATCTCGGCGTTGGTCCCCGGCTCCTGGCCGCCGAAGTCGTTGGAGGGAAAGGCGAGCACCACCAGGCCGCGCTCCCGGTACTTCTCATAGAGAGCCTCCAGCCCGGCGTACTGCGGGGTGTAGCCGCACTCCGAGGCGGTGTTGACGATGAGCAGGGCCTTCCCCCGGTACTCGGCGAGGGTGGTCTCCCTTCCGTCGATGGTCCTGACCTTGAAATCGTAGACCGACACGGACGTTCCTTTCGCGGGCTCGCCGGCGAGCGCGGGCGCCGCGAGCAGGGGAAGCGCGGCGAGGAGACGGAAGACGCTGGCGCGCATCGCGGGATCCTCCAGGGGAACCCTCCTAACCCGTCCCGGCCGACGCCGCCTCCCTTTTGCCGCGGGCGCCGGGCGGCCCGCGTCCGGCGTGTTACGTTTCCGGCCGTCCTGCCCGATGACCCCGGCACTCGAAGCGACGGGCCTGCACAAGCGCTACCGCCGCCGGCTCCTGGGTCGAGCGGGGACGGATGCGCTGTCCGGCGTCGACCTGGCGGTGGCGCCCGGAACCGCCTTCGGCCTCATCGGTCCCAACGGCGCCGGAAAGACGACCTTCATCAAGTGCCTCCTCGGCATCGCCTGGCCAGATCGGGGAACCGTGCGGCTCCTCGGCCGCTCGCCCCAGGAACCGGCGGTGCGCGCCAGGGTGGGATACCTCCCCGAGCGGCTCCACCTTCCCGGCGCCTGGCGGCCTCCGGCCTTCCTCCGCGCGGTGGCGCGCCTCAAGGGGCTGGCGCCGGGCGCCTCCGAGCTCCGTGAGATGCTGGCCCGCGTCGGGCTGCTCGACGTGGCCGAGCGCCGCATCGGCGGCTTCAGCAAGGGAATGCGCCAGCGGCTCGCCCTGGCCGCGGCCCTGCTCGGGCGCCCCGAGCTGCTGGTGCTCGACGAGCCGACCGACGGGGTCGATCCGCTCGGCCGGATGGAGGTACGCCGGCTCCTCGAGGCCGAGCTCGCCCGGGGGACGACGCTCTTCGTCAACTCCCACCTGCTCTCGGAGACGGAGCGCCTCTGCCAGCGCATCGGCATCCTGTCCGGCGGTCGCCTCCTGCGCGAGGGACCGCTCGAGGCCCTCTGCCGGGCGGAGGCCTGGTGGGAGGTGCGCTTCGCGCCGGGCGCCCCGGCCGCGGCGCTGGTGGCGGCCGGGTTCCGCCCCGCCGGCGAGGGAACCTTCCGCCTCGACGCGGAGGACGCCGCCGCGGTCAACGCCGCGCTGGACCGGGCGCGCGCCGCCGGCGCGCTGCTCGTCGGGCTGGCCCGGGCCTCGCGCACGCTGGAAGACGTCCTCACCGACGCGCTGAGGTCCCGGGCGTGAGGACCTGGCACGTGGCCGCGGACCTCGTGCGCGAGGCGGCCGCGCGCCGCTGGTTCCTCGGACTCGCGCTCGCCCTCACCCTCCTGCTCCTCGGGCTCGTCGGTGGGCTGCGCCTGGAGGTGGTCGACGGTGCGCTGGCCGCCACGCGACTCTTCGGGCGCTCGCTCTTCACGCCCATCCGGCCGGCAGACGTCGCCCTGCGGCCGGTGTTCGTGGCCGCCAGCTATCTCACCTTCTACGGTGGGATGGCCTTCGGGCTCCTCGCCTGCTCCGACTTCGCCCCCGCCCTCCTCTCGCCGGGCCGCATCGAGCAGCTCCTCGCCCTCCCCGTCCGGCGCTGGGAGCTCCTGGCCGGAACGTTCCTCGGGGTGCTGGTCCTCGGCGTGGCCGGGGCCCTCTACGGCGCGGTGGGGCTGGTGGTCATCCTCGGCTTCAAGACCGGCGCCTGGACCTGGCATCCGCTCCTCGCCGCGCTCCTGGCGTCGGTGGGGTTCGCCACCGTCTATGCGGGGATGCTGGCCGCCGCGGTGTTCGTCCGGAGCGCCCCGCTCTCCGCGGCAGTGGGCGGGCTGCTCCTCCTCTCCGGCATCCTGGCCGGGAACCGGCGGGTCCTGCTGGCGACGATGAGCGAGGGGGCCGGCCGGTGGCTCTTCGCCGGCTGGACCCGGATCATGCCTCCCCTCTCCAGGCTGGCGGACACGGCCGCCGACGTCGCCGCCGGTGCGGCGGTGGTCCCCGCCGAGCTGGGAACGCTGGTCTCGGAGTGTGTCCTCTTCTCCGCCGGGGCGCTGGCGCTCGCCGTCTGGCGCTTCGAGCAAAGGGACTTCTGAAGATGCCCGGCCTCCGCCGCCGTCCCGGCCTCTGGCTCCTGGCCGCCCTGTTCCTGTTCGGCATCGGCGCCCTCGTCGCCGCCCGGGGATGCGGCGCCTCGGAGGAGGGTGTCCGCCGGCCCGCTCCGGCGCTGCCCCGCCACCTGCGCCCGGCCGAGGCCCGGCGGATGGAGCAGCGGCAGGTCCTCCCCCCGGGCCCGATGCCGGAACGGGCCCGTCCCCGCGACCCGGTGCTCTCCGCCCTGGCCGTCCCGGATGCGGGGACGGCGGTGGTCTTCGAGGCCAACGCGCTCAGGAACTCTCCGCTCGGGCAGCTGCTCATCGCCTGTCTCGACGCCTCGCGCGGCCCGGATGGAGGCGCCTCGGCGCTCGACTCCATCCGCGAGCTGGGCGTCGATCCGCTCCAGGACGTCGACCGTGTGGCCATCGGCGACGACGGCGTGGTCGTCTCCGGGAATTTCAGCCGGGCCCGGTGGGACCAGCTCTTCGCCGGGGCCATCCCCACCGCCTATGGCACGAGGGGACAGCTCTTCGCCCTGCCCTCGGCGGACGGCGGCTCCGGGCCGGTGGTGGCCGCCTGGAGCGGGCAGCTCCTGGCGGTGACCCCGGGAGAGGCGGCGGCCCGGGCGACCCTGGACCGCATCGAGGGCAGGCTCCCGGCGGGACAGGTCCTCCGCGACGACCAGGCCTACGGGGACGTGTACGGGGTCGTGAAGGGCGAGCGGCTGGCCGCTCTGGTCGGGCCGGCGGACGGTCCGCTCGCCGGCCCGGTGCTCGACGCGGCGAAGAGCGTGGAGTTCCATCTCGATGCCACCCGGGACGTGGGGCTGGTGGCGAGCGTGAGCGGGGACGACCCGGAGCGCCTCACGGACCTGGGCAAGGCCCTGGGCGGGGCCCTGAGCGCGGCGCGGGCACGCGCCGCGGCCGCCGGCCGGACCGACGAGGCCCAGCTGCTCGAGTTCGCGCGGGTGGTTCCCGGCCGGGAGAGCTTCGGCCTGGAGATGGCCGTGCCCTACGAGGTGCTCCAGGCGCGGCTCGCCCACTGCGGCCGGCCGCCCGGCCCGGACGGAGGGCGGTGATGCCTCCCCGGGAGGGGCTCAGCCTTCCTTCTCCGCCGCCAGGTACCCGAGGATGACCTCGTCGAGCGACTTCTCGGAGACCAGGTCCTCCCCGAAGAGCGTCCCCCCCAGCGATTCGGGAGTGACGGCGCCCGACTCCGGAGCGCCCGGGCGTGGGGCCTCGTTGATGAGCGGGATGGGTCCGGGAGCGGGCCGGGCCGCCGCGCGCTTGGAGGCGGCGTCCTCGGCGAGCTGACCGGGCTGGTAGGCCTTGACCGCCTGGGCCGCCTGGGCGGCTTCCGCGCTGTCGTACTTGCCGGCGACCACGTTCTTCAGCATCTGCTTGTGCTGATCCTCCATCCGCTGCCGGACCAGCTCGGGAAGATTCGGGGAACCAACCAGCTCGGCGTAGGACGTCTTCTTCGAGGCGAGGATGTTCCCACCCACGTAGAGGAGCGTGACGATGGTCGGGTTGTTGACCCCCGAATCCTCGGTCTGGACGTGGAAGACACGCCCCTTGTGGCTGACGTTGTGATTGAAGCCGGAGACGGCTCGATCGAAGGGTCTGGCCATCCGAAGGACCGCGGACCTCGGCGCGGCGCTCGCCCCCGGGACGGTAACGCCGGGCTCGCCGGAGGCGCAAGAAAGCGCCCGCTCACCGGCCGCCCTCCGGTGCGGGGACGACGACGCCCCAGGCTCGAGCGTCCTCGGGCGTGTTGATGCTCACCACCGACCGGCAGCCGGGGTCGACCTCGGCCAGCGCCTGGGAGGACAGCACCCGCGCACGCAAGCCCCGCCACAGGTCGCGGAAGGACGGCTCGTCGGCGAGCGCGGCGGCGAACACCTCCGCCGCCCGTGTGCGGTAACAGGCGAGAAGCGGCTCCAACCTGCCCTGCACCTCGAATCCCACGGCATCGACCTCAGGTCCCCGCTCGGCGAGGAGCCGGTCGACCACCGCCCGGGTGACGAAGGGCATGTCCGCCGCCACCGCCAGGACCCAGGGCGAACGGGCCTCGACCAGCGCGGCGTGCACGCCGCCCGGAGCGCCGCGGCCGGCCACCCGGTCGGCCACCGTCCGGACCGGGAAGCCCTGGTAGGGCGCGGCCTCCGGTGTCACCAGGAGGACCTCGTCGAAGCCCGGCCCGAGCTCGAGCAGGTGCGCGAGCAGCGACCGTCCCTCGCGGAGGAGCAGGCCCTTGGGCACGCCCCCCAGCCGGCGGGCCCGCCCGCCGGCGAGGATGGCCAGGGTCACCCCCTCCTCCGGGAGGCGCATCGGAGGTCAGGAGCGCCCGCCGGCGGGCGGCTCGCTTCCCAGCGTCCGCGCCAGCACCCGGGCGAGCTCGAGCACCTCGACCGGGACGGCGATGACCACCGTGTTCGACGGGGACGACCCGAGCCCGTCCAGCGTCTGCAGGGTGCGCAGCTGCATCGCCCCCGAGCTCCGGGCCATCGTCTCCGCGGCCTGCGCCAGGTTGAGGGCCGCGTCCCGGTCGCCCTCGGCCTTGGTGATGGTGGCGCGCTTCTCCCGCTCGGCCGACGCCTGCCGGGACATCATCCGCTTCAGGTCCTCGGGCAT
Organism: Myxococcaceae bacterium; assembly: GCA_035622755.1. Classification (GTDB taxonomy): domain Bacteria; phylum Myxococcota; class Myxococcia; order Myxococcales; family Myxococcaceae; genus JADGRA01. The sequence continues at coordinate 19,069 of DASPUU010000209.1, forward strand.
GTTGATGTCCAGGAGACGGATGGAATCGACGTGGATGCCCCAGGCGCCCGCCCGGCTCTCCACCACCTCGGCGATCCGGGCCTGGATCTGATCGCGCTCGCTGAGCAGCTCGTCCAGAGTCATGCTCCCGATGACGTCGCGGAGGGCGGCCTGCGCGTACTGGGAGATGGCGTAGCGGTAGTCCTGGACGGTGATCACCGCTCGCTCCGGGTCCTTGACCAGGAAGAAGATCACCCCGTCCACCTGCACCGGCACGTTGTCGCGGGTGATGACCTGCTGGTGCGGAACGTCCAGCGTCAGGAGCCGGGTGTCGACGAAACGCACGTTGTCGAACACCGGAAAGACGAGCATCAGCCCGGGGCCCTTGAGCCCGTGGAAGCGGCCGAGGCGAAGGATGACGCCCCGCTCCCACTGGGCGGCGATGCGGACGATGCGGCTCGCCCAGAGCGCCACGAGCAGCGAGGCCACCGAGCCGACGGGGAAGGCCAGGCCGGCGCCGCCGATTCCCCCCGAGGCCAGCCCCGCCGCCAGGGACAGCCCGGTCCCGGCCGCCCAGAGGGCGAGGAAGATGACCGCCCGCAGCGGACGGCCGAGCGAGACGTGCTCGACGCTCGGGTGCGCATAGGCGCGGGTGGCCTGCGCCTCGCGGACCTCCCGCGCCGTGGCGCGGGCCTCCTGGAGCAGCTCGCGTGCGCTGGGAGGGATCGCCGGGGTCATCGCCGGCCGGGGAGCATCGCATGCGGGGCGCTGAGGCGTTAGCCTGGAGAGGTCGATGGCCAGGCCGGGAGTGGCAGAGCGGCCCGCGCGCCGCGTGGTCGGGGGGGCGCTCGCCCCGGTCGCCCAGGACGCGGTGGCGGTGGAGGAGCCGCTGGAGATCCGCGTCGCCGGAGAGGCGGTGGCCATCACCATGCGCACTCCCGGCGCAGATGCCCAGCTGGCGGCTGGATTCCTCTTCGCCGAGGGGATCGTCCGGAGCGTCGACGACCTGGGGACGCTCAGCCACTGCGGCCGGGTGGGCGAGGAGGGCTACGGCAACGTCCTCGACGTCCTTCCCGCGCCCGGAGTGACGCTGGACCTGGAACGGGTCCAGGCCACCCGGCGCGGGACGCTGACCACGGCCGCCTGCGGCGTCTGCGGCCGGCGCAGCGTGGAGGACCTCCTGGCCCGGGTGCCGGAGCTGGCCATCGCCGAGCGCGTCCCCCGCGAGCTGGTCGCTCGAGGCCCGGACCTCCTCCGCGCGGCCCAGGGAACGTTCAGCCGGACCGGGGGCACGCACGCCGCCGCCCTCCTCGGCGCCGATGGGGCGGTGCTCGCCGTCCACGAGGACGTGGGCCGTCACAATGCGGTGGACAAGGTGGTCGGGACGCTGCTGCTCGCCTCGCGCCTTGGCCGACCGCGGACGCCGGCCCCCGGCGGCCCTCCGCTCCTCCTGGTGGTGAGCGGACGCTCGAGCTTCGAGATGGTCCAGAAGGCCGCCGTCGCCCGCATCCCGGTGCTGGCCAGCGTCGGTGCGGCGAGCACCCTGGCCATCGACCTCGCCGAGCGCGCCGGCGTCACCTTGGCGGCTTTTGTCCGGAACGGAACGCTCAACGTCTACGCCCACCCGGAACGCTTGCTGTAGCGCTCGGTGCTCCTTTCGGGTTGACTCCACCCAGAGCCATGGATGCGCCTCCCTCCGCTTGCCGCCGAGAGGCCGTGGTCCTCGCCCGCGGTGACACCTCCGCCGTGCGCGCACTGGAGTGGGCCGCCATCGCCCTGTACGGCATCCTCTCCACCTGGCTCGTCCTCCGGCTCTGGCCCGCCGTCCTGACCTCCCCGTGGTGGGCCGTCACCGCGGCGCTCCTCGGCTACCTCGCCGCCGACCTCATCTCCGGGCTGGTCCACTGGGGGGCGGACACCTGGTGCTCGGTCGACCTCCCCGTCCTGGGCAGGACATTTCTCCGGCCCTTTCGCGAGCATCATCTCGACCCCACCGCCATCACCCGCCACGACTTCGTCGAGACCAACGGCAACAACTGCATCGTCTCGCTCCCGGTGCTGGCGCTGGCGCTGGCCCTCGCCCCCTCGGGGCCCGAGGAGCAGAACCCGTTCTGGAGCGCCTTCCTCGGGGCGCTGGTCTTCTGGGTGATGTGCACCAACCAGTTCCACAAGTGGGCGCACGCCGAGTCGCGGCACGCCGCGGTGGCCTGGCTCCAGCGTCTGCACCTCATCCTGCCCCCGGCCCACCACGCCACCCACCACACCTTCCCGTACACCCGGAGCTACTGCATCACCACCGGCTGGATGAACGGCCCGCTCCATCTGTTCCGGGTCTTCCCGGCGCTGGAGCGCGTCCTCACCGGCCTCACCGGCGCCGTGCCGCGCAGCGAGGACCTGGGCATGGTCGGCGCGCGCGCCCCGGCGTCGGCTCCCGGTGCCCCCTCGACGCAGCCCTAGCCGAGCGGCAGATCGACCTGCTCGGCGTGCACGACCCTGGTGCCCAGGAAGCGTGTGCTCACCTCGAGGAACCGGTCGGGCACGTCGGTGACGTAGAACCGGTCCTCGCCCTTGCCGGCGGGTGCCGGCCGGGTGGGGCCGGCGGCCAAGAGCCGGGCCACCGTCTCGGCGGTGGCCTCGGCGGAGTCGACCAGCGTCACCTCCGCGCCGAGCACCTCCGAGAGCACCCCGCGCAGGAGCGGATAGTGGGTACAGCCGAGAACCACCGTGTCCACCCCGGTGCCGCGCCAGGGGAGGAGGTAGCGCTCGGCGACCAGCCGCGGGACGTCCCCGGTGAGCCAGCCCTCCTCGGCCAGGGGAACGAAGAGCGGACAGGCCTGGGCCTGCACGGTGAGGCCGGGCCGCGCCACCGCCAGGATCTGCTGGTAGGCCCCGGACCGGATGGTCCCCGGCGTCCCGAGGACGCCCACCACCCCGGATCGGCTGCGGGCCGCCGCCGCCCGGGCGCCGGGCTCGATGACGCCCACCACCGGGATGCCGGTGGCCGCCCGCAGCGCGGGCAGAGCCACCGCCGAGGCCGTGTTGCAGGCGACGACGAGCAGCTTGATGTCCAGCGAGAGGAGGAAGGCGGCGTTCAGCTCGGCATAGCGGGTCACCACCTCGGCGCTCTTGGTCCCGTAGGGAACCCGGGCGGTGTCCCCGAGGTAGACGGTGGATTCGGCGGGGAGGCGGGCGCGCAGCGCGCGCAGCACGGTGAGGCCTCCCACGCCGGAATCGAAGACGCCCAGGGGTCGAGGGTCGACGGAGCTCATCGCCGCCCTCAGCTAGCACACCGCCTGCGCTTTCAGTTCAAGGGCACGGTGACCAGCGTCGCCGAGGTGCCGTCGTAGAAGACGCCCGGGCGAATGGTCACCGAGGGCACCGAGCCGCTGTAGACGGGCGTGGTGCCGGTGGCGCCGAGGGCGGCGACCCCCAGCGCGTAGCTCGCGCCGCCCGCGCTCGGAGCTGGCAGGCGCTTGAACGGGACCACCGGCGTGGCGCAGGCATTCCCCGCGCTGGCGTATCCGCCCTGCCCGGCGAAGGTGACCGTCACCGAGGCCACGCCGCCGGTGGTGCACGCCGAGCTGCTCGGGTAGGTCCAGGCCACGCCGACGCCGCCCACCAGCCAGTGGAAGGTGAGGGTCTGGGACGTGGGGCCGCTGGCCGCCACCGTGACCTGGACGGGGTCCGTCTGCGCGAAGGCGTCGGGGAGGCCGTCCTGGTACGCCACCAGTTGCAGGGTGTGGTTCCCGGGGGTCAGCGCGGGCAGGGTCACCTGCGCCGTCCCGGTCCCGGCGTTGCAGTCGTAGGCCTGGGCGGCCGTCGACGCCCCGTCGACGTAGACCGCCACCGAATCCATCCGGTCCGGATCGGTGCTGGTCAGGTCGGTGCAGGGCGGATAGGAGGTGCCCACCGGCGTGTCGAAGCCCCAGGAGAGGTAGACCGCCGGGCTCCCCCCGCCCACCGGCGTGAGAGTGATGGTCGCGTAGGCGTCGCCGTTGACCACCACCGTGGCGCTCCCGGTGAAGATCACCGTTCCGCCCGAGTCCTGAGCGGTGAGGTTGACGACGTAGCTGCCGGGATTGAAGTTGTAGATGGCCAGCGTGCTGGGCGGATTGCCGGCTGCGCAGGGGAAGACGTTGGGGACGACCGGGACCGGGTCGTTGGGGATGGTCACCGTGACCGTCGACACGCTCGGCGTCTGGGCGCAGCTCGCCCCGGCGAAGGTCCAGCTCAGGTAGATGTTCCCCGGGTACCCCACCACCGGGGGTGGATAGGTGGGGAAGCAGCCGCCGCCGGCGAGGGCCAGCAGCGCGGGCAGAGCGAGGCGAGCGAGCGGGAACGGGCGCATCCTGGTTCCCCTGCTGACGTTCGAGCGGCGGCGCGTATTCAGCCGGGCCGATTGTCCGTTTGACCCACCCGAGGAGTGCTGGTAGCCCCTGGCCGATGCCCCTCCCGTCCCCGCCGGTCGCGGCCATCAACTACGTCGACATCGTGGAGAAGAGCTCGGCGGTGGAGCTGGCCGTGCTCGCACTCCTCGTCCTGGTCTCGGTGGTCTCCTGGGCCCTCATCGCCCTGAAGAGCCGCCAGCTGTCGCGGGCCCGGGTCCAGTCGATCACCTTCCTCGACACCTTCTGGAAGGCGAGCCGGCTGGACGCCATCTACCAGTTCGCCCGGGGGCTCGACTCCTCCCCGCTCTCCAAGGTCTTCTGCGCCGGCTACGAGGAGCTCTCCAAGCTCGCCCAGGTGAAGGACCCGGACGCGGCCGCCATGTCCGAGCGCCTGGGAGGAATCGAGAACGTCGAGCGGGCCCTGAATCGAGCCTCCTCCTCGCAGATCACCGAGCTCGAGTCCCGGGTGAGCTTCCTGGGCACGGTGGGGGCCACCGCCCCGTTCGTCGGCCTGTTCGGCACGGTGATGGGCATCCTCGGCGCCTTCAACGAGATCGCCGAGAAGGGCAACGCCAGCCTGGCCACGGTGGCGGCGCCCATCGGGAACGCCCTCTTCGCCACCGCCGCCGGCCTGTTCGCGGCCATCCCGGCGGTGGTGGCCTACAACGCCTTCGTCAGCCGGATCCGCGTCTTCGACGTGGAGATGGCCAA
>DASPUU010000210.1:0-2409 GCA_035622755.1 Myxococcaceae bacterium
CCCGGCTTCATCGAGGTGGAGGACGTCTTCCGGGAGGACGGACTTCCCGAGGTCGCCCTCTCGGTGCTCATCGATCCACGCTACCGCGCCACCGTCGCCCCGACCCTGGCCGCGCTCAAGGCCTCCCTCCACCATTATGGCCGCTGGTGGATGCCCTACCCCTACCCGCACATCACCGTCGTCGCCCCGCCCCCGAGCCGCTTCAACGGGACGGCGGGGATGGAGTACCCGACCTTCTTCACCACCGTCAGCCGGCGCGACCCGGCGGGCGACAAGGACTTCGCCCTCTGGGAGGTCACCGCCCACGAGTTCGGCCACAACTACTGGATGGGCCTTCTGGCATCCAACGAGTTCGAGGAGGCCTGGCTGGACGAGGGCATCAACACCTACGGGACGGCGAAGCTGCTCGAGACCGAGGGGGTGAAGGCCAACCTGGCCCACCTCCTCGGTCAGCCGGTGCGCGCCCTGGTCCAGCCCTTCATCCAGACCTCGGGGGACGAATGGGCCCGGAACGCCCGGTTCCTGGCCCTCCGCTGGACCTCTCCCATCGTGCGCGATGCCTGGAAGTTCCGGACCACGTCCGATTACGCGGCCAACGCCTATTCGCGCCCGATGCTCGCGCTCCGCCAGCTCGAGCTCACCCTCGGACCGGACGTCTTCGCGCGGATCCTGCGCACCTACGTCGAGCGCTGGGCGTTCAAGCACCCGGCTACCGCGGACTTCTTCGCCGTGGCGCGCGAGGTCTCCGGCCGGGACCTCTCCGGGTTCGAGCAGCAGTTCTTCCACGGGACGGCCGGGCTGGACCTGGCGGTGGCGGACATCTCCTGCGAGACGGCCCCGGCCTCGGTGGCCGGAGCATTCGACGACGCCCGGGGAATCCCCCGGGTCCAGGCGTGGAAGGAGCCGGAGCCCCCGGATGCGGGGCCGGTGGTCTGCACGGTGACGGTGGAGCGGCGGGCCCCGGCCGTCCTCCCGGCCGCGCTCCGGGTCACCTTCGAGGACGGCTCGGTGGTGGACGAGAGCTGGGACGCCCAGGACACCTGGCGCCGGTTCGTCTACCACCGCACCGGCAGGGGTGGGCGGGTCCGCGAGGCGCGTATCGACCCGGGCGGCGTCGACCTGCTGGATGCGGCCCGGGTCAACGACGCGCGCTCGCGCCGCCTCACCCCCCACCCTCCGACCGCGGTGGCCGGATGGTTCTTCTACGCCGCCCAGATCGCCACCCTGCTCCTCGGAGCAGCCCTCTAGCCCAAGGAAGGCTCGCCCCACACCCGTGCGGACGCTCCGTGCCATCCCCGCCGCCCTGACCAAGGGATTCTCCGAGTGGCAGACGCTGCTCGTCCTGCTCGGCGTGACGCTCTTGGGAGCGGCCATCGCCGTTCTCCCGGACCTGCCCTCCCTCCTCCGCTTCTACGGCCATGCCCCGCTCGCCGAGGGGAGGCCGCTGCTCTCGTCCGAGCTCCTGCTCGGCGTCAGCCGGGCCTACCCCCCCGGGACCCCGCCGCTCCAGGCGCTGGGCGTGGCCCTGCTGGTGACGCTGCCGCTCACGCTGTTCGTCACCGGCGGCGTGGTGTGGAGAGCGTGGACGGTCGATCGCTTCGGGCTGGTCGACTTCGTCTCCGAATGCGCCCGCATGTTCGGCCGCGTGGTCCGCACGCTCCTCTGGAGCCTGCCGCTCCTCGCCGTCTGCGCCGGGCTCTCCCGCGGCGCTGGGGCCATCCTCCATCGCCTGAATCACGACACCTTCCTCGACCAGCCGGACCTGGCCTGGCTCACCGACCGGCCAACGCTGTGGGCCTGTGGCCATCTGGCCCTCGGCGCCCTCCTCTGGGCGCTGTGGCGGTTGACGCTGGACACGGCGCGCGTGCTCACCCGCGCCGAGGAGCTCCGCCAGACGCGCCGGGCGGTGTGGCGGGCGCTGGTCCGGGTGCTGCGCTCTCCGCTGGCCTGGCTCGCCTACGCGGTCCTCGGGCTGTTCGAGCTGGGCGCCATCTTCCTGGTGATGCGGCTGCACGCCATGCTCCCCGAGGGAAACACCGCCCTGGCCTGGCTCGCCCTCCTGGTCGGCCAGGCCGTGGTCCTGGTCCGCGCCGGCTTCCAGGTGGGAACCACCGCCTTTGCCGCCGACCTGGTCCGGAGGGCGAGCCCGCTCGGCGCCCGGGCGCCGGCCGCCGCGCCGGCCCCCGGCTGGCAGCCGGGGCTGGCCGCCGCGCCGGTGACGGCGAGCCTGGCTGGCGCCGCTCCCGGCGCCGCGGAGGAAGCCTCCCCCCCTCCGGGGGACGCCGAGCCCTTCGAGCTCGTCCTCCCCAAGCCACCGGCCCGGAGTGACTCCACGTCGGAGATGCCGATGGTGGACGCCGACCTGGTGGACGAGGAGCCGCAGGGCGGACGCCGCGGCGGAGGCTGAGG
>DASPUU010000211.1:0-9398 GCA_035622755.1 Myxococcaceae bacterium
CAGGGCATGGTGCGGATGCAGCAGTACCGCTGGGCGGAGGCGGTCCCCTTCTTCCGGAAGGCCGCGGCGCTGGACCCGAAGTTCGCCTTGCCCTGGCTGCGGCTCACCGTGGCCCTCTACTTCCTGGGCAACAGCACCGAGGTCGTGGACACCATGCAGGAGGCGGTCCGCCTCTCCGCCGGCGCACCCGACGACGTGCGGCTGCGCATCGAGCCGCACTACTTCTGGTACCGGAACGACTGGGAGCGCTGCGCCACCACTGCCCGCGCCCTGCGGGATCGCGAACCGGAGAACTTCGAGGCGCTGCTCCCCTCGTTGCTCCTCCCCGGCTGCGTGCCGGCGCCGGAGTCGCTGGCGCTGATGGCCAAGCTCCGGGCCAGCGGCTCCCTGGCGGCGCGCGACCCGCGCTTCGACCTGATGGAGGCGCGGCTGGCCTTCTCCGAGCACGAGGACCGGCGCGCGACCGAGGCGCTCGACCGGGCCGACACCAAGGTCTCCGGACCCGAGGGCCGCTTCCTGAAGGCGGCGGTGCTGCTCCTCCGGGGCCGCCTGGCGGCCCGCGCCGGGCGCTTCGACGAGGCGCTGGCGCTGCTCTCCCAGGCGGAGAAGACGTCCGTCGAGGGGGGTCATGCCTTCGAGGCGGCGCGGGTGGTGGGCGAGCGGGCCCTGGTCCTCGAGGCCAAGGGAGCGTTTCTTCCCGCCGCCGCCGAGTTCGAGCGCCAGCTGACGCTGCTCCAGCCCTTCGGCGCCACCTATGCCGCGGTGCAGGCCGCCAAGGCTGCTGCGGCCGATGACCTGGCCGCCGGTGAGCCGCGCCGCGCCGCCGCGCTCCTCGAGCGGGTCAAGAGCTACCCCACCCGCATCCTCCAGAACGTCGAGGAGGTCTACGCCAGCTTCGGGCGGGTGGCCCTGGAGCAGGGGGACCTGGCCGGGGCGGCGGCGATGGTGGACCCGGCGCTGAAAAACCTGGCCCAGGACGCGAGCCCAGCGCAGACCTGGCTGCTCGCCGCCGCCGTGGCCCGCGAGCAGGACCGGATCGCCCAGGCCCGGGAGATGCTGGAGGCGGCGACGGCGGTGGTGGCCGAGGACCCGGTCCAGGCGGCCATCGCCGAGCTTCTCCTCGATGCGCAGGACCGGAGCGCGGCGGCCAAGGTCATCGACCAGCTCTCCAACGAGCCGGTGGCGCGGGCCCAGGCCGCGCGCCTCCGCGCACGCTCGCTCAGGGAGGCGGGGCAGGCGGGTGCGGCCAGGACGGCGGCCACCGAGGCGGTGGCGGCGGCCCGCTCGACGGCTCAGGTTCCCCTCCTCCAGGCGGCCACGCTGGAGCTGGCGCGCGCCGAGCTGGCCAGCGGGGGAGCGACCCGGGCGGCCGCGCTGCTCTCCGAGATGGAGGCGGCGGCCCGGGAGCAGGGCGCCGGGCGCCTTCTCCTCGAGGTGAGGCTGGCCCAGGTGCAGGCGCTGCCCCACGGCTCGGCCGAGCGGACCCAGAGGGCGAAGGCGCTCGTGGCGGACGCCCGGGGCGCCGGCTTCCTGCGCATCGCACGGCTGGCCGGGCAGGCCGCCCGCTAGGTGTGGAGGGTCATGACGTTGTGCTCGCTCGGGAGGCTCGCCGGGCGATCCCGCGCGCGGCGCCGGTGACCCTTCGGAAGACGCTGCCGCCGCCCTCGGGCGAAGGGCTCATCGCGGCCCGGCCGGAGACGCCGGCCAGCGGGCGTGAAACCACTTCTCCGTTCTCCGGCAGAAGACCTCGATGTCCGGGGGCGCCACCCCGAAGCGGCGCTGGAGCTCGGAGGCGAGCCAGGCGGACAGGGAGCTCCCGTCCTCTTCCTCTTCCCCCGCGTCCAGCCTGCTCATCAGCTGGGCGAGGAGCGCCTCGTACTCGTCGGGAGGTCCACCGGCGGCGAGCAGGTCCGCGGGGTCCCACTCCGTGAGGCGGGCCCGCAGCTCGTCCCGTGCCTGCCGCCAGTCGCCGGCGCTCTTGAGGGCGTGCGTCAAGATGGGGAGGAGGGTAGCAGGCACCCGCCGGAGCCGGCGACACCCGGTGCGGCGCGCTATAAGCGAGTGGCCTGTCATGTTCACCGGACTGGTCCAGGACGTGGGCACCGTCGTCCGCATCGTGCCCGGGGCGACCACCGATCTCGTCATCCGCACGGCGCTCGGCGCCGCGGACTTCGCGCTCGGGGAGTCGATCGCCGTCGACGGGGCCTGCCTCACCGTCGTCGAGCGCACGGCGGATGCCTTTCGCGTCCAGGCCGGGCCGGAGACGCTGCGGCGGACGACGCTGGGAGCGCTGCTGCCGGGCTCCCGGGTTCACCTCGAGCGCGCCCTCAGGCTGGCGGACCGCCTGGGCGGGCACCTCGTCCTCGGCCACGTCGATGCCGTGGCCCCGGTGCTCGCCGTCGCCCGCGAGGGCGGAGCGGTGGTCCTGGGCATCGGCCTCTCCCCCGAGCTCGCGCCGCTCTTCATCGAGAAGGGCTCGGTGGCCGTGGACGGCGTGAGCCTCACGGTGAACAGCGTCGGCGAGGATCGCTTCGGCGTGGCCCTCATCCCGGAGACACAGGCCCGTACCACCCTGGCGCAGCGGTCGGTGGGGACCCGGGTGAACATCGAGGCCGACGTGATCGGAAAATACGTGGCCCGGCTCCAGCGGGCGCACGGCGGGGGCGGGCTGACGCTGGACGTGTTAAGGGCTTCGGGATTCATCTCCGAGAGCTGAAGGCGGCATCGGGAGCGCGGCGCGTGGCACGGCACCTGGAAGAGGTGGGCAGCATCGCCCTGGTGGAGCGGGCGCTGGCGGACATCCGCCGCGGGAGGATGATCGTCCTCACCGACGACGAAGATCGGGAGAACGAGGGCGACCTGGTGATGGCCGGCGAGAAGGTCACCCCGGCGGCCATCAACTTCATGGCCACCCACGGCCGGGGGCTGATCTGCCTCTCCCTCACCGACGAGCGCCTCCGCCAGCTCAACCTCCCGCTCATGGTCCAGGACAACGACTCGCGTTTCGGGACCGCCTTCACCGTCTCCATCGAGGCGGCGCGGGGAGTGACCACCGGCATCTCGGCGGCCGACCGGGCCCGGACCATCCTCGCCGCCGTGGCCCCCGGGGCCCGCCCCGGGGACCTGGTGCGGCCGGGCCACGTCTTTCCCCTGCGCGCCCGCGAGGGCGGGGTGCTCGTGCGCACCGGCCAGACGGAGGGCTCGGTGGACCTGGCCCGGCTGGCCGGTCTCTCCCCGGCCGGGGTCATCTGCGAGGTGATGAATCCGGACGGGACGATGGCCCGCCGGCCGGAGCTGCAGCGCTTCGCCCGGAAGCATCGCTTGACCCTTCTCTCGGTGGCCGACCTCATCCGCTACCGGCTCCAGCGCGACCGGCTGGTGCGCCGGGTGACCTCCGGCACGCTGGACCGGCCCGGGCAGGGAAGCTGGACGGCCCATGCCTACTCGAGCGACGTGGACACCGCCGTCCACGTGGCGCTGGTGAAGGGCGATCCGGGCGGGCCGAAGCCCGTCCTCACCCGGGTGCACCGCGCCTGCCCGGTGGGAGACGTCTTCGGGAGCGCGGCCTGCGGCTGCGGCACGCAGCTGAACGCGGCCCTGGCCGCCATCGCCGACGCCGGCCGCGGGGTCCTGGTCTACCTGCGGCGCGACGAGGCGGCCGCCCAGGCGCTGGCCTGCACCCACCAGGCGGAGGCCCGCTCGGCCGCCGACGACCACGGCCGGCTCCGGGAGTTCGGCGTCGGGGCGCAGATCCTCAAGGACCTCGGGCTGCGGCGCCTGCGCCTCCTGACCAACAACCCGAAGCGCATCGTCGGCCTGGAGAGCTACTCGCTGGAGATCGTCGAGCAGATCCCGCTCGGCCCCCGCCGCGCCGCCCGCCGGAGCTAGCATGCCCCGCCTCTTCGAAGGACACCTGGTCACCCCCAAGGGGCGCTTCGCTCTCTGCGTGGCCCGCTTCAACTCCTTCATCACCGACCAGCTCCTGGCCGGCGCCCAGGATGCGCTGCTGCGCCACGGCGTGGCCGACGAGGACCTGGACGTGTTCAAGGTTCCCGGGACCTTCGAGCTCCCCGCCCTGGTGCGCCGCCTGGCGGAGACGGGGCGCTATGCCGGGGTGGTGGCGCTCGGCTGCGTGCTCCGCGGCGGGACGCCTCACTTCGAGTACGTGGCCGGCGAGGTGAGCAAGGGGCTCGGCCAGGTCGCGCTCGGCGCTCCGTGCCCGGTGACCTTCGGGGTGCTCACCTGCGACACCGTGGAGCAGGCCATCGACCGGGCGGGGATGAAGTCCGGCAACAAGGGAGCCGACGCCGCGCTGGCCTGCCTGGAGATGGTCAACCTCTACGCGCGGCTGGAGACCGCGAAGAAGCGGTAGATGGGGGCTCGCCGCACCGGCCGGGAGCGGGCCCTCCAGGCGCTCTACCAGCTGGAGATGGGGGAGCTCGCTCCGGAGGCTGCCCTGGAGGTGGCCTGGGCCTCCGAGCCGGAGGAGGGGACGGAGAAGGCGCAGGCCGAGGCGCGCACCTTCGCCCGGGAGCTGGTCCTCGGGGTGCGCGAGCAGCAGCCGGAGATCGATCGCCTCATCGAGGACCACAGCCACAACTGGCGGCTGGACCGCATGGCGCGCGTGGACCGCAACGTGCTGCGGCTGGCGGTGTACGAGCTCCGCTTCCGGGAGGACATCCCCAAGAAGGTGACCCTCAACGAGGCGGTGGAGCTGGGCAAGCGCTTCGGGGCCGAGGAGTCGTCGGCGTTCATCAACGGGCTGCTCGACCGCATCGCCGAGGCGGTGGGCAAGCCATGACCTCGCTGGCAGCCCACGAGCTGAGCCTGGAGACCCTCGACGCCCTGACCGGCGTGGACACGCTCTGCCTCTTCGTGGCCGAGGACGAGCGGCCGCTCGCCGGCGCGGCCGGGCTCGCCGACTGGCGCCTCTGCGGCCAGCTCTCCCGCCTCCTCGTGGACGGCTTCTTCCGCGGCGCGGCCGACGATTCGCTCCTGCTTCCCTCCGCGGGTCGCATCGGTCCCGGGCGCATCGTCGTCTTCGGGCTGGGCCGGGGGGACCGCCTCGCCGACGGTCCGGCGCTCGGAGCCCGGCTGGCGGCGGCCGCCGCCGTCCTCGACCGGGCCGGCTCCGAGGCGGTGGCCCTCGAGGTGCCGGGGGCAGGCCGCGTCCCGGACTCGGAGCGGGTGCGGGCCCTGCGCAGCGGGTTCCTCCCCGCCTTCCACGGGCGCCATGTGGCCGTGCTCGGCGACCGGTCGCTGGGAAAGCTCCTCGGCGGCTGAGGGCCCCGGGGGAGGGTGGTGCCCCTCAGGGGGAGGGGTGCTCACGACCCGGGCCCGGGGTCTGCTACCGTTCGCTACAAGTTCGGCCAGGCTGGAATGGGGTACAAGGTTCTCATCGTCGAGGACTCCCAGGCGTCGCGTGATTTCTTGGCGGCGGCGGTGGCCTCGTTCGATGGCGTGGAGGTGGTCACCACCTCCCGGGGCTTCGAGGCGCTCAAGCTGTTGCCCCGCCACCGGTTCGATCTGATCATCACCGACATCCAGATGCCGGACATCAATGGCCTGGAGCTGATCAACTTCGTGAAGAAGAACCCCAACTACCGCAACACCCCGCTCTTCATCGTCACCGCCGAGGGGCGCGAGCAGGACCGCGCCCGGGGCCTGGCGCTGGGCGCGGCCGAGGTCCTGGTGAAGCCGGTGCAGGTGGAGGACCTGGAGGGGCTCCTCCGCCGCTACCTCTCCATCGCGTGAGCGGCCCCCCGAGACCTCTGGGTGAGTTCGTCTCCGAGGCGATGGAGACGGCCGAGGCGCTCGGCCGCGAGCTGGCGCGCCTGGAGGGGGGAGGCGCCGACGGGTCGCCGGGCACGCTGAACGCCATCTTCCGGCACGCGCACTCGCTGAAGGGGCTGGCCGCGCTCTATGGCCAGGGCGGGATGGAGGCGCTGGCGCATGCCACCGAGGATCTCCTCGACCGGCTTCGGCTCGGCCGGGCGCGGCTCAGCGAGCCGGTGGTGGACGCCCTCTCCGAGACGGTGGAGCTGCTCCAGCGGCTGGCCGCCGCCGCCGAGGCCGACCCCGACCCGGTGCTCCGCGATGCGGCCGGCGAGCAGGTGGCCCGGCTGGAGCAGCTGGCCTCGGGCCCGGAGCGCGTCGGCTCCGACCCGCTCCACAGGCTCGACCTCTCCCCGGCCCTCCGCCGCGTGCTCACCGAGTACGAGGAGCACCGCCTCCGCGAGACGCTGCGCCGCCGCGCGCTGGTGTGGAGCTTCGCCGTCCGGTGGCGGCTGGACGATTTCGACCGGCGTCTTCCCGAGCTGGTGGAGCGCCTGGCCCCGGTGGCGGAGGTCATCGCCACCCTGCCCGGGCACGCCCCGGACGATCCGGAGTCCATCTGCTTCGAGCTGCTCCTCGGCTCGGCGGCCGGCGAGGACCGCCTCCGGGCCGCCCTCGCCCCGGACACGGGGCAGCTGGCGGTGGTCCCGGCGCGCAAGCGCCGGACGCGGGCGGAGCTGCCGGGCTCCTTGCCCGAGGGTCCCCGGACCCTGCCCATGGAGACGGAGGGCTCGCTGCACGCGGCGGCGCGCACCGTCCGCGTGGACATCGGTCGCCTCGACGCGCTGATGAACGCCGTCGGCGAGCTCCGCCTCATCGCCGCCGGGCTGCAGCGGCTGGCCGACGGAGCGCTCGCCCCGGGGGTCCGGCAGCTGCCGCGCGCCTTCGGGGCCGATCTCCTCCGCGAGCAGAGGCAGATGGCCCGCCGCCTGGACGCGCTCCAGTCGGGGCTGCTCGACGCCCGGATGGTGCCCCTCTCCCAGGTCTTCGAGCGCCTGCAGCGACTGGTGCGGCGGGCGGCGCGCGACGCGGGCAAGGAGCTGGACCTGCTTGCCCGGGGCGGCGAGGTGGAGCTGGACAAGCTCATCGTCGAGGAGCTCTCCGACCCCCTCATGCACCTGCTCCGCAACGCCGTGGACCATGGCATCGAGGCTCCTTCCGAGCGCGAGCGGCTGGGCAAGCCCCGGCGCGGCCGGCTCAGCCTGGCGGCGCGACCGGAGGGGAGCCACGTGGTGATCGAGGTGCGCGACGACGGCCGGGGCATCGACTCGGCCCGAGTCCGCCAGGTGGCCATCGAGCGGGGCCTGCTCTCCGCCCACGCGGCGCATGCCGTCACCGGCGGGCCCCTCTACCGGCTGCTCTTCACCCCCGGCTTCTCCACCGCCCGGAGCATCAGCGCGCTCAGCGGCCGGGGAGTGGGGCTGGACGTAGTGCACACCAACCTGGCGCGGCTGTCCGGCGTCATCGACGTCGAGTCGGCGCTGGGCGTGGGAACCGCCTTCCGCCTCACCCTGCCCCTGACCCTGGCCATGATGCGGGGTCTCATCGTCCGGGTGAGCGGGCGGACCTATGCCATCCCGCTCAACGGGGTGGTGGAGATCCTCGCGCTCGGCTCCGAGCCTCCGCGGGTGGTCGGCGACCAGGAGATCATCGCGGTGCGGGGAATGCCCCTCCTGCTGGTCAGGCTGGCCCGCCTCTTTCGCCTGCCTCCGGCCGAGGCTCCGCGGCAGAACGTGGTGGTGGTGGGGCTGGCCCAGGAGCGGGTGGGCCTGGCGGTGGACGAGCTGCTCGGCCAGGCGGACATGGTGACCAAGCCGCTCGGGACGCGGCTCGGCCCGGTGCCGGGGATCGCCGCCGTGGCCGACCTGGGGAACCGCCGGACCGTGCTCGTGCTCGACGTGGCGGCCATCCTGGGTGAGGCGCTGAAGAAGGAGCCGCCGCGCGCCGCCCGCTCGGAGTGACCGCCGACCCGTGGATGCCCCTCGCCGCCCTCCTTCTCTCGCCGAACGGCTCCGGGGCTTTCTCTACCGCCCGGACGAGGAGCTCCCTCCGCTGGCCGTGCTTCCCCCGCCGGGCGACGAGGCTCGTGTCGCTCCGCCCGCCGAGGAGGTCCGCGAGGTGCTCTCCTTCGGCCTGGGGGAGGCGACCTATGCCCTTCCGCTCGGGCTGGTGCTGGAGATCCTCCGGGCCCGGGCGCTGGTGGAGATCCCGCGCGCCGATCCGCCCCTGCTCGGGGTCCTCGACCTCCGCGGCACGGTGACCCCGGTGTTCGACCTGGCGCTGGCGCTCGGCCTCCGGGAACGGAGCCTGCTCGTGTCCGGTCCGCCGGAGGAGCGTGAGCCGGTGCCGCGCGAGGCGCGCATTCTGGTGACGCGCACGGCGACCGGCCCGGCCGGCCTGTGGGTGGACCGGGTGCGCGACGTCGTCCGGCTGCCGCTGGCGGCCATCGAGGAGCCCCGCGGTGGGCCGGCGGTGACCGGCATCGCGCGCCGGGGAAGCGAGACGCTGGTGCTCATCGACCCGGAGCGGGTGCTCTGACGTGTCGCTCGACCCCGGCCAGGTGCTCGACCTCTTCACCTTCGTCGTCGGGCCACACCGCTACGCCATCGACGTGCGGCGCGTCGACGAGGTGCTCGCTCCGGCGGAGGTGACGCCGCTTCCCGGCGCCCGCGCCCCGGTGGACGGCCTGCTCTCGCTGCGCGGGGGTCCGGTGCCGCGGGTGGATCTCCGGCTCTGCCTTCCGGCGGGCGACCCGCCGGCGGGCTCGGAGCCCCGGGTCCTTCTCTGCTGGCTCGGCCGGCGCCGCGTCGCCTTCTACGTCGACGGCGTGGGCGGAGTGACGCGCGTGCCGGCGGCGCGCCTCCAGGTCGCCCCCGGCGGCCCGGTGGTTCCGCCGGCGGTGGTGGCGGTCTCGGTCGAGGGCGGCGCCGTGCACTTCCTGCTCGACCTCGTGGATCTCCTCCACCGCCAGTCGCCGCCGGCTCCCGCCCCGGGGTAGGCTCGAGACCTTCCGTTGGGGACCTCCGGCTTCCGCGCCCTGGTGGTGGACGACTCGCAGGCGATGCGCCGGCGGCTGGTGGCCGTGCTCGAGCGTCTCGGGGCAGGCGTGTGCGACGAGGCCGAGGACGGGGCGGCGGGCCTGAAGCGCTTCACCGAGGCGGACTACGACCTGGTGCTCACCGACCTGAACATGCCCCTCGTCGACGGGCTGAAGCTCATCCACCACATCCGCGCCGGCGGCCGGAGGGCGGACGTGCCCATCCTGGTGGTGACCACCGAGGCCGCCGAGGCGGACCGGGCCCGGGCGATGGGCCTCGGCGCGAGCGCCTACCTGGTCAAGCCCATCCAGCCCGGTCGCGTCTCCTCGGCGGTGCGGGAGCTGCTCGGCCTTCCGTGACCCCGACGCTCGAGGTCCGGAGCCTCCGGCGCGACTACGGGGATTTCCGGGCCGTGGACGACCTGCGGTTCAGCGTCCAGCCCGGCGAGGTCCTCGGGCTGGTTGGGCCGAACGGGGCGGGCAAGACCACCACCCTGCGGTGCCTGGCCGGCATCCTTCCCCCCAC
>DASPUU010000212.1:0-16807 GCA_035622755.1 Myxococcaceae bacterium
TTGAAGAGGAGGGGCCCGTAGGTCTCGGTGTAGGCGCGGACCGCGTCGTGCGACTTCTGGAGGTACTCGCCGTACCGCGCCTCGTTGTGGCGGTACATGCCGATCTGCTTGATGCCCTTGAGGAGATGAAAGGCGAAGGCCTTCGCCAGCTCCAGCTTCTGGCGATTCCGCTCGTCCGCGAGCGGGTCCTCGGGCGCCGCGGCAGCGGGCTCCGCCGGCCGTGGCTCGGCTGGGGTCGCTTCGGACATCGAGAATGAGAGTCTAATCCCTCTGGTCCGAGGCGCCCAAGCCAGGGGCCCCGGAGGGGGCGGTACGGACCTACCCGCGGACCCCGGCCGCCGCCCCCACCTCGAGCAGCGCGCCCCGTGCCGTCCCGAGCAGCGAGCGGCGCTCTCCGGGCAAGAGCGGCCGGGTGCCGAAGCGCGCCTCGAGGTAGCGGGCCACCGCCCGCCGCACGGCGTCGGGGACGGTTCCCGGCCCGTGGGGAAGGTCCTCCAGCCACTGGTCCGGGCCGAGCAGGCCGCGGCGCCGGAGCATCCGGTGGAGCGAGCGGCCGAGGCGCCCCGCATCGTCCAGGCGCCGCCGGCGGACGAGCCAGGCGAGGGCCCCGAGGGCGCCGGCGGCGGCCAGCGCCGGCAGGACGATGCGCGGCGCCGGTGCCTGGAGCGCTCCGCGCAGCCCGCTCCCCGGCAACCCGCCGACGCCCCGGAGGAAGGCGACCTGGTCGGCCAGGGAGTAGTCCACCACGCCGCTCAGCCACTGGACCTCGAGCGACTCGTAGGCGCGCAGGAGCCAGGAGAGCAGCGTGGCGCGCGTGGCCGAGCGGTTCTGCGGCGGGGTGGCATCCAGCCGCAGGACGCCGCCCGGGACGTCCACCTCGACCCAGGCGTGCGCGTCTCCGGCCCGCACCACGTACACGTCCGCCGCCCGCTCGCCGCCGTAGAAGCCGGTCACCACCCGGGTGGGGATGCCGAGCGTGCGCAGGAGCAGGGCGAGCGCGGTGGCGAAATCCTCGCAGTGCCCGGCGCGCCGCTGGAAGAGAAAGTCGGCCAGCGGATCGGCCACCGGCCCGGGCAGCTCCAGGGTGTAGCCGTAACGCTGCTGGAGCCGTGCTTCGAGCCGCCGCGCCACCAGCACCGGGTCGGTGGCCCCGGCCGCCAGCTCGCGGGCCAGCGCCGGGATGCGCGGGTCGAGCGTGGGGGGGAGCTCCAGGCGGCGCGCCCGGGTGGCCTCGTCCAGGTCCCGCGTCTCGCTCTCGCGAACGCTGTAGGCGTGGTACCCGAAGCCGCTCCCCGCGCCCTCGAGACTGACCGACTCGTCGCCCAGGGCGACGAAAGCGGTGCGCACGCTGTAGGCCGGAAGGTGGGTCGTCGGGGCGGCGAACTGGACCGGCCGGTCGAGCGCGACGGCGGTGCGATTGCCGTAGGCGGGCAGCAGCTCGATGTGCTGGGAGACGATGGGCAAGGCGCCGGAGCCGAGGGTCACCCGCTGCACCGGCCGCCCGGGCCGCGCCTGGCCGTGCCACTCCACGCCGTCGAAGGCGTCGAACCGGTAGGCCACCCAGTAGGCGGAGAGTGACTCCACGCCCGGGTCGGGCTCGAGCTGCGCACGGAAGACGATGCGGGGGTTGGACTTGAGCTCTCCGCTTCCCCCGAGCCGGACGCGGTCGCCCAGGCCCACCACCGGGGAGCCGAAGGAGAGTGAGCTTCGCCGCGCCGCCAGGTTCCAGGAGAGGCGCGGAAAGAGCATGAAGAACGCTGCGCCCCCGACCACCGCCACCGCCGCCAGCACGGCGCCGGCGCGCAGCCCGGGCGCCGCCGGCGGCCAGGCTCCCGGGGAGGCCGCCCGGTCCACCTCGCCCATGGTCAGGGCGAGCGCGGTGCAGACCGTGTAGGCCACCAGGCAGGGGAGGAAGAAGAGGTCGGCGGAAAGGGCCGCCCCGCCCGAGACCATGAGCAGGCCGGCGAGGCTGACCTGCTGGTCCACGGCGACCGTCGGCTCGGAGAGGAGGCGCTGGGCGGTGAGAAGGGCGGCGCAGGCACAGGCCGCCACCACCAGGTCCATGCGGCCGGTGGCCACCACCAGCCAGAGGACGGTGACGAAGCCGAGGAGCACCAGGGCGCTCTCGCGCACGTGGCGGGCGAAGGGACGCACGTCGAGGATGGCCAGGAGGAAAGCCAGGGCGAAGAGCGCGGCCGTCCAGCGCGGCACCTGCCCGGAAAGGCCCATGGCCACGAAGGCGAAGGCGGCCCCCACGTCGCGGAGCGCGAGCCGGACGCGCCTGGACCCTCGTCCGGTCATCGTGCCTCCACGCGCGGGAGCCCGGCACAGGCCAGGGCGCGAAGCAGCCGGCGCTCGTGGAGCGGGCCGTGGTCGGGCGCGAGTTGCTCCGGCCCGGCCTCCAGCCCCACGTCGAATCCGCCGGCGAGCAGGGCCCGGGCCCGCGCTGCCACCTGCTCGCATCCCCACTCCAGGGCCGGACCCGGGGCGAAGACGTCCAGGCGAAGCGTCACCGTGCGGGCCTCCTCCGCGTCGCGCTCCACCCGGAGCAGCTGGCCTCCGTGGGCGCTCTTCAGCCAGTGCACGCGCCGCGCGTCCTCGCCGTCACGGAGCGGTCGGACCCCGGCGGTGTCGCCGTCCCCGTCGCGGCGGAAGCGGGGCGCGGGACGGTCGCCCGCCCCCCCGGGCCGCGGCGCGACCACCGCCGGCGCCGGCACCCGGCGAGGGTAGACGAGCAGCTCTCCGGAAATCTCGAGCAGCCGCCCCTTGCTGAACAGCCCGAGCGGGAAGGTGGTCGTCACCCGGACGCCGTTCAGCGGGTAGGGGCCCCGGCGGGGGGCGGTGAGGAGCCCGCGCACCACCACCTCCGCGCCGGGGCGAAGGAGCGCGAGGGTGGCCGATCCGGACAGCGCCGGGTGGGCCTCGGCGAAGCTCAGGGCGAAGGACGTCCCGCGGCGGCGCGAGACGCCCCACCGGTAGACGAAGGGCTCGCCGGCGTGAGCGGCCTCCACGCCGAGGCGGCGCAGCTGGAGCCCTCGGAGCGAGAGCTCGCTGAGGATGCCAGAGGCGACGATGGTCGCCAGCTGGATGCCGAGCACCAGGTAGAGCA
The DNA here is from genome assembly GCA_035622755.1 of Myxococcaceae bacterium. Lineage (GTDB taxonomy): Bacteria > Myxococcota > Myxococcia > Myxococcales > Myxococcaceae > JADGRA01. The sequence goes on from DASPUU010000212.1 coordinate 3,110, forward strand.
GGTTGTTCCCCGTGTTCAGCGCCCCGAGCCCGATGCCCAGGGTGAGGACGAGGTAGGTCCGCCCGGCCCGCGTCACCCGGAGGGTGCGGGGGGGCCGGAGCCACCGTCGCACGGTGGCCAGCGCCGTGCGTCCGGTCATCGGGGCGCGGGGGTCTGGCGCACCAGCTCGGAGAGCAGCTCGGACGCCTCCTCGCGCGCCGCGGCGCCCTGGGCGCCGCTGGCCAGGGCCACGCGGTGCGCCAGCGCCGGGGCCACCAGCGCCGCCACGTCCCCCGGAGTGACGAAGTCGCGGCCCTCCCAGAGGGCGTGGGCCTTGGCCGCGGCCATGAGCGAGAGCGCCGCCCGGGTGGACGCGCCGCGCTCGAGCTGCGGATGCCCGCGGGTGGCCGTCACCAGGGCCACCGCGTAGGCGGCGATCCGCTCGTCGACGTGAGCCTCCGAGGCGCGGGCCTGGAGGCGGAGCACCTGGTCGGCGTCGAGGACCGGGTGGAGCCCCTCCAGCGGGTGACGCAGGCCGCGCGAGACGAGCAGCGCGGTCTCCACCTCCGGCGGCGGGTGGCCGAGGGTGAGCCGGAGCAGAAACCGGTCCAGCTGCGCGTCGGGGAGGGGGTAGGTGCCCGAGAGGTCGAGCGGGTTCTGAGTGGCCACCACCAGGAAGGGACGGGACAGCGAATGCGTCACGCCGTCCACGGTGACATGGCCGTGCCCCATCGCCTCGAGCAGGGCGGACTGGGTCCTGGGGGGTGCGCGGTTGAGCTCGTCGGCGAGGACCAGCGAGCGGAAGACGGGTCCGGGACGGAACTGGAACGTGGCGGTGGCGGCGGAGAACACCTGGACGCCGGTGACGTCGGCCGGCATCAGGTCCGCGGTGAACTGGATGCGAGCGAAGCTCAGGCCGAGCGTCCGGGCCAGCGCCTCGGCCAGCGTCGTCTTTCCCACCCCGGGGACGTCCTCGATGAGCAGGTGCCCGCCGGCCACCAGGCAGGTGAGGGCGAGCTCGATCTGGCGTTGCTTGCCGGCGACCACTCCGGAAAGCGTGTCCGCCACCCGGACCAGCGCGGCATGCGCGGCGGCGGTGGCGAGCGGCGTGGGCAGCGTGACGACGGGAGAGCTCAAGGGAACTCCCGCACACTAGCAACGCCGCGCCCCTCTTCCGACGGGGCGCTGCGCCGGGGTCGGCCCCGCCCCGGAAGACTGCTCCGATGTCGTCGAACCTGCGCGGCTTCCCCCCAGGGCAGGGGCGTCCCCGGGGCCTTGATTTCCCGAAATTCCCTGTCATATTGCGCCGCTTTCCAAGAGGGGGGAGGGCCCCCGGCCAGGCCGCCGGGCGGCGTCGAGAAGGGAAGATCGCCAGCGTGAAGGGACTCATCGGCAAGAAGGTGGGAATGACCCAGGTGTTCACCGAGGAGGGCTCGCTCGTCCCGGTCACGGTCATCGATGCGTCGTCCTGCACGGTGGTCGACAAGCGCACGCCCGAGCGAGATCGCTACTCGGCGGTCACGCTCGGTTTCGGTGAGGTGAAGGAGAAGGCGCTCAGCCGGCCCGAGCTGGGGCTGTTCCGGAAGGCCGGGACCACGCCGCGCCGGCACCTCCGCGAGTTCCGCGTCACCCCGGAGGAGGCGGCGTCCTTCACCATCGGTGCCCCGGTGAAGGTGGACCTCTTCGCCAAGGGCGACCGCGTCGATGTCACCGGAATCACCAAGGGGCGCGGCTTCCAGGGCGTGATGCGGCGCTGGAATTTCCGGGGCTTCGGCCAGACGCACGGAACCCACGAGTACCGCCGGCACCCGGGCGCGGTGGGTCAGCGCAAGACGCCGGGGCGGGTCTACCCGAACAAGAAGATGCCCGGGCACTCGGGTGTCGACCGGGTCACCACCCAGAACCTCACCGTGGTCGACGTGGACGTGGAGCGCGGGCTGATCCTCGTCCAGGGGGCCGTCCCCGGCCACGCCGACGGCCTGGTCTGCGTGCGGCCGGCGGTGAAGCCGCTGCTCCGGGCCGAGCACGCCCGCGCCCGCAGCAAGAAGTAGCCCTCGCCCCCCGGTCGCATCAGGCGCCGGCCGCGCTCCGCTTCCGGTCGCGGTCGGCGCGGTAGCGATCGCCGGAGGCGAGCTGCCGCTTGCGCAGCCGGATCGACTTCGGGGTGACCTCGACCAGCTCGTCGGGGCCGATCCACTCCAGAGCGCGCTCCAGGGTCATCTCCCGGGGCGGGGTGAGGATCACGTTCTCGTCGCGCCCGGCGGCCCGGATGTTGGTCAGCTTCTTCTCCCGGCAGGCGTTGACGTTGAGGTCCGCCGGGTGGGCATTCTCGCCGATGATCATCCCCTCGTAGACGCTCACCCCCGGGCCGACGAAGAGCGTCCCGCGGTCCTGGATGGCGAAGAGGGCATAGGGAACCGTCTCGCCGGAGCGGTCGGAGACGATGGCTCCGTTGGTCCGCTTGGGGATGGACCCGAACCAGGGCTGGTAGCCGTCGAACTGGCTGGAGGCGATCCCCTCGCCCCGGGTAAGGGTGAGGAACTCGCTGCGGAAGCCCACCAGGCCCCGGGCCGGGATGCGGAACTGGGCCCGGGTCCGTCCCGAGCCCAGGGGCGCCACGTCCACCATCCTCCCTTTCCGCGCGCCGAGCCGCTCGGTCAACGCACCGACGGCCGCGTCGGGGACATCGGCGACGAGCAGCTCCATCGGCTCGTGCACCCGGCCGTCGATCTCCCGCACCACCGGCTCGGGATTGCTGGCGGTGAGCTCGTAGCCCTCGCGGCGCATGTTCTCGATGATCACTGCCAGCTGCAGCTCCCCGCGGCCGACCACCCGGAAGGCGTCCGGCGTCTCGGTGTCCTCCACGCGGATGGACACGTTGCGGTAGGCCTCGCGGTGGAGCCGCTCCCGGAGGTTGCGCGAGGTGACGTACTTGCCCTCGCGACCGGCCAGCGGTCCGTCGTTGACCCGGAAGACCATCATCATCGTCGGCTCGTCGACGGTGATGCGGGGGAGGGGCCGCGGCTCCTCGACGTCGGCCAGCGTGTCGCCGATGGAGACGCCCTCGATTCCGGCCACGCTGACCAGCTCGCCCGGGCCGGCATCGCTCACGTCGACCCGCTTCAGCCCCTGGAAGCCGTACAGCTTGAGCACCCGCCCCGGTTCCACCCGTCCGCCCTCCCGCACCACCGCCACCGTCTGGCCGGCGGCGATGCGTCCGGAGTGCACGCGGCCAACCGCCAGCCGTCCGACGTAGTCGTCGTAGTCGAGGTTGGCCACCAGGAGCTGGAGATGGTCACCCTCGCCGGCCGGGGGCGGGGGAATGTGGGCCAGGATGGCCTCGAAGAGCGGTTCCAGGCTGACGCCCGGCTCGGCGAGCGACCGCGAGGCCTGCCCCGCCCGGGCCACGGCGTAGAGCACGGGGAAATCGAGCTGCTCCTCCTCCGCCCCGAGGTCGATGTAGAGCGAGTACACCTGGTCCAGCACCTCGCGCGGGCGGGCATCGGAGCGGTCGATCTTGTTGATCACCAGCACCGTGCGCAGCCCCATGGCCAGCGCCTTGGAGAGCACGAACCGGGTCTGGGGCAGCGGACCCTCGGCGGCGTCGACGAGCAGCAGCACCCCGTCCACCAGCCGGAGGGCGCGCTCCACCTCCCCGCCGAAGTCGGCATGACCCGGGGTGTCGACGATGTTGATGTGGTGCCCGCGGTAATCGACGGCGGTGTTCTTCGCCAGGATGGTGATTCCCTTCTCACGCTCCAGGGCGTTGGAGTCCATCACCCGCTCCACCAGCGCCTCGTTGGCGCGGAAGACACCCGCCTGGCGGAGCATGTGGTCCACCAGGGTGGTCTTGCCGTGGTCGACGTGGGCCACGATGGCCACGTTGCGGATCTGGTCGCGGGGAAACATGGGCTGGAGGCCTGCTCGGCGCGCGCGGCTTGTAGCGTTGGCTGCCGGCCGGCGCAAGGACCCCCCTGGGGGGTGGATCCGCCGTCAGGCGGCCGCCGGCGCGTGCTGGAGCGCGCCGTCGATGGCCGCGCGGAGGTTGTCCAGGGTGAGAGGCTTGGTGAGGTGGGGGAGGGTGAGGGAGCGGAGAAACTCCTCGCTCCTCGGCGTGAAGGCTCCCCCGGTCATGATCACCACCCGGGCGGCCTGGTCCGGAGCCTCCTCGCGGAGGGCGCGGAGCAGGTCCTCTCCGGACATCTCCGGCATCATCAGATCCGACAAGATGACGTCGAACCGCTGGCCGGCGGCGACCAGGCCCAGCGCCTCGCGGCCCGAGGTGGCGGTGGAGACCAGGCACTCCCGGCGAAGCAGGCGCTGGATGGCCGAGCAGATGAACGGCTCGTCGTCGACGACCAGCACCCGCACGCCGGAGCCGCGGTCCTCGCCCGCGTCGGCCGCCGCCTGGGCGGTGCTGTTCGGGAGGTGCGCGGGGAGGAGGACGGAGAAGGTGGACCCCTGGTCGACCGTGGAGCGGACGGAGATCTCCCCGCCCAGCCCGCGGACGATGCTGTGGCAGATGGAAAGCCCGAGCCCGGTCGCCTCGCCCACCGGCCTGGTGGTGAAGAAGGGATCGAAGATGCGGGCCTGGAGCTCGGGCGGGATGCCCCGGCCCGTGTCGCCCACCTCCACTGCCACCGTGCGGTCCCGGCGCTGGCAGCGGACGGAGATCTCGTGCGTCGAGGAGGAGCCCTCGGGGATGGCCTGGGCGGCGTTGAGCAGCAGATTGAGGAAGACCTGGGCCAGCCGCCCCTCGCTTCCCAGCACCGGCGGGACCTCGGCCAGCTCGGCGACCACCCGGGCGCGCTTGCGGAGCTCCGGGTCGGCCATCTTCAGGGCAAAGGCGAGGGCCTTGCGGATGTCCACCGGCGCTGCGGCGTCCTCGGCCTCGACCCGGGCGAAGGCCTTGAGCTCGCGGACGATGTCGGCGATGCGGTCGATGCCGGTGCGGGCCTCGCGGACCACCGCCGTCACCTGGTCGAGCGCCGCCTCGCCGAGGCCCGCCCGGTGGGTCTGGATCTCCTCCTGGAGCCAGGCCAGGTTGGCGTTGATGAAGGCCAGCGGGTTGTTGATCTCGTGGGCCACGCCGGCGGCGAGCGTCCCCACCGCGGCCATCCGGCTGGCCAGCACGAGCTGGGCCTGCATCGCCCGGCGCTCGCCGACGTCGCGGTGGACGGCGAGCGAGGCCAGGTGGCGTCCGTCCGCGCCGCGCAGCGGCACCACCGTCACCTCGCAGAAGCACGGCGCCCCGTCCCTGCGCCGGGCGGTCAGCTCCCGGTTCCAGCGCCCGTAGCGCTTCAGCGCCGCCTGGATCGCCGGCGGGCCGAGGTCCTCGCCCTCGAGCCCGAGGACCTGCTGGTAAGGCCGGCCCTGCACCTCGGCCCTCGGGTGGCCGAACAGACGCTCCGCCGAGCCGTTCCAGTCGAGGACGCTTCCGTGGAGATCGACCAGGGCCACCGCATCGTTGAAGCTCTCGAACATCAGCGCCTGCCGGCGAAGCTCCTGCTCGGCGGTCTTCCGGGCGCTGATGTCCATCACCGTGCCCACCACCCGCTCCGGGACGTCCTCCTCGTCCCGGAGGACGTCGCCGCGGAGCGCCACCCAGGTGCCGGCTCCGGCGGGAGACGCGAAGCGGAACTCGGCCTCGAGCTGGTGCCGGCCGGCGGTGGCATGTTCCAGGGCGGCGGTCACCCGGGGCAGGTCCTGGGCGTCGACGAACTCGGCCAGCGGCCGGGCGGTCCGCGGGATCGACCTCGGAGGCGCACCCACCACCGCCTCCACCGCCTCGGACCAGGCGACCGACGCGCCGGGAAGCTCGAGACTGAAGGTCCCCACCCGGGCCGCGGCCAGCGCCTCGCGCAGCTCGTCGTCGGCCTGTGCCGACTGCTTCCAGGAGAAGCGGAGGGTGCAGTGGCCGCCGAGCTGGATCTTGTCGCCCTCGGCCAGCCGGACGCTCCCCTCGAGCCGGACGCCGTTGTGGAAGGTGCCGTTGGTGGAGGCGAGGTCGTGGAGCTCGAACGAGCCGTCCCCTGCCCGGACGATTCGGGCGTGGCGGCGGGAGACGCCGTCGTCCAGGAGCCGGACCTCGGCATCGGGAGCGCGCCCCAGCGCCGTCTCGGCCGTGTCCAGCTGGAAGATGCGGCCCAGCGTGCCGGGCGTCGAGGAGCTGGTCACCACCAGCCACGCCGCGTCCGGCGGCGCGGCTGCCGCCAGCGACCGGGCCGTGGTGGCCGGTTCGAAGCCCATGACACAGGGTCCAACGTCGCTCCCGGGCCGGTCAAGCAGCCCCGGGAGCCCCGGTGTGCGCGCCGCTCACACGCCGGCGCAGGAAATCCTCCACCGCGCGGTGCACTCGCTCCGGAGCCTCGAGGGGAGTGGTGTGGCTGCCGCCCTGGACGAGCACCAGCTCGGCGCCGGGAATGGCCAGCGCCATTCGGCGCGAGAGCCAGGCGGGGGTGAAGCGGTCCCGGTCACCGGCCACCACCAGCACCGGCCGGTCGACTGCCACCAGGTGGTCCTCGGCGGAGTGCTCGGAGGCGGCGTGCATCATCCGCAGGAAGACCCGGGGGTCCATCGACTGGAAATGGGCGAAGTAGGGCTCCAGGTCCGCGCGCTGCACCAGCCGTGGGTTGACCTCGAGCAGCAGGGCCAGCTCCAGGGCCGCCCCGGTGCGCACCAGCGTGCCGGTGAGCGCGGACACGCCCCGGGGAGCCGCGTCCGCAGTCCAGCGCAGGACGGGGAGGACACGCCGCAGGAAGGACGTGTCGTGGAACGTATCCAACGGGTGGCCAGGGCTGCCGCACACCAGGATCAGCGCCCGGAGCCGCTCCCGGTGCCGGCGATGGGCCTCGAGCGCCACCTGCACGCCCATGGAGTGGCCGATGACCACCGCCCGCTCCACCCCGGCGGCGTCGAGCACCGCCACCAGGTCATCGGCCAGCGACTCCACCGACAGCGGCGCGTCCGTCGGTGGAGCGGGAGAGCGCCCATGTCCGGGGTAATGAAAGTGAAGCACCCGGTGGTGCTGCGCCAGGGCCGGACCGAGGTAGCGCCAGATGAAACCGTCGCAGCCGAGGCCGTCGGCGAGCACCATCGCCGGCTCTCCCACGCCCTCCGAGGTCCAGAAGACGCGAGGGCCTCCGCGGGAGCGGCCGGCGGGTCGCCGTCGGCCAATCGGGGCCGAGACGGTGAGGCCCGTCCTCCGCGGCCTGCGCTGGTGGAGCACCGGGATCCTGTAGCATCCTGCCGCCGCCTGCACACAGCACAGCCGCCATCGTCGAGACTGCGAGGACGCGCCGCGGAGGCGATTCGCCCCGGCCGACGTTCCGTCTGGCTCCGCCGCACCGAGGTGATGGCCTGGAGCGCGGGGCTCCTGCTCGTCGCCGGCTGGGGGCTCGCCCGGGGCTTGGCCGCTTTCCTCGCCGCGCGCGACCTGCGACGCTTCCACGAGGTCGAGGTGACGGCGTCCTCGCCGCCGCCCCTCTCCGCCACTGCCGCCGCTCCGGTGGTGCTGGAAACCGGGCCAGTCGACCAGCGCCTGTGGGCGGAAGAGCGCGTCCGGGCCTTCGCCCGGGCGGCCCGCGAGCCGGCGCCGCCGCCGCTCGCCGTCCTCCGAATTCCGAAGATCGGACTCGAGGTGCCGGTGCTCGCCGGGACCGAGGAGTGGACGCTCGACCGGGGCGTGGGCTGGGTGGAAGCGACGGCGCGGCCGGGCGAGCCGGGAAACGTCGCCATCGCCGGACACCGGGACGGCTTCTTCCGGGGCCTGAAGGACGTCCGCACCGGGGACGCCATCGAGGTGGCGACGCCGGGTGGTCGCCGAAGTTACCGGGTCGATAACATCCGCATCGTCCGCCCCGATGACGTGCGCGTCCTCGAGCCGACCGCGGCGCCGACGCTGACACTTATCACTTGCTACCCCTTTTACTTCGTGGGATCAGCCCCGAAGCGCTACATCGTCCGGGCCACCCTGGCAGGAACGGGCCCGGAGGGATGACGCCCGGCGCCTCTGGTGGGTGCCGCCGCCAGCGCATGGGGAGAACGAAAATCATGGCACTCGATCGAACGTCGGCGCGAATCGTCCTCGGGCTGATGATGCTCGCCGGCCTGGCCCACGCCCAGAGCCAGACTGCACCGGCCACCGGCTCGACGACCAGCACCACGGGCACCACCACCACCACCACCACGACCACCGTTCGCAAGGGCGTCGTGGTCTACGTCTCCGGCAACACCTTGATCACCAAGGAGTCGGACGGGGTCACGCGCCAGCACACCGTTCCGGATGGATTCACCTTCCAGATGAACGGGAAGAACGTGACCCTGGCCGACCTCAAGCCGGGCGACAAGATCACCGCGGTGATCACCGAGACCAAGACCGTCGAGCCGGTGACGGTGACCCGGGTCATCAAGGGCACGGTGATGTCGGCCACCATGGGGTCCATCGTGGTGAAGAACGCCAAGGGCCAGCTGGTCACCTACACGCCGAAAGAGGCCGATGCCCGGGACGTGAAGATCCTCGTCGATGGCAAGGAGGTCGCCCTCGGCGACCTCAAGGTCGGCGACCGCCTGACGGCGACGATCATCACCAAGTACCCGCCCCAGGTCTCGACCGAGCGGCAGGTGACCGCCAAGGTGACCGCCCCGCCACCCGCGCCGGCCGCCGCGCCTGCGGCCCCGGCAGCCCCGGCGGTGGCGGCTGCTCCTCCGCCCAAGCCGGCCAGGCTGCCCAAGACCGCCAGCCCGCTCCCGCTCGTCGGACTGCTCGGCGGCCTCCTGCTGGCCGCCGGCGCCGGCCTGACGCTGCGGCGCCGGGCGCGCGCCGCTCGCTAGCGGCGCCGAGCCCACGGGGCCCGGGCCAGCCCCCCGGTCCCCACCGCTCCCGGGGAGCGTGCACTGACCTATAGTGCGCGCGCCCGTCCGTGCCCGGAGCTCGCCACTGTCGTCCACCACGTCCTCCCACTCCCACCCCCGCCCGGGTCTCGAGCCGGCTCCCGCGGCGGGTACGCCGGCGGCGGCGACCGAGCGCGCCGCGGACCGCCGGCGCATGCTGGCCGCGCTGGTCATCACCGTCGGCATCGCCGTGCTCGAGGCGGTGGGCGGCTGGTGGACCCACTCGCTCGCCCTGCTCTCCGATGCCGGGCACATGCTCACCGACGTCTCCGCCCTGGGGCTGGCGCTCTTGGCGCTCTGGTTCGCCGGGCGCCCCGCCGACCTCAAGCGCACCTACGGCTACGTCCGGCTGGAGATCCTGAGCGCCCTGCTGAACGGGGTCCTGCTCCTGGGCATCACCGTGTTCATCGTCGTCGAGGCCATCACCCGCCTCCGCTCGCCGCCCGAGGTGCACCTGGCGCCGATGGCGGTGGTGGCCACCATAGGGCTCCTCGCCAATCTCGGTGCGCTCGGCTTCCTGCACCGGAGCCACACCCTCAATGCGCGGGCGGCGTTCCTGCACGTGCTCGGAGACACGCTCTCCAGCGTCGGCGTGCTGCTCGGGGCGGGGGTGATGGCCCTCAGCGGCTGGCGATGGGTGGACCCGGCGCTCTCCCTGGTCATCGCCGTGGTCATCGTCGTCGGCAGCTGGCGGCTCCTGCGCGACGCGGTGGACGTCCTCCTCGAGGCGGTGCCCGCTCACGTCGACCTGGACGCGGTGCGCGCGCTGCTCGAGGGAGCCGACGGGGTGGTGGCGGTGCACGACCTCCACGTCTGGAGCCTCTCCAGCGGGCTCTACGCGCTCTCCGCCCACCTGGTGGTCCTCGACCCGATGGTCTGCAACAACGACCGGATCCTCTCCGCGGTCAAGCATCACCTCCTCGAGCGCTTCGGCATCGACCACACCACCATCCAGATCGAGAGCGAGACCTACGCCCACGCCGGCGAGGTCCACTGACCGGCGGCGCCGGCCGGAGGGTCGAGGGCCCCGGGATGCGCATCGTCGGCGGCACGCGGCGCGGGCGGCAGCTGAAGGCTCCTCGCTCCTCGGCCATCCGCCCCACCGCGGACCGGGTGCGGGAGGCGCTCTTCAACGTCCTCGGCCAGCGGCTGGAGGGAGGCGAGGTGCTCGACCTCTACGCCGGCACGGGGGCCCTCGGCCTGGAGGCGCTCTCCCGGGGCGCCGCCTCGGCCATCCTGGTCGACTCCTCGGCCGAGGCGGCCGCCCTGTGCCGGGGCAACGCCGCCCAGCTGGGATTCGGCGGCGAGGCGAGCGTGCTCCGGCTCTCGGCGGAGCGGGCGGTGGAGCGGCTGGCGCGGGAGGGGAGGCGGTTTTCTCTGGTCTTCGCCGATCCCCCCTACCGGGCGCGCGCCGGCGGCCGGCTCCTCGGGGCGCTCGAGCCGTTGCTCGACGACGGGGGCACCCTGGTCTTCGAGCACGACCGCAGGGAGGACCTCCCGGGCGAGTCCGGCCGGCTCCACCTCTGGGACCGGCGCCGGTTCGGGGACACCGTGCTCAGCCTGTACCGGAGGCCGGCGGCAATTCCTTGACCCCACCGACCTGGCCCCGGGACACTTCCCCTTCGACCCCCATGGCCACCGCCATCTATCCCGGCTCCTTCGACCCGCTCACCAACGGGCACCTGAGCATCATCCGCCGCGGCCTGAAGCTCTTCGACCGCCTCATCGTTGCCGTGCTCGACAACCCCAAGAAGTCGCCCATGTTCAGCGTGGTGGAGCGCCGGCAGCTGATCCGCGAGGCGTGCCCCGACCCCCGGGTGGAGGTGGACGATTTCCAGGGGCTCCTGGTGCACTACACCCGGCGCAAGGGCGTGCACCTGGTCCTGCGCGGTCTCCGCGCGGTCTCGGACTTCGAGTACGAGTTCCAGCTGGCGAACATGAACCGGAAGCTCGACCCGGAGTTCGACGCCGTCTTCATGATGACCGGGCAGGACAGCTTCTACATCTCCTCGCAGCTGGTCCGCGAGGTGGCCTCGCTGGGCGGTGACGTGGAGGGCCTCGTGCCACCCAACGTCTTCCGCAAGCTGCGCGAGCGCTTCCCGGCACGCTGACCCCGGCGCGCCCGTCGGGCTCCCGTGGGCTTGTCGGCGTCGGACCGCCCGGCTATAGGCGCTGTTGCGAACGATGATGAAGCTCGCCCGCCGGCTCAACGCCATCAAGCCCTCGCCCACCCTGGCCCTCAATGCCCGCGCCAAGGCGCTCGCGGCAGCCGGCGAGGACGTGGTCGGCTTCGCCGCCGGCGAGCCGGACTTCGACACGCCCGAGCACATCAAGCGCGCTGCGATCCAGGCGCTGGAGGAGGGCTTCACCAAGTACACCGCCACCGCCGGGATGCCCGAGCTGCGGGCCGCCATCTGCGACAAGCTCAAGGCGGACAACGGCCTCCACTATGCGCCGGAGCAGGTGGTGGTCGGCAACGGGGCCAAGCAGTGCCTGTACAACGGCTTCCAGGCGCTGCTCGACGAGGGCGACGAGGTGGTGATCTTCACCCCCGCCTGGATGAGCTACCCGGAGATGGTGTCCCTCGCCGGCGGGCGGCCGGTGGCCGTCCCCACCCGGGAGGAGGACGGCTGGGTGCCGGATCCGGAGCGCCTGGCCCGCGCCATCACCCCGCGCACGCGGGCGGTGCTCCTGAACAGCCCCTCCAACCCCACCGGGGCGGTGCTCGCGCCCGGGGCCCTGCAGGCGCTGGCCGCCGTCCTCGAGCGCCATCCGGACATCGTGGTGGTGACCGACGACATCTACGAAAAGCTGCTCTACACCGGGCGCCCCTTCGTCGACGTCCTCAACGTCGCTCCCCAGCTGGCCGACCGGACGCTGGTGGTCAACGGGCTGAGCAAGGCCTTCTCCATGACCGGCTGGCGGCTCGGCTACGCGGCCGGTCCCAAGGCCCTGATCGCGGCGATGGCGCTCGTCCAGGACCAGTCCACCTCGAATGCCTCGAGCATCGGGCAGCGGGCGGCCCTGGCCGCGCTCCGGGGGCCGCCGGACACGGTGGAGGCCATGGTCCGGGAGTTCCAGGCCCGCCGGGACCTCTTCGTGGCCGGGCTCCGGGCGCTGCCCGGGGTGCGCATCCGTCCGCCGGACGGCGCCTTCTACCTCTTCCCCAGCTTCCACGGGCTGCTCGGCAAGCGGCACCGGGGCAAGGTGCTCCAGGGGTCCCAGCAGCTCTCCGAGACGCTGCTCGACGACTATCGCCTGGCCGCCGTCCCGGGCGAGCCGTTCGGCGGTGAGGGGCATCTCCGCTTCAGCTTCGCCACCTCGCGAGCCACCATCGAGAAGGGGCTGGGGAGGCTGCGCGACTTCGTCGGCGGGCTGACGTAAGGCGCGGGGGCCCGGGGGCCTCCCCGCGTCGCCGGTTCGTGGTACAGGGGCCGGCCGGCGTGCCCAAGCGAAGCGACATCCACAAGGTCCTGGTCATCGGGTCCGGGCCGATCATCATCGGCCAGGCGTGCGAGTTCGACTACTCGGGGACGCAGGCCATCAAGGCGCTCCGCGAGGAGGGCGTGCAGGTCGTCCTCCTCAACAGCAACCCGGCCACGGTGATGACCGACCCGGAGTTCGCCGACCGCACCTACGTCGAGCCGATCACCGTCGACGCCGCCGAGCAGATCATCGAGCGCGAGCGTCCGGACGCGCTGCTGCCCACCATGGGCGGCCAGACGGCGCTCAACCTGGCCAAGGCGCTGGCCGAGGAGGGCATCCTCGAGAAGTACGGCGTGCGCCTCATCGGCGCCTCGCTCAACGCCATCAACAAGGCCGAGGACCGGCAGCTGTTCAAGGCGGCGATGCAGAAGATCGGCATCCCGCTTCCCCGCAGCGGGTACGCGCACTCGCTCGACGAGGCAAAGGCCGTGGTCCGGGACATCGGCTTCCCGGCCATCATCCGCCCCAGCTTCACCCTCGGCGGCACCGGCGGGGGCGTGGCCTACAACTCCGAGGAGTTCGAGACCATCTGCCTCCAGGGGCTGAAGGCCAGCCCCACCTCCACGCTCCTGGTCGAGGAGAGCGTGCTGGGGTGGAAGGAGTTCGAGCTGGAGGTGGTCCGCGACACCGCGGACAACGTGATCATCATCTGCTCGATCGAGAACCTGGACCCGATGGGGGTGCACACCGGGGACAGCATCACGGTCGCTCCGGCGCAGACGCTGACCGACAAGGAGTACCAGCGGCTCCGCCAGGCGGCGCTGGCCATCATCCGGGAGATTGGCGTCGACACCGGCGGGTCCAACATCCAGTTCGGGATCGACCCACGCGACGGCCGGATGGTGGTCATCGAGATGAACCCGCGGGTCAGCCGCTCCAGCGCGCTGGCGTCGAAGGCCACCGGGTACCCCATCGCGAAGATCGCCGCCAAGCTGGCGATGGGCTACCGGCTGGACGAGCTGAAGAACGACATCACCCGCGACACGCCGGCCTCCTTCGAGCCGACGCTGGACTACGTGGTGGTGAAGATTCCGCGGTTCAACTTCGAGAAGTTCCCTCGCGCCGCCCGGACCCTCACCACCTCGATGCGCAGTGTGGGCGAGGTGATGGCCATCGGCCGGACCTTCCGCGAGGCCTACATGAAGGCGCTGCGGAGCACCGAGTCCGGCGCCCTCTCCTCGTTCGAGCCGCTGGAGCTTCCGGCGGACACCGAGGCTCGCACCGAGAGGACCCGCGATCTGCTCCGGGTGCCTCGGCCGGAGCGGCCGCAGGCCCTGTTCCACGCCTTCCGCGAGGGGATGAGCGTGGAGGAGGCCTTCCAGCTCAGCGCGATCGACCCCT
>DASPUU010000213.1:0-48038 GCA_035622755.1 Myxococcaceae bacterium
CTCCCCTTCAACGGCTACGCCGACGAGGTCGCCTCGCTCTACGCGGGGATGGACCCGAAGAAGCTCTACTAGGGTCGCACGCGTGGCCCCGCGCCGACAGGTCCCGGCCCCCTGGCTCAAGCCGGGCGTCTTCGCCGGGGCCCTGGTGCCCCTCGGCGGGCTCGCCCTGAAGGCCGCGCGCGGGACGCTCGGGGCCGACCCGGTGGCCATCGCCCTGAACCGGCTCGGGCTCCTGGCCCTCATCTTCCTCGTCGCCTCGCTGGCCTGCACCCCGCTCAAGCTGCTCCTCGGCTGGACGTGGCCCATCCGCCTCCGGCGCATGCTCGGGCTCTTCTCGGTCTTCTATGCGGCGCTCCACCTGGTCACCTACGTGGCGGTCGACCAGGGCTTCGACTGGCGGGTGCTCTGGGCGGACGTGACCCAGCGCAAGTTCATGATCGTCGGGTTCGCGGCCTTCCTCCTCCTCCTGCCCCTGGCCGCCACCTCCACCGATGCCGCGGTCCGCCGGCTCGGGTTCCGGCGCTGGAAGGCGCTGCACCGCCTCGCCTACCTGGCCGGCGCGCTCGCCGTGGTCCACTTCCTCTGGCGGGTGAAGCTCGACATCACCCAGCCGCTGACCTACGCGCTCCTCGTCGGCGTCCTGCTCCTGGTCCGGGCCGTCGACGCCGTGCGCACCCGGCGGGCCCGGGCCGCCAAGGCCCCGGCCCCTTCCCTCTCCGAGGCCGGCTGAGGGAGGGATGGGCTGGTACCGCCGAGCGCGGGCCCCGGGTGCAGCGGGTGGGAGGGACCCTGGGGCCTTGCCCGGAAGCCATGACTGAACGTATGTCCAGGTACCGATGGACCGCGCGGCCCTTCTGGACATGGTGCGCCGCCTCGGGGACGAGTTCCGGCGGCGGGGCATGCAGGCGCACCTCGTCCGGCTGCGCGTCTACTGGCTCGCGCTCCATCACGGGCTGGTGCGGGACGCCTCGCACGCGCTCCACCTCACGCTCTCCGAGGACGCGGTGGTGGAGTGGTTCAAGCTCCTGCGCCTTCCTCCCTACCAGCATGCCTACCCCGTCCGGCCCACCGGCTCGGCCTGCCCGGCCTGCGCTCCCGGAGGCGGGCCCGCCACCGAGGTGGTGACCGAGCGGACCTTCCCGGAGGGACGCAAGGTGGCCTGCCTCGGCTGCCGCACCGCCTGGCTCGAGATGGAGCCGCCCGGGCGGCTGCGCCGCGGCTCGGACGCCCCGCCACGCGCCGGGTGAGCCTCCCGGGGAAGGCACGGCCTTGCCCGCCTCGCTGCTGGTCTGCGAAACGTCCTGGTCGTGGGCAGGTGGCACGACGTGGCCGTGGTCGGCTCGGGGCACAACGCGCTGGTGTGTGCCTGCTACCTCCAGCGGGCCGGGCACCGGGTCAGCGTCTTCGAGCGGTCGGCGCAGGTGGGCGGCGCGGTGTGCACCGAGGAGCTCCACCCCGGATTTCGCTACGACGTGGGCTCGAGCGTCCACGTCCTCATCCACGCCACTCCGGTGGTGCGCGAGCTGGAGCTGCACCGCTTCGGCCTCGAATACCTGGACGTCGACCCGTGGGCGTATTTCCCCAACCCCGACGGACCCCACCTCGCCTTCTACCGTGACCTGGAGCGGACCTGCGCCTCCATCGCCGGGGTCAGCGCCGAGGATGCCGAGGCCTACCGGCGCTTCGTCCGGGACTGGGAGCCCCTCTCCGAGGCGGTGTTCGCCGCCTTCCAGGACGTGCCCGGCCCGCTCCGGCTCGCGCGCCGGCTGGTGGGCGTTTCCGGTCCGCGCCGCCCCACCGCCGCCGGATTCCAGGAGATCCTCTCCAGCTACGGCGATGTGGTGGCACGGCGCTTCCGCTCGGCGCCGGTGCGGGCCGCGCTGACCTGGCTCGGCGCCCAGTCGGGCCCCGGGCCGGACGAGCGCGGGTCGGCTCCCTTCGTCGGCTGGTACGCCGTCCTGCACCGCATCGGCGCCAAGCACCCGCGCGGCGGCTCGGGGATGCTCACCCGGGCGCTCGCCCGCCGGCTCGAGTCCGACGGGGGCACGGTCCGCACCGGCGCCGCGGTCACCGCCATCGAGGTGGAGGGCGGGCGGATCCGCGGCCTCGTGCTCGAGGGAGGCGAGCGGGTCTCGGCCAGCCGCGTCGTCTCCGGTGCGCACGTGCGCACCACCCTGCTCGACCTGGTCGCTGCCGAGCACCTCCCGCCGGCCGTCCGGGAGGAGGTGGCGGCCGCCCGCGTGGGAAACGGCTTCGGGATGGCCGTGCGCTGCGCGGCCGGCGCGCTCCCGGCCTACCGAGGCGAGGCGACCGGTGAGCCGGGCGACGCCCACCACGGGCTCCAGCTGCTCACCCGCTCGGCGGATGCCGTCCGCAGCGCCCACGCCGAGTTCCTGCTCGGCCGCAATCCCTCCGAGCCGCAGGTCGTGGCCATGACCTTCAGCGCCATCGACCCCGAGCTCGCTCCTCCGGGCAAGCACGTGGTCTACCTCTGGAGCCAGTACCACCCCTACCAGCTGGCCGGCGGTCAGGCCTGGGACGAGATCCGCGAGCAGGCGGCGGACGACATCTGCGAGCAGCTGTATCGCTTCGCGCCCAACATGCGGGGCAATCTCCTCCACCGGCACATCCAGTCACCGCTCGACCTGGAGCGCCGCTTCGGGCTGCTTCGCGGCAACGTCATGCATCTGGACATGTCGCTCGACCAGATGTTCGGCCTCCGGCCCACGCCCTCGCTCTCTCGCTACCGGACGCCGGTGGAGGGGCTGTACCTGACCGGCGCCAGCACCCATCCGGGCGGCGGGGTCTTCGGCGCGAGCGGCTACACGGCGGCGCGGGTCATGCTCCGCGACGGCTGACCCCGGAGGTTTCCGGCCGGACGGCCCCCCCGGCGGATGCTCCTGCCGTCAATGCACCGGGTGCAGCGCGTCGGCCGTCGGCGAGGGTCCGAGCGGCAGCTCGGGCGCCAGGACGCCCTCGTGCGCCAGCAGCCAGGCCTTGCGGTCCAGCCCGCCCCCGTAGCCGGTGAGGCTGCCGTCGGAGCCGATGACCCGGTGACAGGGGACGATGATCGCCACCGGGTTCTGGCCGTTGGCCGCTCCCACCGCCCGCAGCGCCGTCGGCGCGCCCACCGCCCGGGCCAGGGTGGCGTAGCTCCAGGCGGTGCCGCTCGGGATCCGCCGCAGCGTCTCCCAGACGCGCACCTGGAATCCCGTCCCGCGGAGATGGACGGGCACCAGCGACAGCGCGTCCAGGTGCCCGGCCCAGTAGCGCTCCAGGGCACGCACCGCGCCGGCCGGGTTGGAGCTGGGCACGAAGCTGCTCGGACCGAGGTGGCGCTCGAGCCAGGGCCGGACGTGCGCCGCGCTCTCGGCGAAGCTGAGCGCCACCAGCGCCCCGTCCTCGGCGGCGAGGAGCAGGGGCCCCACCGGCGATTCCACGCACGCCACCTCCACGCTGCCCACGACGCGTCACCTCCCCGGACAGGGCGCCCGCGGCCGCCGAGTGTCGCCGAGACGGCTGACGTCCCCGTGGAACTCAGTCGAAGGCGCCCACCCGGCTGGGGGTGAATCCGGGAAACACGCGCCCGAGGTCCGGCGGCCGCAGGGTGGCGGCCAGCGCCTCGGCCAGGACCGACCGCACGTCGGTGCCGATGGCCAGGTCGCGGTCCTCGAAGAGCCCCGGGCCGTCGAGGCCGCGCCAGCCGCCGTGGACGCGGCCGCCGCGCACACCTCCGCCGAGGAGCAGCATCACCGAGCCCGTGCCGTGGTCGGTTCCCCGGTTGCCGTTCTCCCGGACGGTGCGGCCGAACTCGGTCATCACCACCACCGTCACCTCGGAGAGGCGCGGGCCGAGGTCCCGGGCAAAGGCGGCCAGCGCCTCGCCCAGCTCCCGCAGCCGGCCGGCGAGCTGTCCGGTGCTGCCTCCCTCGGCAACGTGGGTGTCCCAGCCGCCCATCTCGGTGGCCACCACCTCGAGGCCGACCCCGCCGCGGAGCAGCCGGGCGGTGTCCTGGAGCCGCCGGGCGAGCGGTGCCCTGGCGTACACGGCGCCGTTCTCGGGCGGCCGGGCCGACAGCTCGGCCGAGGCGGCCGCACGCAGCGCCTCGAAGGCCTCCTGCCCCGTGCTCCGGAGCGCCTGGTCGACCGCTCCGGCGTAGAGGCCCTCGAAGCTGTCGAGCCGCTCGTGCCCGGAGAGCCGGAAGCCCTGGAGCCCTTCCACCGCCACCGCCGGCGCCGTCCCCCGCAGCGTGCGCGGCAGGGTGCCCTGGAGGGCGACCGCCCGGAAGGCACCGGCGCGCGGCTCGGGAATCTCCTGGAGGCACCGGTTCAGCCAGCCATCCTCGGTGGACTTGGCGCCCGGGGTGCCGCTCTCGCAGAAGTCCTGGGCATCGAAGTGCGAGCGGGTGGCGCCGTGGAGCCCGGCCGCATGGACCGCGGCCAGGGCTCCCGACCGCCAGAGGGGCTCGAGCGGCGCCAGCGCCGGATGGAGGCCAAACGTGCCGTCGAGCGCGAGGGCACCGCCCTCGGCGCCCGGGCGGGGGATGGCCAGGGTCGGCCGGGCCGCGGGGTAGGCCGGATCTCCCACCGGTGGGACGATGGAGAGGCCGTCCGCTCCGCCGCGCAGGAAGACGAACACCAGCGTCCGCCTCGGCCGGGTGGTCTCCGCCACCGCACGGCGCAGGAAGCCGGGGCACAGCCCGAGCCCGAGGAAGGCCAGGCCGCTGGACTTGAGGAAGACGCGTCGCGGAAAGCTCGTCCGTCTCATTGCTTCTGGAACTCCGGGCTTCCGAGCAGGAGGCCGGCCACCTGGGCCCGGTCCACCGAGCGGGTCTCGCCGTCGGGCATCCGGTCCTCCTCGCCGGCCACGGCCCTGAGCAGCGTGGCGCGCGTCGCCGCGCTCAGCGGCACGTGGAGCACCGCGCGCGACAGCGTCTCCACCGATTCCGATGCCCCGGCCCCCCGGGCGACCTCCGGCAGCCGCACCTCGGTCCCCGGGACCCGGCCGGCGGTGAGGGCGAGCGCGAAGTTGATGCGCGACACCAGCGCCCCGGCGTTGACCCAAGGGGCGGCCACCTCCGGCCATCCGGTGGGCGGCTGGGCGCGGTAGAGGAGCTCACCCATCCCGTCCAGCGCCTTGACCAGCGCCACGTCCCCGTAGGTCGTCCCGCCCAGCGCCCGGACGGCGGAGACGGTGAACTCGAGCGGCGTCTTGGTCTTCGCGCCGAAGGCCCGGTCGCTCCAGAACTCCGTGCTCCCGAACAGCGCGTGGTAGACCGAGGTCAGGTCTCCGCGGGTGGCCAGGTAGACCGCCGCCAGGCGCTCCACCAGCGCCGGGGGCGGCTCGTCGGCCACGAACTTCTGGGCCAGCTTGCGCGCCAGGAAGCGCGCCGTGGAGGGGTGGGCGGCGAGAAGGTCGAGCACCTGCTCGCCGTCCTCCATGCCGCCGCCGGCGGCGATGGTGCGGCCGAGCACCTGCTTCTCCCCGCGGTCATGGGCCATGGGGTGGAAGGCGAAGGTGCCCACCTGCCGCGGGCGGTCGATGCCCCAGCCGGTGAAGCAGCGCGCCACCTCCCGCACGTCCGCTTGGGTGTATCCGCCGTCGACGCCCAGGGTGTGGAGCTCGAGCAGCTCGCGGGCGTAGTTCTCGTTCAGGCCCAGCTTGCCGCCCTCGGCCAGCTTCTTCGGCACCGGCGCCCCGGCCCGCCGCAGCGCGCCCAGGTCGAATCCCTCGCGCGTCGACATCCAGTTGTCGAGGTAGAAGAGCATCGCCGGGTGATGGGCCACCGCGCCGAGCAGGTCCCGGAAGCTTCCGAAGAGGTGGGGGCGCAGGGCGTCCTGCTCGTAGCTGGCCAGCATCCAGCGCACCGCGCCCTTCTGCGCGGCGACGTTGAAGTGGTTGAACCAGAAGTCGAGCAGCACCTCCTCCAGCTGCCGGCGGCTCTCGGTGGCGCGGATGAGGCGGGCGGCGATGAGCTCGGCCCCCATCTGCCGGGGCAGCGCGCCCATGGGCAGCTCCTCGGCGAGGCGGGCGCGCGTCTCGGGGTCGGCCGGATCGAGCCCGCGCTGCCGGGCGAGCTTGACCTCGGGCTCGTAGGTGGCGAGCCGCTCGGCGGTGGACATCTGGAGAGAGCGGAAGGGCGCGAGCTTGGCCTCCACCGCGCGGTCGTCGATGGCGGCCGGTCGGAGCTGAGAGTCGATCCACGCCTGGATGCCCATGGACTCGATCTCGGCCAGCGAGGCCGGCGAGGGGCCGTAGGCGAGGCGGTTGAGGACGTGAACCGCCTGCTTCTCGCTGCTCCAGCCATCGCCCGGCCCGCCGCTGTCCGGCGGCGAGGCGCGCGCGGCGAAGCCGACGAGCACGAGGGCGACAGTGGTGAGGCGCGACGCCGCGTCCATGGCAGAGGTGGAACACCCCCGGCCGGCCTCAAGTTGGGTTAGGGTGGCCAAAACGCACCGCGTCAATGTGAACAGCGAGGGTCCATGAACCGGTCACTCCGGCGTTGTCTTGGAGCGAGCGCCGCCCTTCTTCCCATCATCGCAGATGCCCAGGCCACCGAGGCGCGCGCCGACACCGGCGACACGGCGTGGATCCTCGTCTCCGCGGCCCTGGTGTTGCTCATGACCCCCGGGCTGGCCCTGTTCTATGGCGGGATGGTCCGGCGCAAGAACGTCCTCGCCACCCTGATGTACTCCCACTTCACCCTGGCGCTGGTCACCGTACAGTGGGTGCTCCTTGGCTACAGCCTGACCTTTGGCACCGACCACGGCGGGCTCATCGGCGGTCTCAACGAGGTGCTCCTGGGCAACGTGGTGGGCCGGCTCAAGGGGAGCGTCCCGGAGCTGGCCTTCATGGCCTTCCAGCTCAAGTTCGCCGTCATCACGCCGGCGCTCATCTCCGGGGCCTTCGTCGAGCGCATGAAGTTCAGCGCCTACGTCGTCTTCACCCTGCTCTGGTCCACCCTGGTCTACGACCCGGTGGCGCACTGGGTGTGGGGCGAGGGCGGCTGGCTCGGAACGTACGGCGCGCTCGATTTCGCGGGCGGCACGGTGGTGCACTGGACGGCCGGACTGTCGGCGCTGGTCTGCGCCCTGCTCGTCGGCAAGAGGCTCGGGCACGGTAAGGAGCGCTTCATCCCGCATGACCTGCCGATGACCATCACCGGGGCGGGGCTCCTCTGGTTCGGCTGGTTCGGGTTCAACGCCGGCAGCGCGCTCGCCGCCGGTCAGCTCGCCGCCCTGGCCTTCGTCACCACCACCATCGCCGCGGCCACCGGCGCCCTGGCCTGGGTGCTCGGGGAATGGCTGACCCGGGGAAAGCCGACCATGCTCGGCTTCGTCTCCGGCCTGGTGGCCGGGCTGGTGGCCATCACCCCGGCGGCCGGCTTCGTCTCGCCGGCCGCCTCGCTCCTCATCGGCGCCGCCGCCGGGCTGGTCTGCTACGGCGCGGTGGTGCTCAAGGAGCGGCGCTTCCACTACGACGACTCGCTCGACGCCTTCGGCATCCACGGCGTGGGCGGGATGCTCGGCGCGCTCCTGGTGGGAGTGTTCTCGCGAAAGGTTCTCAACCCGAGCGGCGCGGACGGCCTCCTCGCCGGCGATCCCTCGCTCCTGCTCAAGCAGGCCGTGGCGCTCGGCGCCACCGGCCTGTGGACGGTGGTGCTCACCCTGGCCATTCTCTGGGTGCTGGACCGAACGCTCGGACTGCGCGTCGCCGAGGACGACGAGCGCGAGGGGCTCGACGCCACCCAGCACGGCGAGGCGGCCTACACCTCCTGACCCGCCGGGCCCTGCCGGGCGCGGAAGCGCCTAGAGTTCCCGCCGTGGTCCTCCCCCCGGAATCCGTCGCCGCGCTGCTCTCCTCGGCGCCTCCCTGGCCGGCGCGGGTGGTGTGTCTGACCGAGGAGACGACCGAGACGCTCTACCGGCTGGGCGCCGGCGACCGGGTGGTCGGCGTCTCGGGGTTCACCGTGCGCCCGCCCGAGGCGCGCCGGAAGCCCCGGGTGAGCTCCTTCCTCGAGGCCGACTTCGAGAAGATCCTCGGGCTGCGGCCCGACCTGGTCCTCGGCTTCTCCGACCTCCAGGCGGACCTCGGCCGCGAGCTGTGCCGGCGGGGGGTGCCGGTGGTGCTCTTCAACCAGCGGAGCCTCGGGGAGATCCTCCAGACGGTGCGAATCATCGGGGCGCTCGTCGGCCTGGGGGACGAGGCGGACCGGCTCTCCGACCAGCTCCGGCGCGGCCTGGAGCGGCTCGCCGACCGCGCGGCGTCCCTGCCCCGGCGCCCGCGGATGTTCTTCGAGGAATGGCACGAGCCCCTCATCGCCGGCATCCGCTGGTGCTCGGAGCTGCTCGAGCTCGCCGGCGGGGAGGACGTCTGCGCCGAGTCGCGGCAGAGCCCGGGCGCCCAGGGGCGCATCTTCGCGCCGGAGGAGGTCGCGCGCCGCGATCCGGAGGGGGTGGTGGCCAGCTGGTGCGGCCGCAAGGCACGGCCGGAGAAGATCCGGGCCCGGCCCGGGTGGTCCCGGGTCCGGGCCGTCCTCGACGACCAGCTCTACGAGGTGAAGAGCGCGCTCATCCTCCAGCCCGGGCCGGCGGCACTGACCGACGGGGCGGAGCAGCTCGGGCGCATCGTGGCCGCGGTGGCGCGCGGGGAGCGGCTCGGCGCGCCCCGGAGCGGCGACCTGCGGTCAGCGGCCTGACGCCTGGGGGTCGGCCGGGCCATGCTAAGGGCGAGCACCATGGCCCTCATCGCCTGTCCGGAATGTGGAAAGCAGGTCTCCTCGCAGGCGGCGAGCTGCCCGCACTGCGGCATCGGTCTCGCGGGCGCGCGCCCCGGGCTCGCCCCGCCCCTGGCACCGGCAGCCCCGCCCGGCCCCGAGCAGGTGCTCTGGGAAGCCGGCCCGTCCCAGACCTTGCTCCTCGGGCAGGCGCTCCTTCTGGGCCTGGTGGTGGCGGCGGTCATCGTCTTGGTCGCGGTGGTCTTCCCGGCGCTCCTCGGCGCTCTGGGGGACCTCGGGCAGAGGACGTGGGTGGACCCGAGCAAGGGCCCGCTCCTCCTCGCCGCCGTCCTCGGCGCCTACGTCCTGGTGCGGGGCATCCGCATCGGTCTGCTCGCCGCCCGCCTGCGCACCACCCGCTACCGGCTCACCAACCAGCGCCTGACCGTGGAGAGCGGGCTCGTCTCCCGGTCGATGGTCGAGGTCGACCTGCGGTCGGTGGAGGACCTCGTCTACCACCAGGGTCCGGTGGAGCGGCTGCTCGGCATCGGGACCATCGCCGTCGTGTCCTCGGACCGGACCGCGCCGCGGCTGCGGCTCCAGGGAGTGAAGGATCCGCGCGGGACGCGCGAGCTCATCCGCACCCATGCCTACGCGGCCACCCAGCGTCAGCTCTTCACCCGGTCGACCTGACCCGGCCCGGCCGCTCATCCCCCGCTCTGGGCGGTGGCGCTCCGCGGCTGGGGCACCGAGCGGTTGATGGCCAGGGCGACGAGCGTCACCAGCCCGGCCAGCGCCGCCCAGAGGCTGAGCTGTCCCCGGTCGATGAGCCAGCCGGCCAGGGCCGGGCCGAGAATCTGCGAGCTGGAGAGCAGCGACTGGTTGAGCCCGAGCACCACGCCCTGCTCGGCCCGGCTGACCTGCTGGGTGACGAGGCTGGTCAGCGTCGGCCGGAGCACGCCGTTTCCGAAGGAGGCGATCGTCCCCGCCAGGAGGAGCATCGGGATGCCGAACGTGCCGGCCAGCACCGCATAGCCGATGGTGGCGGTGAGGAAGCCGGCGGTGACCAGGCTCGTCTCGCCGAACCGGTGCACCAGCCGCCCGATGAAGCCGCCCTGGAGGATGACGCCCAGGAGACCCGCGTAGGCGAAGACGTACCCGACCTGCTCCGGTCCGAAGGGCTTCCCGTGCCAGGAGAGCCGCCGCTCGCAGAACAGCGCCAGGCCGGCGGTGAACGAGGCGAAGGCGAAGGTGAAGCAGAAGAACTGCCAGAGGAGGGGACCGAGCCCCGGGCGGCGGAAGTACTGGACGTACTGGCCCCAGGCGAGCAGCGACAGCCGGCGCCCCCCGGGCCCCGGCTCGACGGCAGCGCCCTGGGGCGTGCCGCCCGGCAGGAGAAAGGTGGTGGCCAGGATGCTGGTCAGGGACAGCCCGGCGGCGGTGAGGATGGGCACCTGGTAGCCGTACTGGGAGAGGAAGCCGGAGACGGCCGGGCCGACCAGGAAGCCGAAGCCGAAGGCGATCCCGATGATGGCGAAGGCCCGCGACCGGTTCTTCGGCTCGGTGACGTCGGCGATGTAGGCCTGGGCGAGCGAGAGGTTGCCGGCGGTGAGGCCGTCGATGATGCGGCCGAGGAAGGCGACCCACAGCGTCTGGGCTCCGGCCAGGACGAGAAAGCCGGTCAGCGTTCCCACCTGGCTGAGGACGAGCAGCGGCTTGCGCCCCACCCGGTCGCTCAGCCTGCCGAGGAGCGGACCGGAGAAGAGCGAGCAGAGCGAGAAGACGGAGATGAGGAGCCCGACCTGCGTCGCCGAGGCCCCCAGCGACTGCGCGTAGAACGGAAGCAGCGGCAGGATGATCGTCAGGCCGAGCACGTCGACGACGACGATGAGGAAGATGGGGAGGAGCGGGGACCGGCGCACGGGCGGAGCAGCGCTAGCCCAAAGCCGGAACGCCGGCAACGCCCCGGGGCCCGGGGGCGGCCCGGCCCTGCTCGGCCGTCAGCCGGGGCGGGCCTGGGGAGCGAAGGCGTCGAGCCGCATCTCCGCCTCCTCCACCGTGCGCGCCACCCGCGTCGGGTACGGACCCTCGAGCGACCGCGCCACCGTGGCCTCGGCGGCGGAGGAGCCGCTCACCCGGACGATCTGACGGAGCCCGGCCGCGGCGAGCACCGCCGCCAGCTTTCGCAGGACCTCCGTCGCCTCCGGCAGCACCGTGCCCAGGCTGGAGAGGTCGACGATGGCCGCGAAGCCGGGCCGGAGCTCGGCGAAGGCTCGCTCCACGTCGCGGGCGAGGAGACGCGCCTGCGCCTCGTCGACGAGCCCGGCGAGGCGCACCGAGAGCCGGTTGCGCTCGGGAGCCACCTGCACGCAGTCGCTGGCCTCCGAGGGAGCCGGCTCCGGAGCAGGGTCCGCGTCCTGGTCCCGGTCGGAGAGGGACTCCACCAGCGACAGGAGCGCACGCAGCGCCTCCAGCCGGTGCCGGTGGAGCTTGGCCGGGCTGGTCCGCTGCCGGCGCGCGCCCGGCATCGCACCCCCATTCAGATTCTCCGCGCCCATCCGTCCTCCGCCGCGGGCTGCAGTCCCTCCGGCATCTGGCGGTGAAGCAACTCTCGCGCCACCGGCATCTGCGCGTCGATGTGCGTGCGCCAGAACACTGTCACCACGAGGGAGCCGGTCTGGGGTCGTCCTCACGGCGGGACCTCGCCAGGCCAGTGTTTTTCAACGCTCGATTCAAGATTCTTCCATCCCTCACGGCCCAACCCCGCGGCAGCGCTTTGGCGTGCACCGGGCGCGCAATTCGCTATCTGCTTGTCCGGAATGCTGACCTTCCGGAGCCGGCACCGGGTGACCGCAGCTCTCGTGGCGCTGGGGGCGACCCTGGCCTGCCGGGAGCCGCCTTCCGCCGGCGCCGCCGTCCCGGGAGCCGTGCCGGAGGTCAGCGAGCCTCGGGGCACCGAGGAGGCGCGCGCTCTTCGTGCTCCGCCGGCTGCTGTCGAGGTGCCCTCCCTGGCTCCGCTCGTGGAGCGCATCCTGCCCACGGTGGTGAGCATCGAGGTGAACGAGGGGCCGGCCACCGACGCGGACGAGGACGAGGACGAGAAGGACGGCGATGCCTCGATGCTTCCCGAGGGGCATCCTCCGGTTCCGGGGGGGGCGCACCGGACCGAGCACGCCGGCGCCGGTGTGCTGGTCGGAGGCCGTGGTCTGGTTCTCACCAGCTTCCACTTCATCCGGGACGCCGCCAGCCTGGTGGTCCACCTGGCCAGTGGGTCGACCCTGGAGGCCGACCTGGTGGGACGCGATGGGCCCACCGACCTCGCGCTGCTCCGGATTCGCCATCCGCCCAGGAACCTTTCCACCGCGCGCCTCGGCGACTCCCGTTCCCTGCACCCCGGAGACTGGGTGCTGGCCGTGGGTAACCCCTTCGGCCTCGCCTCCAGCGTCTCGCTCGGCGTGGTCAGCGCCGTGGATCGCCAGCTGGGAGGGCCCTACGACGGATTTCTCCAGACCGACGCGGCCATCAATCCCGGCAGCTCCGGTGGGCCGCTGTTCGACCTCCAGGGGCGGGTGGTGGGCATCGCCACCGCCTACCCCCGCGCCGCGGGCGTCGGCTTCGCCATCCCGTCGGCCCTGGTGAGCCAGCTCCTTCCGCATCTCGAGCACGAGGGAGGCCTCACCCGGGGGGCGCTCGGGGCGCTCCTCCAGGAGATGACCCCGGCGCTCGGGCGCGCGCTGGGCGTGCCCTCCGGGGAGGGGGCCCTGGTGAGTGGATTCACCCCGGGCTCCGCCGCCGAGCGCGCGGGCGTGCGCCGCGACGACGTGGTGGTGGCGCTCGATGGGCAGCCGGTGGGCTCTCGCTCCGAGCTCATCCGGGTGGTGGCCCTGCACCCGCCCGCGTCCGAGGTCCGGCTGACGCTGGTGCGGGACGGCAACGCCCGGGACATCCAGGTCACTCTCGGAGCACGCACCGACCTCGACGGCACCGGGCCGCTGGTTCGCGCCGGCGCCGTCGCCCGGTCCACCGGGGGCATCAGCGCTTCGCTCGGGCTGGGGCTCGAGGACCTGACTCCACGGCTCGCCCATCGGTTCCAGCTGCGAGGTCGAGGGGCGGTGGTGGTGAGCGTCAGCCCCGGGTCCGCCGCCGAGGCGGCCGGCTTCTCTCCCGGGGCGGTCCTCACCGAGATCGGCGGCCGGACCCTGCACGGCGCCGCGGACGCCGAGGTGGCGCTGCGGTCGGCGCGCGGCGGGCCGGCGGTCCTGATCCGCATCACCAAGCCGGGCGGGGCCCCGGAGCTGCGCGCGCTGACCGTCCGCTGAAGGGCGCTCGGCGGGGGTCGAGCCTACCGGCCCGCACGGGGGGGCGGGAGCGGCCGGAGCAGCCCCCCGAAGCCATCCGGGGTCTCGGAGGTCGTGCCGGAGCTGTACTCGATGACGCCGAAGACGCCCTCCGGGCCCGGCGGCCGGCAACTGAACCGGAGGGACAGCTCCTCCGCCTCGCCGGGCCGGACGCGCCGCAGTCGTCGCTCGAGCTCCACCGGACGGCCGGCCTGCACGACGGCCGGGACCAGAGGCTCGCGCTGCAGCTCCGGGACGAGCACGTCCTCGGTGCCCCGGCCGCCGCGCGCATCGAGCGCCACCCGGCCGTCTCGGCCCGGGAGCACCTCGGCGCGGACCACCGCACCGCCGTCGGCGCCGGGGGCGAGCGTCCAGCCGACCAGCGTGAGGCAGTGACCGAGCTGCCGGAGGCGCTCCCGTGCCCCGGCCTCCCTCGCCTCCTGGGCGTCCTGCATGCGCCCCCGCCGGAAGACGGCCACGCTCACCCCCACGCCGAGGAGGGCTGAGACGACGAGCACGAGCAGGGCCGTGGCGTTCCGCATCCGTGGAAAGCCGACCCTTACCACTGCTCGTCGCTCGCCGAGGCGGGCCGATCTCCGCTAGACGGACCCCCGGATGCTCACCCCCCTTCTGGCCATGACCCTGCTCGCCGCTCCTCCCGCCGACCCGGACGTCGGCTTCCTCCGCGCCTACTCGGAGACGCGGGGATTCACCGCCGGGCTGCCCAAGCACATCACCCCCACCCCCGACGGTCGCTGGGTGCTCTTCCTGCGCTCGGGCGCGACCTCGCCGGTGCAGTCCCTCTTCGCCTTCGATGTCGCCCGGGGACGGACGGTGGAGCTGCTCAGCGCCGAGGCGCTCCTCGCCGGCGCCGCCCAGACGCTGAGCACCACCGAGCGCGCCGAGCTCGAGCGCAAGCGCATCAGCGCCCGCGGCTTGACCGGGTTCGAGCTCTCCGACGACGGCCGGAGCCTGGTCACCGTGCTCTCCGGGCGCGTCTACCGGGTGGACGTGGAGGGGCTGGCCGGAGGCAAGCTGTCCAACGCCCTGTTCCGGGCCGGACGGCCGCACCAGTTCATGCCCCTGTCGGGGTTCACGCACCATGGTGGCCGACCCGGTGGAGCTCGAGCGGGAGCTGGCGCTCCAGCTCGACTTCATCCGGGCACACCTCCCGCCGGCGGGCAGCCCCGCAGCGGGGTCCGTCGGGGCGCGCTGAGGCGTCCACGCGGCCCCCTCCTGGTCGCCAGAGAGGGGACCGGGCCGTCGACCTACCGGAACCTCCGGGTTGGGCTCAGATCGGCTTGACGTTCTGCGCCTGCAGGCCCTTGGGCCCGCGGGTCACGTCGAACTGCACCTTCTGGCCTTCGGCCAGGGTGCGAAACCCCTCGGACTGAATGGCAGTGTGGTGACAGAAGACGTCCTCTCCGCCGCCATCCTGCGTGATGAAACCAAAGCCCTTCGCATCGTTGAACCACTTCACGGTACCAGTTGCCATCTCGTGTCTCTTATTCCTTCTCAACACCACGGGCTCAAGTGCGCCAGGGTGGTCTCCCGGACGGAGGACGGGCGCTTTTTATGGAGGCGGAAGGTTGAAGTAAAGGTCTCTCGACGCTCGGGCGAGCAGACGACGTGCAACAGGTGCGATCAGGACCCGGGACAGCGCAGTGCGTCGTGACAATCGTGCGTGTCCCGGCTCCGCATCGGTAGAGTCGGCCCTTCCGTGGACGAGGTGCACCTCCGCGACGCCGAGCCCCGCGATGCCCCGGTCATCGCCGACCTCTGCCGCCAGCTCGGCTACCCGGTGCCGTCCGCCGCGGTGGCCGACCACCTCCGGGAGCTCTCGGGGCGCAGCGCCGAGCACCGGCTGCTCGTGGCAATGGTCGGTGGCGCGGTGGTCGGCTGGCTGGAGGTCAGCGCTCGGCAGACGCTCGACGCCGGCCGCTTCGCCGAGATCTCCGGCCTGGTGGTCGACGAGCGGCGGCGCGGAGCGGGCGTCGGGAAGAGGCTGATCGACGCGGCGCGCTCCTGGGCCGGCGAGCGGGGAGTTCCGCGGCTGCGGGTGCGGACCAACGTCGTCCGCGAGCGGACGGCGCGGTTCTACGAGCGAGAGGGCTTCCGGCTGGCCAAGCAGCAGCGGGTCTACGACCTCATGCTCTGACTCCGGGCGCAGGCTCGGGCCGGGGTCAGACCTCGAGCAGCAGGCGCTCCGGGTCCTCGATGCATTCCTTGACCCGCACCAGGAAGAGGACCGCCTCCCGCCCATCGATGAGCCGGTGGTCGTAGGAGAGGGCCAGGTACATCACCGGCCGGATGACGACCTGGCCGTCCCGGGCCACCGGGCGCTCCACGATGTTGTGCATCCCGAGGATGCCCGTCTGCGGAGGGTTGAGGATGGGGGTGCTGAGCATCGAGCCGAAGATGCCCCCGTTGCTGATGGTGAACGTCCCCCCGGAGAGGTCGGCCAGGGTCAGCTTGTCGCTCCGTGCCCGGGCGCCGAAGTCGCCGATGCGCTTCTCGATCTCCCCCATGCTCAGCGCGTCGGCGTCCCGGAGCACCGGCACCACCAGCCCGCGGGTGCCGGAGACCGCCACCCCGATGTCGTAGTAGCGCTTGAGCACCACCTCGTCGCCGTCGATCTCGGCGTTGACCAGCGGGAAGGCCTTGAGCGCATCGACCACCGCCCGGACGAAGAAGCCCATGAACCCGAGCTTGGTGCCGTGCCGGGCCAGGAACCGCTCGCCGTACTCACTTCGCAGGGCCATCACCCCGGACATGTCGACTTCGTTGAAGGTGGTGAGGATGGCGGCGCTGGACTGGGCGGCCAGGAGCCGCTCGGCCACGCGCTTGCGGAGCGGCGTCATCTTCACGCGCTCCTCCCGGGCGGCGTTCGGCCTCGGTCCGGAGGGGGCGGGCGAGGGGGCCGGGGCGCGCGCCGGTGCCGGAGCGGCCTGGCCCTTCCCGCCCTCGAGCACGGTCAACACGTCGTCCTTGGTCACCCGCCCGGAGGCTCCGCTGCCACGGAGCGCCCCCGGGTCGAGCCCGGCGTCCTCGGCCATCCGCCGCGCCACGGGGGACAGCGGAGCCTGGCGTCCATTGCCGCCGCCGCGGGCAGGCGCCGGCTCGACCGGAGGCGCCGCGCGCGGCGGGGAGGGGAGCGCGGGGGGCGGCGGCGCGGAGGGGCGCGGCGGCTCGGCCGCGGCCCCGGGGGCGATGGTGCCCAGGACCTCGCCGATCTTCACCCGGTCGCCCTCGACGTGTGCGATGGCCGCCAGCGCCCCGGCGGCCGGCGCCGGGACGTCGATGGTCACCTTGTCCGTTTCCAGGACCACCACCGGCTCGTCCACCAGGACCGGGTCCCCGACCTTCTTGTGCCACCTCCCCACCACCGCCTCGGTGATGGATTCCCCCAGCGCCGGAACGGTGAGCTCAACGGCCATGGGAGGTCCCCCGCGCAAGCGCTTCCTGGACGAGCAGCTGCTGCTCCAGCTCGTGGGTCTTGAGGAAGCCGGTGGCCGGGCTCGGGCTCTCGGAGCGTCCCACGTAGCGCAGGCCCACCGACTGCGGCGCGCTGGCGGCGATCTTCGCCAGGTGGGGCATCATGAAGCGCCGCGCCCCCATGTTCAGCGGCTCCTCCTGCACCCAGACCAGCTCCCGGAGCGAGGGATAGCGGGCCACCAGGGCCTCGAGCTCGGCGCGGGGCAGGGGGTAGAGCTGCTCCACCCGGGCCAGCGCCTGGGTGACGTCCCCGGCCGCGGCCCGCGCCGCGTGCAGGTCGAAGAACACCTTGCCGCTGCACAGGAGCAGCCGGGTCACCGTGCGGGGGTCGGCCTCCGGCGCGTCGGAGATGACCCGCTTCCAGCCGCCGGAGGCGAAGGCCTCGAGCGGGCTGGAGGCCTCCT
The DNA here is from genome assembly GCA_035622755.1 of Myxococcaceae bacterium. Classification (GTDB taxonomy): domain Bacteria; phylum Myxococcota; class Myxococcia; order Myxococcales; family Myxococcaceae; genus JADGRA01. Next base: position 16,953 of record DASPUU010000213.1, read on the forward strand.
CGCGACGGAGCAGACTCTTCGGCGTCATCACCACCAGCGGCTTCCGCCACGGCCGGAGCGCCTGGCGGCGGAGGAGGTGGAAGAACTGCGCCGACGAGGTGGGGTAGGTGACCTGGATGTTGTCCTCGGCCGACATGGCCAGGAAGCGCTCCAGCCGCGCCGAGGAGTGCTCCGGCCCGGCGCCCTCGTAGCCGTGGGGCAGGAGCAGGACCAGCCCGGAGAGCCGGCGCCACTTCTGCTCGGCGGCCACCACGAACTGGTCGATGATCACCTGGGCGCCGTTGGCGAAGTCGCCGAACTGCGCCTCCCAGAGCACCAGCGCGTCCGGGTAGTCGAGCGAGTACCCGAGCTCGAACCCCATGCATCCCGTCTCCGAGAGCGGGCTGTTGTACACCTCGAAGCGCGCCTGGCCCGGCTCGAGGGAGGCGAGCGCGGTGTAGGTGGCCCCGGTGCGGGCGTCGTGGAGCACGGCGTTCCGGTGGCCGAAGGTCCCGCGCTCGGTGTCCTGCCCGGTGAGGCGGACGTGGACGTTCTCGGTGAGCAGCGAGGCGTAGGCCAGGTTCTCGGCGCTGCCCCAGTCGAGGAGGAGCTCTCCCTTGGCCTGCGCCGCCCGCCTCTCGAGGATCTTCGACATCTGGCGCAGCGGGGTGAAGCCCTCCGGCACCCGGGAGAGCCGCTCGAGCAGCCGGGCGGCCCGCTCGCGCGGGATGGCGGTGGGCACCTCGGGAACGCCGCTCTCCGGCCCGCCCCGGAAGCGCGTCCACACCCCCTCGTTGGCGGAGGGATCGGCGATCTGCGGGCGCTCCTTGGCCCGCAGGTAGGCGCTCTGGAAGTGCTCCTTGGCCGCCTCGCGGATGCGCGCCGCCTCGTCCGCCCCGAGCCGGCCCTTGGCCTCCAGCTCCCGGGCGTAGAGCACCGCCACCGGCGGGTGCTTGCGGATCTGCTCGTACATCAGGGGCTGGGTGTAGCTCGGCTCGTCGCCCTCGTTGTGCCCGTAGCGCCGGAAACAGACCAGGTCGACGACCACGTCGCTCAGGAACTGCTGGCGATACTGGGTGGCCAGCCGCATGACGTGGACGCAGGCCTCCGGGTCGTCCCCGTTCACGTGGAAGATGGGGATGTCCAGCATCTGGGCCACCGCGGTGCAGTAGATGCTGCTCCGGGCATCCTCCGGGTCGGTGGTGTAGCCGAGCTGGTTGTTGATCACCACGTGCACCGTCCCACCGGTGTCGTAGCCGCGGAGCCGGGAGAGGTTCAGCGTCTCGGCCACCACGCCCTGGCCGGCCATCGCTGCGTCGCCGTGGATGACCAGCGGCAGCGCCTTGCGCCGTCGCTCCTCGGTCCCGAGGCGGGTCTGCTTGGCCCGGACCCGCCCCTCGACCACCGGGTGGACGAACTCGAGGTGGCTGGGGTTGAAGGCCAGGCTGAGGTGGATGCGCTTGCCGGCGGTGGTCGTCCAGTCCGAGGAGAAGCCCATGTGGTACTTGACGTCGCCGCGGCTGATGAAGCTCTTCGGGTCGGCCGGGCCGTTGAACTCGCTGAAGATCTGATCCGGGCTCTTCCCGAGGACGTTGGTCAGGACGTTGAGGCGGCCCCGGTGGGCCATCCCGATGACCAGCTCGTCGAGCCCCAGCTCGCCGCCCACCTCGAGGAGCTGATCGAGCATGGGGATCAAGCTCTCGCCGCCGTCGAGGCTGAAGCGCTTGGCCCCCTGGTACTTGGTGTGGATGAACGACTCGAACGTCTCGGCGATGGTCAGCTTTTCGAGGATCCGCCGCTGCTCCTCCACGGCCAGGGTGGCGCGGTTCTCGCTGTGCTCCATCCGGGGCATCAGCCACCGGCGCCGCTCGCTGTCGAGCAGGGTCATGAACTCCACCCCGATGCGCCCGCAGTAGGTGCGGCGCAGGCGGTCGAGCAGGTCGCGGAGCCGGACGCTCTGCATCCCGTCGAAGACCACCCCGGCATCCACCTTCTGCTCCAGCTCCTCCGGGGTGAAGGCCTGGTCGGAGACCATGGCCAGGTCGGCGGCGTGCACCAGCCGCGGGCGCGGCCGGCCCAGGGGGTCGAGCTGGGCGAGCAGGTGCCCGCGCAGCCGGAACGCGTAGAGCGTCTGGTCCACCCGGGCCTGGAGGCTCATCCCGGCCGCGGAGCCGGGGGTCACCGCCGGCGCCCGGGCGGTCGCCCCGTTGACCAGGCCGGGAGCCGCCGCCCGGCCGTTGGTCCCTGCCCCGTCGGAGCGAGGGACCAGGGGCCGCCCTCCCCGCGAGCGGGTGAAGAGCTCCGCCCAGCTGGCATCGATGCTCGCCGGATCCTCGAGCCACCGGGCGTAGAGGCCCTCGATGAAATCGATGTTCGCGCCGGTGAGGAAGCTGTCGGGAATGGGCATGGGGGAACGGGAGTGTCTTAACGCCGAAAGCCCCGGGGGCGGCATGGCTCGGTGTCGCATGGCGGCCATGCCGCACCAGCACACGGCACCGTTCCGGGGGCCCTCAATTCACCACTCCTCGGCGCGCTGCGCCAGGGCCGGCATGCTACACGGGTGATGCGGGATGCATGCACGGCCAGCCCGCCAGGGTGCTAAAGGCACCTCCCGTGCTGCTCCAGGGCAAGCGGATCCTCGTCACCGGCGTGCTCACGCCCCAGTCCCTGGCCTTCGGCATCGCCGAGCTCGCCCAGGCGGAAGGCGCGGAGGTCATCCTCACCGGCTTCGGACGCGCGATGTCGCTCACCGAACGGAGCGCCCGGCGTCTCTCCCCGGAGCCGAAGGTCCTCGAGCTGGACGTCACCAATCCCTCGCACTTCGCCGCGCTGACCGACTCGCTGCGCACGAAGGGCGGGGCCCTCCACGGGGCGGTGCACGCCGTGGCCTACGCGCCGGAGGACGCGCTCGGCGGCAACTTCCTCAAGACGCCCTGGGAGAGCGTGCAGACGGCGTTCCGCATCTCCACCTTCTCGCTCAAGGAGCTGGCGGCGGCGGTGGCTCCGCTGATGACCGAGGGCGGCAGCATCGTCACCCTGGACTTCGACAACCGCGTCGCCTGGCCCATCTACGACTGGATGGGAGTGTGCAAGGCAGGCCTCGAGGCGTGCGTGCGCTACCTGGCGCGCGACCTGGGACCGAGGCGCATCCGCGTCAACGCGCTGGCTGCCGGACCCCTGGCCACCGTCGCCGCCAAGGGCATCCCGGGCTTCCGGCAGCTGGAGCGGGGCTGGGGGATGCAGGCGCCGCTGGGCTGGTCGGCCCGGGACGACCACGCCACCGTGGCGCGCACCGCGGTGGCGCTGCTCTCGGACTGGCTCCCCTCCACCACCGGCGAGATGGTCCACGTCGACGGCGGCTACCACGCCCTGGGCGCCCCGCCGGTGGACCCGAAGGCGGAGTAGGGCGGGGCGCCCGTGACCCCGGGCGCACCCGGGCGGCCTCGTGGAAAGCGCCCGGTCCCCGGGGCTACAGTCCGGGGGCGAGACGCCGACGGGAAGGGGGAAGCCGTGGAAGCGCTCCGTGTCGCCCTTGCCGTGATGCTCCTCGCCGGGGGCGCCGCGGCCGCCCAGACGCCTCCGCCCTCGGCCGCACCGGCGCGGCCGGCCGCTCCCGCGCCGCCGGCGGCGGGCACCACCGCGGCCGACGCGGCGATCCAGGCCAGCCAGGTCCGGCCGCCGCTCCTGGTGCTCGACCTCGAGGCCAGGGGCGGTGGGGTTCCCGAGGCCCAGGCGGCGACGATCAACGTCGTGCGCGGGCTCCGCGACCTCGACGTCTTCCAGGTCCTCAGCGCGGACGACGTCCGTCAGCTGCTCGCCCTGGAGCGCACCCGGCAGCTCTCCGGGGCGAAGGGCGAGAGCGCGCTCGGCGAGCTGGGCAAGGCGCTCGGAGCGAACAATGCGGTGGTGGGAAGCCTGACCCGGGTGGGGGGCAGGTTCCAGGTGGAGATCCGCCTCCTCGACGCCGGCACGCAGAAGGTGCTCAACCAGAAGACGCTCGGGCCGGTGTCCACCGTCACGGAGATCGCCTCGGCGCTGCCCGGCCTCTCCCAGGAGCTGGTCGCGCCGCTGCTCAAGGACCAGCAGGGCTACCTCCTGGTGCGGACGCGGGACGAGGCGGCCGAGGTGCTGGTCGACGACACGCTGGTCGGCTCCACCCCGCTCAAGGCCCCCATCACCCTGTCGCGCGGTCTCCACCGGCTCCAGGTTCGCAAGGACGGCTTCATCGCCCAGACCCGCTCGGTGCGGATCGAGCCCAACCAGACGCGCGTCGAGGACGTCGCCCTGGTCCCGTCCCCCGACTACGCCGCCACCTACCAGGACAAGTACGGACGGATGCGCGTCGGCGCCTGGATCGCCACCGGGGTGGCGGTGGTGGGCATCTCGGCCTCCATCTGGCTCTACGTCGCTGCCCAGGACCAGTACAACAACGACTTCTATCCCCGGCAGCAGTGGCTCTACGGGGCCAACGGGGGGAGCCAGACCAAGCCGCCCAGCGTGGCCAGCAATCCCACCGCCAGCGCCAACTGGGACCAGTGCACGAAGAACGGGGCCCAGTACTGCTACACCCAGGCCCAGTCCTCGCAGAGCAGCATCCGCACGCTGCAGTGGGTGACGGCGGGCACGGTGGTCATCGCCGCCGCGGCCACCGGGGTGGCGGTGTGGCTGTGGGTCGCCGGCAAGGACCCGAACCGCTACGCGGACGTGGTGGCCGGAGTCGGGCCGACGCCCTCGGGCGGAGCCGCCTTCGCCCTGGCCGGGCGCTTCTAGCCTCCACCGCTCGCCTGCTCGCTCGCCTGACGGCCACCCGGTCAGGGTTTCCCGGCGCGCTGTCACACCGTTCGTGACAGTGAGCGCAGCTATCCTGCAATAGCCACAAGGAGGGTGTAGCTGCGATGCACTCCTTCTGTTCCTTACAAAATTTTACGCCCCGCCTGTTGACTTCCGGGGGGAGGGTCGGGGTAAACACCTTATTTGTGTCGCCTTCCGGGCAGGCATGCCCGGGCTGGAGGACACGATGAGCGAGCAGCCCACGGACATGCCTCCTCCGAGCCGAGCTCCCCTCGACCCGTGGCCGAGCACCCCGGCGTCGCCCCCGTCCGAGTCGGACGAGCCGCTCGGTCCTCACCACGAGGCCGGACCGGACGAGCCGCTCGACGACTGGAAGACGGTCAGGCCACCGCCAGGGCCTGGAACCGGAGGCCGTCCCTCGTCTCGTTGAGGTCGAACCGGGCCGTCCCACCCCGCTGCAGCTCGCCGAAGAGCAGTGACTCGGCCAGCGCCTTCTTCACCTGCTGGTCGACCAGCCGTGCCATGGGGCGGGCCCCGAACTGAGGGTCGTAGCCGTGCTCGGCCAGCCAGCCGCGCGCGGCCGGGGTGAGCTCGAGCGTCACCTTCTTCTCGGCCAGCTGCTCCTGGAGCAGCCGGATCTCCTTGTCCACCACCTGGAGGATGGTCTCCGGCTGGAGCCCGGCGAAGAGGATCCACCCGTCGAGCCGGTTGCGGAACTCCGGCGTGAACGTTCGCTCGATGGCCTTCTTCGCCTTCGAGGTGTCCGGGCCGACCGCCGCGTCGCCGAAGCCGACGGCCTTGGCGCTCATCTCCCGTGCCCCGGCGTTGGTGGTGAGGATGAGCACCACGTTCCGGAAATCGGCCTTGCGCCCGTTGTTGTCGGTGAGCGTGGCGTGGTCCATGACCTGGAGGAGCACGTTGAACAGCTCGGGGTGCGCCTTCTCGATCTCGTCGAGCAGCAGCACCGAGTAGGGGTGCTTGCGGATGGCGTCGGTGAGCAGCCCCCCCTGGTCGAAGCCGACGTACCCCGGCGGCGCGCCGATGAGGCGGGAGACGGTGTGCTGCTCGGAGTACTCGCTCATGTCGAAGCGGAGGAACTCCACCCCGAGCACCCGGGCCAGCTGCTTGGCCAGCTCCGTCTTGCCCACCCCGGTGGGACCGGAGAAGAGGAAGCTGCCGATGGGCTTCTCCGGGCTGCGCAGCCCGGACCGGGCGAGCTTGATGGCCGCCACCAGCTCGTGGATGGCCGGGTCCTGGCCGTAGATGACCCTCCTCAGGGCCGGCTCGAGGTTGGCCAGCGAATCGCGCTCCGAGGCGGAGACGCTCTTCTCCGGGATCTTGGCCATCTTGGCCACCACCGCCTCCACGTCGTGGAGCGTGACCCGTCCGGTGCGCTGCCCCTCCGGGCGGAGCCGGTCCGCCGCGCCAGCCTCGTCGATGACGTCGATGGCCTTGTCGGGGAGAAAGCGCTCGTTGATGTACTTGGCGGCCAGCTCCACCGCGCCGCGGATGGCCGCCTCCTCGTAGGTCACCTGGTGGTGCTCCTCGTAGCGGGACTTCAGCCCCTGGAGGATGAGCACGCTGTCCTCGATGGAGGGCTCGCCGATCTCGATCTTCTGGAAGCGGCGCCCGAGCGCCCGGTCGCGCTCGAAGCTGGCCTTGTACTCCTGGTAGGTGGTGCTCCCGATGCAGCGGAGGCGTCCGGCGGCCAGGACCGGCTTGAGGATGTTGGAGGCCTCGATGCTCCCGCCGCCGGTGGTGGCGCCGGCGCCGACGATGGTGTGGATCTCGTCGATGAAGAGGATGGCCCGGGGCTGCTTCTGGAGCGCCTTGAGCACGCCCTTCAGGCGCTCCTCGAACTGGCCGCGGAACTTGGTGCCGGCCAGCACCGCGCCCATGTCCAGGGAGTAGATGACCGAGCCCTTGAGCGCGTCGGGCACGTTGCCCTCGTGGATGCGCAGCGCCAGGCCCTCGGCGATGGCCGTTTTCCCCACGCCCGAGTCGCCCACGTAGATGGGGTTGTTCTTGCGCCGCCGGCAGAGCACCTGGAGCGTCCTCTCCAGCTCCCGCTCGCGTCCGATGAGCGGGTCGATGCGGCCCTCCTCCGCCTCGACCATGAGATTGACGGCAAAGGCCCGGAGCGGGTCGCGCACCGGCGCCCCCTCCTCCTCCGCACCCCCGGGCTGCGTGTCCGCCTCCTCCTCCGGCTCTCCCCCCTTGGTGATGCCGTGCGAGAGGTAGTTGAGCAGGTCGAGGCGGGTGATCCCCTCCTGCTGGAGGAGGTAGAGGGCGTGGCTCTCGTCCTCGCGGAACATGGCCACCAGCACGTCGCCGCCCTCGATGACCTTCTGGTCGGCGGAGAGGGCGTGGATGGCGGCCCGCTGGAGCACGCGCTCGATGCCGATGGTCTGCTGGGGCTCGGCGCTCACCCCCTCGGGGAGCTTCTCCACCGTGTCCCGGAGGAAGCTCTCCAGCCGTTGCCGGAGCCGCTTCACCGAGGCCCCGCAGGCGCTGAGCACCTTCTGGGTCTTCGCCTCCTTGGTCAGGGCGAGGAGCAGGTGCTCCAGGGTGAGGTATTCGTGGCGCATCGCCTTCGCGTCCTGGAGCGCCTGCCGGAAGCTGGCCTGCAGTTCCTTGGCGATGAGGGGGGTGGCCACGGTCTTAGGTCTCCTCTGAGGTCTCGGTGGGTTCCATGGTCAGGCGCAGGGGGAACTCGTTCTCCCGGGCCAGCTTCTCCACCAGCTCGATCTTCGTCCTGGCCACGTCATGGGTATATACGCCCGCCACGCCGATTCCTTGATGATGAACGTGGAGCATGATCGCCACCGCATCCGACTCCGACTTGTGGAAAACGTCCCGGAGCACGGCGACCACGAAGTCCCGGGTGGTGTAGTTGTCGTTGTGGAAGAGCACCCGGTAGAGCTGGGGGCGCTTCACCCGCCTCTGGGTCTTGACCTCCGGGACGGCCAGCGGCGCCGGGGTCCGCTCAGGCATGGGAGGCCTCGCGGGCGCTCTTGAAGCCCGTCTCCGCCCGCCAGGCGGGCAGGCCCTGGGCGATGGCCCTTCGCTCGTGGCCGAGGTAGTCCCGCACCGCCCGGTCCAGCGGACCGTGGAAGATCCAGTGCGCGCTGTAGGTGATGCGCGGGAAGAAGCCCCGCACCAGCTTGTGCTCCCCGCCGGCGCCGGGCTCGAAGCGGCGGAGACCCCGGCTCACCGTCTCCTCCATGCCGCGGTAGACGCAGACGTCGAAGTGGAGGAAGGGAACGTCCTCGAAGCACCCCCAGTAGCGGCCGTAGAGCGCCTCCGGCCCGCACACGTTGAACGCCCCGGCGACCAGCTGGCCCTGGCGCAGGGCCTGGACCACCTCCACCCGGTGGCGGAGGCGCTCCAGAACCCGGGCGAAGAACTCCGGCGTCAGGTAGCGGCGTCCCCAGACGAACTTGTCCACCGTGCTCGCGTAGAGGCGGTAGAGCTCGGCCGGGTCGACCGAGGAGAGCGTGTCCCCGCGCAGGGTGCGCAGGTCGATGCCGTGCTCGGCGGTGGCGCGGCGCTCGCGGCGGATCTGGTTGCGCCGCTTGCTGGTGAAGCGGGCCAGGACGTCCTCGAAGCTTCCATACCCCTCGTTGAGGAAGTGGTACTGGACGCCGTGGCGGATGCCGAAGCCCATCCCCTCGAGGAGGGCCGCTTCCTCCTCGGTGGGGAAGAGCACGTGGAGCGAGGAGAGACCCTCGCTGCGGGCATACTCCACCGCCGCCCGGACGAGCTCGCCGGTGCGCGCCGGCCGGTCCTCGCCGGGGGCGACCAGGATGCGCCGTCCGGTGGCCGGCGTGAGCGGCGCGGCGATGACCAGCTTCGGGTAATAGCGCAGCCCGACCCGCTCCGCGGCGGTGGCCCAGGACCAGTCGAAGACGAACTCCCCGTGGCTGTCGTCCTTCAGGTAGCTCGGCGCCGCGGCCACCAGGTGGTTGCCTCGCCAGAGGGTGAGGTGTCGCGGCCGCCAGCCGGTGGCCGGGCGCACGCTGCCGCTCGTCTCCAGGGCGTCGAGCCATCCCCATTCCAGGAAGGGGGCCGCCTCGGGGCCGACCAGCGCGTCCCAGGCTCCCTGGGGGACGTCCCGGATGGACTCCAGCAGCTTGACCTGAGTGGGCAGCGTTCCGGACATCGACGGCGGCGGCGAGCTTCTCGCGGCCTCCACGGTATAACGATCGAGGGGGGTGCCGGCCAGCGCGCCGCCCGCCCCGGGGCGGAGTCAACGGGCCGACCGGCCCTCGGCATCGAACGAGGCGGCGAAGGACGCGGGGCTCTCGCCGTAGACGGCCTGGAAGGCACGCTCGAAGTCCCCGCGCTCGCCGGTCTCGGTGAGAAGGGTGCGCACCGAATCCTCGCCGCCGCGGGCGATGAGCCGCTCCACCGCATGGCGTGCCTCGGGGTAGGCCCGCGACGCCTCCGCCCGGCCGAGCTGCCCGAAGGCGGGGGTCAGCCGGCCGAGCGGGAGGCCGTGTCCGGCGGAGCACGGAACCGGAGCCGACGGGTCGGCCCGCTGCTTGGCCACCTCGGCCAGGCCCTCGTTCAGCCAGGCGGGCGCCCGGACACCCCGCGTCACCCGCTGGAACAGGGCATGGGCGTACTCGTGGAACATGAGTCCGCGGAAGAGCAACGTCTGACCGGTGGCGCCCCCCGAGACCACGCGGATCTTCCCGTCGTACACACCGGCCGACCAGGCGGGGTGAAGCTCGCCCCGCGAGTAGCTCTGCCCCGGGTAGAGGATGACCGGAAGGCGCTCGGCCGGGAAATGGTGGAAGAGATCGCCCACCTCCCGGTAGGCCTGCTCGAGCGTCTCCAGGGTGGGCCGGGCGCCCTCGGCGTCGACGCTGCCCTCGAAGGACAGGACGAAGTGGGGCGAGGTGAGCCGATCCGAAGCGGCCAGGGTCCGCTGCTCCCGCTCGACCTTGGCCACGCAGCCCGCCAGCCGCCGGCTGTCCGGGTGCAGGCGGAGACCCCGCTGGCAGGTCTCCAGCGCCGCGGCGTCATCGCCGCGGTGAAGCTCGAGCTCTCCGAGCACGGCGATGACGTTGGCGTCGGTCTCGTCCAGGGCCCGCGCGGCCCGGGCATGCTGCTCCGCCCGGTCGAAGTCGGCCGCCCCGAGCTCGGCGTGGGCCAGCTCCCCGAGGACCCTGACCAGCGCCGGCCGGACGCGGGGGTGAGAGACGGGCAGCTTCTCCAGGGCGCCCTCCGCCGCCTCCACCGGCACCCAACGCCCGGCGCCGATCTCGGTCACCAGGAAGCTGGTCACCCGGTCCAGCGCCCTCGGCGCGGCGGCGGAGCCGCAGCGGAGCGATTCGCCGACCAGCTCCAGGGCGGCCTCGACGCGGCGCTCGCGCAGGAGGTCGTCCAGCCGCGCGGCCGCCGGCTCTCCCGGACAGCCGGGGTCCGCCGCGCGCGGCGCCGCCACGGCGGCCGGCGCGGAAGGCGGGGCCGGCGCCGCCGCGCGGGCCGGGGGCTCCTCCTCGAGGTGCGCCACCGCTCGGATGGGCCGGGGGAGCTCCGAGAGGAGCAGGTCCTGGGGTTCCAACTGCACCGGCGCACCGTCGACTGCACGGAGCCTCGGGCCGACGAGCAGCGCCGCCGCCAGAGCGGCCAGGCCCACCCCGAGCAGCGCCGCCAGGCGCCCCTTCATCCGCCTCCCGGCGTCGCCTTCACCCGGGGCGGCGCTCACCGCGTCAGCTCTCGCGCCAGGAATGCACCCGCCTCGTCCAGTCCGCCTCGGGCGCGCGCCCGCCCGGCGTCGGTCTCCATCAGCCGGCGGGCCGCATCGCTGGCCGTGCCGGCGGCCAGGTCCGCCAGCACCAGGAAGGCGCTCCATCCCGGCGTGGGCGCGGCGACGCGCCCCGGCCGCAGGGGTCTGTCGGCGAGGGACCGGGCCACCTTCTCGAGCAGGCCTTCCTCCGAGAGCCGCTTCGAGCCGCCCAGAAGCGCCGCCCAGGTCGCCTCGAGCAGGTCCTCGAGCAGCGCCCCGGAGAGCGCCGCCGACAGGCGGGTGCGTGCCTCGTCGTCCTCGACGGCGTGCGCCCGCGCGTAGGAGGGGGCCAGCTTGGCCACCACCACGGCGCGGGTGGCGAGGTGGGAGAGGCGAGGGGGATAGCGCATGCGGCTCGCCCCACCAGCCTAGCGCAGCGGGAAGTCGTGCTCCTTGCAGTCGGCCAGGACCCGCGTCCGGTCCGCCTTGCCGGTGACGTTGGCCAGCGCGGCGCGCGCATTTCCCAGGTCCTTGAGCTGGCAGAAGGCGCGCGCCTTCACCGCCCAGCCCGCGCTCGTCTTGCGGGCGAAGAAGCTCTGATCGGCCAGCCGGATGGCCAGCTTCGGGTCCTCGTCGTCGAGCGCCTCCTCGGCGTCGGAGAGCAGCGTCTCGACGTCGGCCGGCGCTCCGGCGCGTGCGGCGAGCGGCTCGGCCGCGGAGCGCCGCTCCTCCCGGGCCTTGTCGCGCGCGGCCGCAGCCTCCTGCTTCGCCTCGGCGCGGCGCTTCACCTCGTCGGCCTGCTCGGCCGCCTTCGCGCCGAGGGCCTCGCGGATGCTGCGCCGCGCGTCCTCCAGGCCCTTGCGGAGCTCCTCCTGCGCCTCGGGCGGAAGCCCCGGGACGGCGGGGACGGGAGGAATCGCCGGACCGGTCGGGACCTCCGGCGGCTGCGGGACGGCGGCGGGCGGCGCGGGCCGGTGGCTCTCGGCTCGCTCGATGGTCGCCCGGACGGACCGGCGGAAGACGCCGATGGCCGCCAGGCCGGCCACCGCGAAGAGGATCCACCGCGGAAATCGCCGCCGGCGCGGCGCGGCCAGCGCGGGCGCGGGGACGACCGGACGCGGCGTGCCGACCAGCGGGGCGACCGGCGCCGGAGTGCTCGCCGCCGGGGCCCACGAGGACGGTGCTCGCCCGGCCGGGGTGGGCGTGTTCCACGGGTGGGCCGGGGGACGGCCGGCCAGAGGCTCGGTGGCGCCGCGCTCCCCGCCGCGGAGCGGAAGAGGAACCGGGGTGGCCGGGGTGAAGGTCTGGTCGGTGCCGCCGCCGGGGACGGGAAGGGCGCGGGCCGGGCTGGCCACGGTGGCATCGAGCACGCTCGCCGGCCGGAGGGTGGCCGGAACGGTGAGCGGGCGGCCGGTGAGCTCGGCGATGAAATCGTTCACGTCGCCCGGGCGGTGGGCAGGCTCCTTCTGCAGCGCGCGGTCCACCGAGGACAGGATGTTCAGCGGGAGCCCGGTCCTGAGCTGGGCCAGCGGCTGGGGCTGGGCGTGCACCACCTTGTAGACCACCTCGGCCAGGGAGCTCCCGGCGAAGGCCGGCCGTCCGCCGAGCATCTCGTAGACGATGGCCCCGAGGGCGAAGACGTCGGTCTGGGCGTCGATGGCGGCGTTCCTTCCCAGCGCCTGCTCGGGGGCCATGTACTGCGGCGTTCCCATGAGCACCGCGTCCTGGGTGGCGACCGTCTGGGACCCGCGGATCTTCGAGATGCCGAAGTCGAGCACCTTGGCCTGGGGGGCCGGGTTCTCTTCTCGCGGCGCGCAGAGAAAGACGTTGTCCGGCTTGAGGTCGCGGTGCACCACGCCGGCGCGGTGCGCGGCCTGGAGCGCCGAGCCCACCTGCCGTGCGATGCCCAGGGCCTCCTCGAGCTCGAGCGGCCCACGCTGGAGCCGCTGCGCCAGGGTCTCGCCCTCGAGCAGCTCGAGGACGATGTACGGCTCCCCGGAGGGCAGGGTGTTGAAGTCGAGGACCTGGACGATGTGCGGGTGCCCGAGGCGGGAGGCGATCTCCGCCTCGCGCCGGAAGCGCGCGAAGGACTCGTCCGCGGCCACTCCCGGAGAGAGCAGGACCTTCACCGCCACCTGGCGGCCCGGGAGCCGCACGTGCTCGGCGGCCCACACCGCGCCCATCCCTCCGCGCCCGAGCAAGCGCGTGACCCGGTAGGTGTCTCCGACCACACCGCCCACCGCCAGGCCGTCGTGCGTCCCCATGCCTGGGCGGGGACTATACTCCCCGCTCATCGTGCTCCACCCGAAGTCCGCCGCCCGCCTCCTCGTGCTCTGGGCGCCGCTGGTCGCCGCCTCGCCGCCGGAGAAGGTGGTGGACATCGGCGCGGTGAAGAGCCAGCTCCGCGTCCTGGACGACGGCAAGGGTCACTTCCTGGCGGTCATTCCCTTCGGCGGCGACGTCTGGGAGCACCTCTACTGGGGAGACGGCAAGGTCTTCTGGGCCCAGCGGGTGAGCGGCGGCGGGAGCGAGGGCGAGGTGGCCTTCGACCGGGTGTTCTGGGAGCCGCGCGTGCGCGAGCGGTGGAAGGCCAGCTTCGGCCTTCGCGACGGCGTCTACACCCTCCGCTGCGCGGACCGGACCACGCTCTTCCACCCCACCGAGGAGGGTCAGGCCAGGGCCATCCTCGACTCGGCCACCTTCCGCCCGCCGCGCTGGAAGCGCCGCGCCTACGCGCTCGCCCGGGACGACGCCGGGACCTACTACTACGTGGACCGCGCCCGGGACGAGGAGATCAAGGACTTCCGGCTCTGGTCCGGCCCGCGCGGGCAGCTCCGGCCCCTGGCCATGACCAACGTGGTCAGCGACTCGGAGGGGGACATCTTCGCCACCAAGTCCGGGGAGCTGCGCCTGGTGCTGGACCGGAAGGAGAGCGCCTGGGTGAAGGGCAAGCAGAGGACGGCGCTCAAGCTCTTGCCGCTCGAGGACAACGTCCAGCTCATCTATTCCGAGCTCGGCGTCTACGCGGGCGAGCCGCTCGGGACGCCGTGCGACGTGCTCTGACCCCTTGGCCGCCCCGATGACCCTTCCCCTGACCGACGCGCCGCTCTTCTCCGTCCTCGCGCCGGCCGAGTCGGCGGCCCTTGCCAGCCTCTTCCACGCGGTGATGCTCGAGCCCGACCAGGTGCTCTTCGAGCAGGGCAAGCCCTGCGACTGGCTGTGGGTCCTCGGCCCCGGGGCCGAGGTCACGGTCACCAGCTGGGCCGATGCCCCGGCGCAGGTGGTGGTGGCCCATCTCCGGGCCGGCGATACGGTGGGGGAGATGGCCCTCGTCGACGAGGGCCCCCGCTCGGGGACGGCCCGCGTCACCGTCGGCGGTCCGGCCTCGGTGATGGCGGCGCGTGACTTCTACGCGCTCCGGGACGCGTACCATCCAGGGGCCTTTCAGCTCCTCCGGAAGATCTGCCTCGAGCTGTGCGGGCGGCTGCGCGGCACCACCGACCGGCTCGTGCCTCCGGCGCGCGGCGGGCCGGCCCCGCTGCCGGCGCTGGTCCAGGAGCGCGCCGAGCCGGAGCACCTGGACCAGGTCCCCGCCCTGCAAGCGCTGCCGCGGGTGGTCAAGCTCGCCCTGGCGCAGAAGCTGACGCGGATCGACCTGGGCGCCGGCGCGGCGGTGTGCGTCGAGGGTCAGGCCGGCGACGCCGCCTACTTCCTCGCCTCGGGCGAGGTGCAGGTGATGCGAGGGGAGCACACCCTGGCGCGCCTCGGCCCGGGCGAGGTGTTCGGCATGGTGGCGCTCATGGACGGCGGTCCCCGCTCCGCCACCTGCGTCACCGCCGCCCCGACGCGGCTCTTCCGCCTGGCCCGTGCCGACTTCGAGCAGCTCTTCGCCGCCGGCAACCGGTTTGCCTTCCGGCTGGTGGACGGGATGGCGCGGCAGCTGGTGCGCAACCTCCGCACCGCCGACGTCCTCCTCGCGCACCCCGAGGCCTCGGTCCAGCCCCTGGCCGTCGCCCCCGGCGCGCTCTTCTCCGACGACGAGCTCGCCGCCCTGGAGTTCGGAGACCTGGCCGATTCGCTCGGACCGGCCACGCCGCCGGCTTGAAGTGGCCCGGCCCCGGGCTTATGTGAGAACCAGGAGCGCCTGCCCATGTCCGTGAACATCCAGCTCGAGTGGACCCCCAACCCGAGCACCCTGAAGTACGTGGTCGACCGCACCCTCCTGCCGCGGGGGGCGATGAGCTTCACCCAGCGGGAGGGTGTCGAGGCGCGCTCGCCCCTGGCGGCGAAGCTGATGGGAATCGAGGGCGTCACCGGGGTGATGCTGGGAAGCAACTTCGTCACCGTCACCAAGGGCGAGGCGGGTGAGTGGGATGCCCTCAACGACCAGGTGATGGCCACCCTGGACACGCACCTCGGGGGCAACGAGCCGGTTCTCACCGAGGCGGCGCTGGCCGAGGCCAGCAATGGCCACGGGGCAAGCGATGGCGAGGTGGAGCGGAAGATCCGCGAGATCCTCGATGCGGAGATCCGCCCGGCGGTGATGCAGGACGGCGGGGACATCACCCTCGACCGCTACGAGGCGGGCATCGTCTACCTCCACATGCGTGGCTCGTGCAGCGGCTGTCCGAGCTCGACGATGACCCTGAAGATGGGGATCGAGAACCGGCTCCGGGAGTCGGTGCCCGAGGTCGTCGAGGTGATGCCCGTCTGAGCCGGCAGGTCAAAGCGCCCGGCGAGCCGTTCCCGGCAGGTGGGGTCCGTCCGAGGCGAAAGGTCAGGGCGCCGGACGTGCCGCGCGAGCTGCTCCCGGGCCAGAGCCCGGCGCTGCTCCGCGAGCTCCACCTCCTCACCCGGGACGGTCAGCTCAATGCCGACGCCCTGCGCAAGCTGAAGCAGGTCAATCACCTGGTCCGCCTGGTCGGCCCGGCCTGGGACGACATCCGGTCGCGCTTCGCCGACCCGGCGGTGGTCGATGCCGGCAGCGGCAACGCCTACTTCGCCTTCGTCCTCTACGAGCTCCTGCTCAAGGATGCGGAGAAGGGGAGCCTCCTGTGCATCGAGTCGCGGCCCGAGCTCACCGCCCGCGCCGAGGAGCGTGCCCGGGTGCTCGGCTTCGCTCGGATGAGCTTCGTCACCGCCCCGCTCTCGGCTGCGCCCTGGCCCGAGCGGGCGCACCTCGTCGTCGCCCTGCATGCCTGCGACACCGCCACCGACGACGCCATCGCCGGGGCCCTCCGGCACGGCGCCGACCACCTCGCCGTCGTCCCCTGCTGCCAGGCGGAGGTCGCCCAGCAGCTCAGGGAGAGGCCTCCCCCCTCGCCCAGCCTGGCCGCCCTGGCCGAGCATCCCTGGCACCGGCGCGAGTTCGCCTCCCACCTGACCAACGTCATCCGGGCGCTGGTGCTCGAGGCGTCCGGATATGCGGTGACCGTCACCGAGCTCACCGGCTGGGAGCACTCGCTGAAGAACGAGCTCATCCTCGGCCGGAAGGTCCAGCGCGAGAACCCCCGGGCGCGCGAGCGGCTGGAGCGGCTCCTGGCCGAGACCGGGGTCGCGCCGAAGCTGGTCCGGACGCTGGGGATGGCCCGGGCCTGAGCGCCCGCCCCCGAAAACGCTCGCCGCCTCCACGCTCCGGCTGTGGCACCATCTCCCCGGGGAGGGGACCGGACTGGCGCAGCGCCCGACATCCGGGGGGACGTCCTGGGAGAGCCCCTGGGTGGGCGCCGCCGGTCTTCTCGCCCTGAGCCTCGCCGCCTGGCACGGCGTGCCCGGGGGGACCTTCCAGTTCGACGACTTGGGGGCCGTCCTCTCGGCTCCGGCGGGCCTGGCCGGGCGGATCCGCCCGCTCCTGGCGCTCACCTTCCAGGCGGACCTGGCCCTGCACGGCCCCCGGCCGGCGGGATTCCTGGCCGAGAACCTGGTGCTCCACTGCCTGAGCGTGCTCCTCGTCCATGCCCTCGCCCGGCGGGTGCTCTCGCCGCTCGGCGCGTTCCTGGCCGCCGCCGCGTTCGCGCTCCAGCCCTCCCACGCCGAGGTGGTGGCCTACGTCAGCGGCCGTTCCACCGGGCTGATGGCCCTCCTGCTCCTGGCCGCGCTCTGGGCCTTCCTCCGCGCGGGCGAATCGCCCACCCCCGCTGCCCGGCGCGCCTGGCTCGCCGCATGCCTCGGCCTCTTCGCCGCGGCCTCGGGCGTGAAGGAGGTGGCGCTGGTCTTTCCGCTCCTGGTCCTCGTCTGGGGCACCCTCGGGCGCCGGGAGCCGGACCTCGTCCGGCGAGTTCTTCCCCTGGCCGCGGCGGCAGCTGTCCTGGCGCTCGGCCTGTGGAGCATTCCCCGCTACCGGGAGCTCGCCGGCTGGTCGTTCGCCCGTCACCCGGCGCCGGAGGCGATGGCGCTCAATCTGTCCGCGCTTCCCGTCCAGCTCTCCCTCTGGCTGCGGCCCGGGGCGCTCTCCGTCGAGCACCCCCTCGACGACGCGGCGCTGCCCCTGGGTCCGGCGCTGGTCTTCCTCGGAGCGATGGGCGCCGGGGCGTTCCTCGTGCGGCGGCGTGCCCCGCGGGTGGCCCTGGCCGTCGCCTGGGCCTTCGCCGCGCTGCTGCCCACGCAGTCCCTGCTCGCCAAGGCGGACGTGGTCACCGAGAAGCCGCTCTACCTCGCCTGGTTCGGAGGGGCGCTGCTCGCCGGGGAGGCGCTGGCAGGAGCCGCGGCGCGCGTCGGGGCCTCCCGGCCGGGGCGCCTGGTGCTGGTCCTCGGGCTCGGGGGCGCAGCCTGGCTCGCCGGCCGCGCCGTCCAGGAGCGGGTCCACGTGTGGAGCGATCCGGTCCTGCTCTGGACCGATGCCACCCGGAAGGCGCCGGGCTCCTCGCGCGCCTGGAACAATCTCGGAAACGCGCTGCGCACCCGCGCTCCCGACCGGGCCCTGCTCGCCGTCCGGAGGAGCCTGGATCTGGATCCGTCCAATCGCCGCGCCCTGGCCAATCGCGACACCCTGGAGGCCCTATGTCCCGCCGGATGTGCCGTTCCCTGACCTCCCCGCTCCTCCGTTCGAGCGGGGCGCTCGTCGCCGGGCTCTTCCTGGCCGCGCCGGCGTCGGCGGCGCCCAAATCCGCCGGCCCCCCCCGCTGCGACCGGTGCCAGGACCTGCCCATGCTCGAGGCCCAGCTCTTCCAGCAGGAATTCCTGCGCAAGGCCTTCGAGGATTACGTGGCATGGAAGGTGCCGGCCGTCCCCAAGGGCTACGACGGCACGGGCAAGGACTTCATGGTCGAGACGGTCACCGCCGACTTCAACCGCTACCTCAACTCGCCCGCCGGCGGAGGCGGGGGCTCGGGCGCAGCGGAGCTGGGCACCGACTTCGACACTTGCAAGCTCGTCTTCTACGTCAAGGACGCCAGGGGGAAGAACGTCATCGATTCCAAGACGAAGAAGGAGAAGACCGTCCCCTTCGACGAGAAGGCCTACCGGGCGAAGAACTGCAAGGCCGTCGCCGACTACCTCCTCACCCACGAGAACCAGCACGTGGCCGACTGCAAGGCCCAGAAGCGCGATCTCTCCGCCTGGCAGGTCTATGCCGCCTACGACGTCCGCGCCTACGCCGCCGGCATCGCCAACCTGCGCAAGTCCATCGCCCAGCTGGCCACCCAGTGCGGGTGGGAGGGCTCCACCCGGGCGACGAAGGAGGATTCCGAGGGCAAGCAGGTCAGCGTCGTCCCCACCCCGGACGAGGTGAAGAAGCTGGCCCAGGTGCTCAAGAAGGGAGGCCAGAAATGAGCTCGCCGGCGACGTTCGTCCTCTCGCTCTGGCTCGGCACCGCGCTGCACGGCGAGCCTCCGGCCGAAGACCTGTCCGAGGCGGTGGCCCGCTTCGAGAAGTCCTGCACCGGGTCCACCTCCCGGGAGTGCAAGCAGCTCCAGTGGCAGATCGAGGCCGGCCTCTACGGACAGCTGCGCGCCCTGGTCGCCGCCACCGGGCGGGGCCTCGAGGGAGACGTCCTCCGGGTGGCGCTCGCCGCCGACACACCGCAGCTCAAGGCCTTCGCCCTGCGGCGTCTGCCCGGCAACCCGCCCGCCGACCTCCTCCCTCTGGTCGTCGCCGCCCTGGACAGCCCCTACGCCATGGTGCGCGAGGCGGCGCTCAACGTCCTGCACCAGGACGCGCGCTACGCCCGCTACGGCGAGCGCCGGCTTCCCCCGTCGAGCCCCGGCTACCCGGTCGCCGACGAGGCACCCGGTGCCGCCGCCCTCGGGGGTCCGGTCTATCCCGGGGCTCGCTTCCGGCCCTTCGCCAGCAACGACCAGATGGCCCTCTTCAGCAGCCCGGACGCGGCCGACAAGGTGGTCGCCTTCTACGCCAAGGGGAACCGCCGGGCGCTCACGCCGGCCGAGCTGACGGCGGAGCAGAAGAAGAAGGCGATGGCCATGAGCGACCCGATGGCCATGATGGAGCTGGTGAAGAAGGCCCAGGCCGAGGGGAAGGACCCCTCGACGGTGATCATGGCCCGCCAGAAGGAGATGATGGGGGGCGGGGCGAGCGCCCAGGCCTTCGACAAGAAGCCGGGGGTCGTCTCCCCGCGCTTCATCGCTCTCGACGACGCCGGCTCGCGCCGGGTCCTGGTGTTCTCCGACGAGGTCCTCGGAGGGACGTCCATCGTCTTCTTCCTGGTCAGCGCCCAGACGGAGCAGGCCATGTCGCCCGCGGCGCGCGCCACCAACCCCATGCAGGGAGTGGAGCTGCAGCAGTTCATCCACCAGCCGCTGATCGAGAGCGAGAAGTGACTCACCCGAAGGATTCGCGCTTGATGCGCTGGTTCGGGAATCCCATCTCCTGGAAGTAGCCGATGACCGATTCCAGGAAGCGCGGCTCGGGCGAGACGCCCTTCTCCAGCGCCGCCCGGCGCTGGTGGGCGTTGATGGCCGGACCGCAGATGTAGGCCATGGTCGACGGGCGGTCCGGGACGGCCCGGTCCACCGCCTCGCGGGTGATGCGCCCGGCGTGCACCTCGCCCGGCAGACCGGAGAGGTCCTTCTGGCGGGTGAGGAAGTGCACGACCCGGAGCCTTCCCGGGTGCTCGGCGGCGAGCCGGTCGAGCGCCTCGCGGAAGATGATGTCCTCCCAGGTCTTGTTGCTGTCCAGGACGGTGTGGCGGACGGTGGGGTGCCGGCCGAGCGCGTCCTTGAGGATGCTGAAGTTGGGCACCACCCCCGAGCCGGCGACGACGTGGACGACGTGGGTGGCGCGCTGCTCGATGTCCGGAGGGAGCGTGTAGGGACCGGTCAGGCCGACCACCCGCATCCGCGTCCCTCGCGCGATGCCGTAGGTGAGCAGGGGCGAGAGGAGCGGCGCATGGAGGCAGCCCTTGCCGGCATAGGGCTCCTCCTTGACGGTGATGGCCAGAGGTTCCCCCGGGGCCGAGCTCACCGAGTAGGAGCGGGGGAGCTCCTTCTTCCCCTTCAGGTCCTCGAGGAAGGCCACCTGCGAGGCGAGGACCTTGAACTGGTGCGGGTCGATGGTCAGGAACTGCCCGGCCCGGTAGCTGACCGGCTGGTCCGGCTCAAGGACGAGCGTCACCGCGTCGGCGGTCTCCGGCACGACTTCGGTGACCAGCACCTCGAAGGGTTTCGGCTTGGTGAGGGTCGGCTCGGGCAACGCGCTCTGGGGCTCCAGTCCACGCTCCTGATAACAGACCCACCCGTCCGATGCGCATGCCCTCCGAGGAGACCTGCTTCGCCGGGACCACGTCCGGGCTCGAGCGCGTCCTCGCCGACGAGGCGCGCGCTCTGGGTCGGGTGGCCGGGGTCCAGGGCGGGGTGGAGGTGACGGCGGCGCCTGGGCTCCACCAGGAGATGTGCCTGCGGCTCCGCACCGCGACCCGGGTGCTGCTCCAGCTGGCCAGGCTCCCGCCCGGCGGGTGGGAACGAGCGGCGGAGGCCGTGGCCCGGGTGGACCTCCGGCTCCTGGCGCCGCCCGGCGAGCCGGTCTGGCTCGAGTCCACCGTCCGGGCCGCGGGCGCGCCGGGTCCGGGGCCGCTGCGCTCGTGGCTCGCCCGGCGGTGGCGTCGCCCGGTGCACGAGGCCCGGGGGGTGGACCGGTTGGCGGGGACCCGCCTCGTGCTGCAGCTCCTGCCGGGCGGGGGCATGCTGGGAGCCGACGCCGCCGGCGAGCCGCTCTACCGCCGCGGGTGGCGCCAGGAGGTGGGCCGCGCTCCGATGCGCGAGACGCTCGCCGCCGGGATGCTCGCCCTCGCCGGCTGGCGCGACGACGAGCCGCTCTGGGACCCGATGTGCGGCTCGGGCACGGTGCTCATCGAGGCGGCCCTGCGGGCGCGCCGCCTCGTGCCTGGCCTCGGGCGGGCCTTCGCCTTCGAGCGCTGGGCGGGCCACGACCCACGGGCCTGGGCGGCGCGGCGCGAGCGGGCCGGCGCCGAGGCGCTGCCCGCGGCCCGGGCAGCCCTTCGCGGCAGCGACGTCAACGCCGGTGCCCTGGGGACGGCGAGGCGAAACGCACGTCGCGCCGGCGTCCTCGGGGACCTCCGGCTCGAGCGCGCCGACGTCCGGACTCTTGGCCCCGGCGGCGTCCCTCCCGGGCTCCTGGCGGCGAACCTTCCCTTCGGCAAGCGCCTGGGAGATCGCTCCGCCCTGGGGGGCACCTTCCAGGCCGTGGCCGGGGCGCTCGGGGGCCAGTTCCGGGCCTGGCGAGCGGCTCTCCTCACCCGGGACCCGGACCGGCTCGTCCGGACGATGGGGCGGCCCGCCTCGGCCGTGCATCCCCTCGACCACGGCGGGCTGGCCGTGGCCCTCTGCCTCTTCCCTCCGGCGGTCAGCTGAAGCTGAGCTCGCGCGAGGTCAGCGCGTACTTGAAGCGCGCCGGGTCGAGGCAGTCCAGCCGCCCCTCCGAGGTCTCGCCCTGCGGGTACATGAGAAAGCCGACCGGGCCATGGTTCGAGCCGGGGAGCACCACGTCGTGGGCATAGTTGTAGGCGAGCCAGTTCATCTCCCAGGCGCCGAAGAGGAAGCCGCGGGCGGCCTGCACCTTCGGGTCATCGACCGGGAGGCTCCCGGGCGGCTCCTCGAGGATGACCTTGCGTACGTCGCCCGGGTCGACCGGGATCCACCCGACGCCGTCCGCCCAGAACTCGGCCCGGCAATGCTGCGCCTTGGTGATGTCCCCGGCCCTGCCCAGGGCCTGGTAGCCGCGCTGGGAATCCGCCACCCGCACCCCGAACACGTCCCGAGCCGGGATCCCGGCCGCCCGCGCCAGCCCGACGAAGAGAGCGTTGATGTCCGCGCACTTGCCGCCCATGGCCTTGGTCTCGAGCATGAACTTGATGTCGCCCAGGCCGCAGCCCTTCGTCTTCGGGTCGCGGAAGCTGTTGTCGCACACCCAGTCGTAGAGGGCGCGCGCCCGGACGATGTCGCCGCCTTTCACCCCGTTCAGGATGCGATGCGAGGTGGCGAAGACGATGCCGTCGGTGGGGATGAGCCTGGTCGGGGCGGTCCAGAGCCGGCGGGCGGCCGGGTCGAGCGTCTGCGTGCCCGGCTTGCCGGCCAGGTCCACCGACCAGTCGCGGGTGGTGAACCGGCTCTTCACTTCCAGCACCGGCTTCGCTCCCGCCGCCCACTCCGCCGCCACCAGGCTCAACCCGTAGTGGTCGTCGTGGGCGAGCCAGGCCTTGCCGCCGGGAGCACTCCACTCGTTGCCCAGCGACTTCTGGAAGTCGGTGTCCACGGCGAGCGGAAGCGCGACCCAGGCGCGAGAGACGCCGGCCGGCCTGAGGATGTCGACGGTGGTGGTCACCTCGAAGACGCGCCAGCGGGGCTCGGTCGCCGCCAGCGCCCGGCTCATCCTGGGCAGCGGCAGGGCGACCGACACCGCCGCCGCACCGGTCAGGCGGAGAAAGTTCCTTCGGTTCATGGCTGTCCTCCCCGTTGACGCCTGCAAGGGCGCAGGCGCCCCCCGGGCCCCGAGATCCGACCGATCCCAGGCGCAGGGCAGAGGGCACCATAGCCAAACGCCGAGCGCCGGTGATGGCGCCGCGCGTCAGCGGGCTCTGGAGTCACACGGCGGAGCGCGCTATGCCCCGTGCCCGCCATGTCCACCGAACGAGCCCTGGCCCACTTCGCCGAGCACAAGGCCGCCTACCTCGACGACCTCAAGGAGCTGGTCCGCATCCCCTCGGTGTCCTTCCCGGGCTTCGACCCGGGCCAGGTCCGGGCCAGCGCCGAGGGAACCGCCCGGCTCCTGCGCGCACGGGGGCTCAAGAACGTCCAGCTGCTCGAGGTCCAAGACGCCCACCCCTACGTGTACGGCGAGGTCCTGGACCAGCCCGGCCGTCCGACGCTGCTCCTCTACGCCCATCACGACGTCCAGCCGGCCGGGGACGAGGACGCCTGGAGCAGCCCGCCCTTCGAGCCGGTGGAGCGCGCCGGTGGGCCGGACCGCTCCCGGCGCCTCTACGGCCGCGGCGCCGCGGACGACAAGGCCGGCATCGTGGTGCACACCGCGGCCGTCGATTCCTGGCTCCGGGCGGGGGGTCTCCCGCTCAACGTCAAGATCCTGGTCGAGGGCGAGGAGGAGATCGGCTCCGGGCATCTGGGCGCGTTCCTCAAGGCGAACGCTCGGCTGCTGGCCGCCGACGCCATCGTGCTCACCGACACCACCAACTTCGAGACCGGGCTGCCCTCCATCACCACCGCGCTGCGCGGGCTGGTCACCGTCGACGTGGAGGTGCGGGCGCTCCGGCAGAGCGTGCACTCGGGGATGTGGGGTGGGCCGATCCCGGATCCGGTGAGCGGGCTGTGCCGGATGCTCGCCTCGCTGACCAGGGCCGACGGGTCGATCGCCATCCCGGGCATCCTGGACAAGGTCCGCCCGCTGACCGAGGCGGAACGGCGGAGCATCGCCGCGCTGCCCGGGGACGAGGCTCACTTCCGTCAGCAGGCCGGCCTGCTCGACGGGGTGCAGCTCCTCGGCCAGGGCCGCCACCCCTGGGAGACGAACTGGCGCCAGCCCTCGCTGGCCATCAACGCCATCCAGGCCAGCTCGCGCAAGGATGCCCGCAACATCATCTGTGACTCGGCCTGGGCGCGGGTCGGCATCCGCCTCGTCCCGGATCTCGACCCGCTGGACGTCCAGGCCAAGCTCGTCGAGGCCCTGAAGCGGAGCGTCCCCTGGGGCTTGCAGCTGGATCTGCACACCGACCAGGCGGTGGGCTGGTGGTACACCGACTCCGGCCACCCCGCGTTCCAGGCCGCCTTCCGCGCGCTCAGGAAGGGCTACGGCAAGGAGCCGGTGGCCATCGGGTCGGGCGGATCCATCCCCTTCGTCGAGCCCTTCGCCCGGGAGCTGGGCGGCGTGCCGGCGCTCCTCATCGGGGTCGAGGACCCGTACACCAACGCCCATTCCGAGAACGAGAGCCTTCATCTCGGCGACTGGGACAAGGCGGTGAAGAGCGCCATCCATCTGTACGCCGAGCTGTCCGAGGCACTGGGCAGACCCGGTCGCTGAGGGGGGAGCCAACGCTTCGGGGCGGAGGGGTCCGCTTGAGCGCCGTACGAATCTCCTTGGTCATCTCGCTCGTCGGCACCGGCTGCGCTGCGGTGGATCCGCTTCCCCAGGCGCCTCCCTCCGCCGCGCGGCCCTGGGACGGGCCGCCCGACGCCGGCGCCCCCCCTCCGCCGAGCCTGGGAGCCCCCGAGCTGGACCGGACCTACGACCTGGTCGCCCTGGTCGACCTGGCCCAGAGGTCGAACCCGGAGACCCGCATCGCCTGGGAGCAGGCCCGGGCCGCCGCGGCCCGGCTCGGCATCGCCGAGGCGGCCTACTATCCGGCCCTGGTGGTGCTCGCCTCGGGCGGCTACACGCGCACCGAGGCCCGCTCGCCCGCCGGCCCGGTCTACACCCGCGGCTGGGCCGTCACCCCCCAGCTCTTCCTCACCTGGACGCTGCTCGACTTCGGCCGGCGCTCGGCCACCTCGGACGCCGCGCTGGAGCAGCTGCTCGAGGCGAACCTCGAGTTCAACCGCCGGCACCAGGAGATCACCTATGCCGTGGAGCGTGCCTTCTTCGCCTACGACGCCGCCCGCGCCGAGGTGGAGGCGTCGCAGGCCACACTGAAGAGCGCGGTCTCCGTCCAGCGCGACGCCGAGGTGCGCCTGGTCCACGGGCTGGCCACCCGAACCGAGGTCCTGCTCGCCCGCGAGCTGCGCGCCCGGGCGGAGTACGACGTCCAGGCCGCCCGGCGGCGGGTGGACGACGCCTGGTCCACCCTGGCCGAGGCGCTCGGCATCTCGCCGGCCGCGCAGCTCACCGTCGTCGAGCTGGGCGGTCTGCCGCTCCCCGGCTCGCTCGAGGGTTCGGTGGAGCAGGCGATGGACCGGGCCCTGGTCCAAAGGCCGGACCTGGCGGCGCTCCTGGCCCAGCTCCGGGGACGCGAGGCCGAGGTCCGCCGGGCGAGCGCCGACTTCTGGCCCAGCCTTTCCCTGGGCGGGTCCCTGGGGCTGACCACCGGCAGCTTTCTCGCCGAGACCCAGAGCACCCAGACCGGCCCCTTCCACTACACCGAGCCGCTCTACGGCGGGCTGCTCACCTTCTCCTGGAAGCTCTTCGACGGGTTCGAGCGCAAGAACCGCGAGCGCGAGGCAGAGGCGCTTCGCGGCGAGGCCCGCGCCTCGCTCGACGCGCTCCAGCTCCGCGCTCTCCGCGCGGTGTGGAAGGCGTACGCCGACGTGAAGGCGGCCCGCCTGCAGTACGACTATGCCGCCGCCCTGCTGGCCGCCTCCCAGGAAGCGTACGACTCGGCCTCGACCACCTACCGGGCCGGCCTGGGGACCATCCTCGACCTCCTGGCGGCGGAGCGCGAGCTGGCGCGCGGGCGGAGCACGGTCATCGAGAGCCGGGCGGAGCTGCTCTCCGCCTCGGCGGCGCTGGCCTTCGCCATGGGAACCGGAGGGGTGCCGTGACCGGCGGAAGGCGCGCCGGAATCCTCCGGCTGGCCCCGCTGCTGCTCGCCGCGCTCCCGGGCTGCGCCCCGACGCTCAACGTCTGGGGCTCGGTGCTCCCCTCGTGGGTGGTCTGCCTCGCCCTCGGGCTGCTCTTCGCTGGACTGCTTCGCTGGCTCTTCGCTCGGACCGGCCTGGAGGGCCACCTCGGACCGCTGGTGCTGGTCTACCCGTGCCTGGTGGTGCTCCTCTCCTGCCTGGCCTGGATGGTCCTCTTCCGGGGTTAGAGGCGCGCATGGTGGAGATGCCACAGGAGCCAGCCTGGCGCAGGCCCACCGGCCGGGCCCTGGGCGTGGCCATCGTCCTCGGGGCGGTGCTCCTGGTGGTGTGGATCAGCCGCAACGGCTACCGCCGGCCGCGCACCGACGACGCCCTGGTCCGGGCCAACATCGTCGGCATCGCCCCGCACGTGAGCGGGCCGATCGTCGAGCTGTCCGTGGTCGACAACCAGGAGGTCGCCGAGGGAGATCTCCTCTTCACCATCGACCCGCGGCCGTTCGAGGTCGAGCTCCAGCGAGCCCGCGCCCAGCTCCTGCTCGCCCGGAGCGAGGTCGAGGGGCTGGAGCGCGCCGTGGCCTCGGCCGAGGCCGAGCTCCGGCGTCTCGCTCCGGAGGCCGCCTTCGCCTCCGACCACCTGAAGCGCCTCCAGGGCCTCACCGCCGACCAGTTCGTCACCCAGGACCGCTTCGAGGAGGCGCGGGTGAAGGCGCTCGCCTCGGGCGCCGCCCTGGAGCGGGCGCGGGCCGACGAGGCGCGGCAGCGGGCGCTCCTCGCGCAGTTCGGCGAGGTGAACGCCCACATCGCCGCGGCCGAGGCCGCGGTGAGGGCCGCCGAGCTCGACGTCGGCTACTGCCAGGTCCGGGCGCCCTTCCCGGCGCGGGTCACCAACCTGAACATCTCGCGCGGGGAGTACGCCCGCGTCGGAGAGCCGGTGCTCGCCCTGGTCGACACCCGCGCCTGGTACGTGCTGGCCAACTTCGAGGAGTCGTACCTGGCCTCCATCCGACCGGGGATGGCAGCCGAGGTCTCGCTCATCGGGTATCCGGCCCGCCGTTTCCACGGCACCGTCCAGGGCATCGGGTGGGCAGTGCGTCCCTCCGACGACCGGACGGTGGGCGTCCTGCCCGAGGTGCGGCCCACCCTGAACTGGGTGCGCTTCGCCCAGCGCATCCCCGTCCGGGTGCGGCTCGATCCTCCCGAGCCGGGCTACCCCTACCGGATGGGGATGTCCGCGGTGGTGACCATCGTCGGCGGGCCCGAGGTCGCCGCGCCCGGGGGGCGGGTCGGCCGGTGACGGGAGCGACGAGTCCGGACCCCGGCCCGCTCGGCCTCCTCCTCCGCGAGCTCGGCCCGTCGCCCGAGCGCTGGCGCGCCAGCCTGCGCCTGGCGCTGGTGGCCACGCTCGCCACCGGGGGCGTGATGGCCCTGCACGTTCCCAACGGGGACTACCTGGTGGTCATCCTCTTCCTGGTCGCGGGCGGAGACACCTGGGTCAGCCCGTGGAGAGCCGGCTGGCGGCTGCTCGGGGTCGTCGCCGGGAGCCTCCTGGTGCTCGTCTCGCTCGGGGCGTTCGCCGACAAGCCCTGGGTGCTCTTCCCGCTCCAGGGGGTGGTCCTCGGCCTGGTGGTGTTCGCCAGCCGGACGACGCGCATCCCCTTTGCCGTGTCGCTCATCGCCGTGTGCTTCCTGCTCGCCGTCCCGGAGTACGTCGACGCCCCGGAGCGAGTGCTCGAGACCGCGGTGCAGCGCCTGGCGATGATTGCCCTCGGCGTCGCGGTGGGCACGCTCATCCCGGCCGTGGTGTGGCGCCGGGACCCGGAGGACCTGCTCCTGGCGGATCTCGCCCGACCGCTCCGGCTGGTGGAAGACGTGCTCGACCGGGCCCTGGGAGGGACCCGGCCCTCCGCTCTCCGGCAGCGCAGGCTGGTGGCGACCGCCGGCATCGCCCACCAGCTCCAGCTCCTGGAAAACGTCGAGTCCGATAGCCCCGGGCTCCGCCGCCGGCACACCGAGCAGCTCAAGGTGATCACCGAGTGCCAGGTCGCCCTCCGGGGCGCCCTGGATCTGGAAAAGGTGCTCGCCCGTCGGGAGGTGGCGGCCGCCGTCGGCCCGGCGCTGGTCCAGCGGCTCCATGCCGCCCGTGGCCGCGCGGCCTCCGTCCGGCAGGCGCTGGTCGAGCGCCGGGCCATCGAGCCGACCGCGAGCCCGGCCTCGGCCGCCCATGGCGACGGTTCGAGCATCGAGCTGCACGCGGCGCTCGATCAGCTCGAGCAGGGACTCGGCGGCATCGAGGAGATGCTCGGCTTCCTCTCCCGTCCTGCGTCCGGAGCGGCCTCCAGCCTGCCTCTCCCGGGCGCGGAGCCCCGGCGCTCGGTGATCGGGCCGGGTTTCAGCCCGAGCAACACCGAGGAGGTCCATGTCGCCCTCAAGGCCGCGCTGACGGCCACGGTGTGCGGGCTCCTCTACAACGCGGCCCACTGGCCGGGGATCGGCGCCTGCGTGTTCGCCGTGCTCCTCCTCGCCCAGGGGACGGTGGGGGCGAGCCTCCAGCGCGCCGTCGTCCAGGTGGCCGGGGTGCTGCTCGGGGCTGGCTGGGCGCTGCTCGTGGTGCTGGTCATGCCCAACATGACCAGCGTCGCCTCGCTCATGGTCCTGGTCTTCCCGCTCTTCCTGGGCGTGGCCTGGCTCTGCTACGGCGGTGGCATCACCTCGGGCGCATCACTCCAGATGGCGATGGCCGCGATTCTGGTGCTGCTCCCCGTCCTCGGCCCGACCGGGAATCTCAGCCCCGGGGCCGATCGCATCCTCGGCATCCTCCTCGGCAACGTGGTCTTCGCCGCCTTCAACCTCGGGCTGTGGCCGATCTATGCCGGGTCGCCCACGGGGATGTCGCGCATCGTCCGGGGTCTGGCGCGGCTGGAGCGCCTCATCTCGCGAGGGGACAGCGTCGGCGCACAGGGGCAGATCTTCGACATCCACCGGGGTCTGGCCCGGGCCCTGGCGCGCCAGGACGAGGCCCGCTTCGAGCCGTTCGGGCGCTCGCCGGCCGCGGCGGTGGACCGGGGGACGCTCTTTCTCCTCACCCGTCACCTCCAGGATTCCTTCCAGGCGCTGCTCTCCGCGGCGCGCGCCCGGATGTCGCTCGACTTCTCGGCTCTGGACATCGCCGTCGCCGGCGCGGTCCTGGCGCTCGAGGAGGCCATCGCGCTTCGGCTGGAGCGCCACGCCGACTGCCTCGACCGGGGGCGTCTGGACAGCTCGCCGCCGCTGGCTCCTCTTCTGGAGAGGCTGCGCTCGCTCTCCGCGGGCCCCGTCGCCGCCGAGCTGGAGGAATTCGTCGTCCTCGCCCAGCGCCTGGTGCACGAGCTCCGGACGCTCGAGGAGGTTCTCGTCCGGTACTCGACGTGGCTCGCACGCCTCGCTCCAGCTGGAAGGGCGGCCCAGCCGGCCCCGCGATGACTGTGCTAAGCGACCGACCCCGATGCGGATCCGCGTCCGGTCGCTCCTCTTCTGGCTCCTCATCGCCATCGGCTGCACGACCGGGCCGCGCTGGGGCGGGGCGCCACCGCCCGCACCTGCCGAGACCCGGGTCATCCTCTTCGTCTGGGACGGCCTCCGCCCCGACAGCATGAGCGGCGACGACACGCCGAACCTGGTCCGGCTCCGCGACGAGGGTGTGCTCTTCGAGGACCAGCACGCGGCCTTCCCCACCTTCACCATGATCAATGCCGCGGCCTTCGCCACCGGCAGCTACCCCGGACGGACCGGCTTCTACGGCAACTACGTCTGGGTGGATGGCCCAAGCGATGCCGGCGTCAGCGCCCAGGGCGCGCGGGTCGACCTGCACCAGCCGGTCTTCACCGAGGACCATGGCGTGGTCGACGCGCTCGACCGCTTCTACGGAGGCCAGCTGCTGCTGGTGGGCACGCTCTTCGAGGTGGCCCAGGACGCGGGCCTCCTGACGGCGACAGTGGGCAAGGTCGGCGCTTCCTACCTCCAGGACCGGCACCGCGGCGGCTTCATCCTCGAGGAGCGGCTGGTCTGGCCGCGCGCTCTCTTGGACGAGCTCCAGGACGCCGGCTTCCCCGTCCCGCGCTCGACCCTGGCCGCATATCCGGGCGCGGACATCGATGCCGGCCGGGAGGATCCGACGCGCCCCGGTCCGGTGGTCTTCCTGGCCGACGGCGTGACGTCCGACCCGACCCGCGGACTCACCTCGCCCGCCCGGGAGGACAACGCCTACTTGATGTCGGCCTTCACCGAGACCGTGCTTGCCCGTCGCCGGCCCCGCCTGGCGGTCGTCTGGCTGCGCAATCCGGACACCACCGAGCACGACTATGGACCGGGAACGTCCGCCTCGCGGGACGCCCTCCGCGCCCAGGACGCGCTCCTCGGACAGCTCCGGTCGGCGCTCGACCGGCTCGGGCTCGCCGCGACGACCGACCTGTTCGTCGTCTCCGACCACGGTCACTCGTCGGTCTCCGGCCCGGTGGACCTGTTCCCCTTGAGGGCCATCGTCGACGGCGGCGTGGGCCCCGCCGATCCGCACGGCTATTCCGTCTCCGGTCAGGTGCGCACCGCCGACCTCATCAACCGCGCCCACCTCGGGCTCCGGGCCGTCGATGGCCTGGGATGCCTCGACGCCCCGGTGCTCTCCGGCATCCTCGCCTCGGGCGCGCGGCTCTACCCGGGCCTCGACTGCGGAGGCCGGCCGGGGACCTCGCTCGTGCCCAGGGTGCCTTCCGTCCTCGGGCCCAGGGACGTGGTGGTGGTGGCGAACGGCGGAAGCGACTTCCTTCACGTCCCCAGCCGGGACCCTGACGTGGTCCGCACCTTGGTCCGGTTCCTCCAGTCGCGGGAGGAGTACGGCCCGGTCTTCGTCGCCCGGCGCTACGGCGACCTCTCCGGCACCCTCCCGCTCGACGTCCTCCGGGCGGAGACGGGTTCCGGCGAGCGCGCGCCGGACATCATCGTCTCCTTCTCCTTCAACGCCTCGGCCGAGGTGCAGGGGATGCCGGGGATCGAATTCTCGAGCCTCGCCAAGCGCGGCATGCACGGAGGCTCGAGCCCGGTGGACGTGCACAACACCCTGGTCGTGGCCGGGCCTCACTTCCGGAAGGGGTTCCACGACACGCTCCCGAGCGGGAACGTGGATGTCGCCCCCACCGTCGCGCGGCTGCTCGGACTCTCCCTGCCCGGGGCGGAGGGCCGGGTCCTGGACGAGGCCCTCGTCGGCGGTCCGGCCGTGGCCGACTTCTCGCTCGAGGTCCGGCTCCGCACCTCGACCGTCGCCGAGGGCCTCCGGATGAGCCTTCCCACGGATCCCGATGGCCGGCAGGTGGAACCCGGGGTAACTCGCTACCGCATCGAGCTGCAGACCAAGACCCTCCGCTCAAGTCGCATCACGGCCACCTACGCGGACTGGGCGCGCGCCGTGCGCGACTGATGCTCAGGGGCCACCGGCCTCCGGACAGCCCCGGAAATCCCCGGGAAGCATCCGGGAGTCATCTGGCCCCCCCCGGAAAACCCCCGGAAAACCTCTGGCACCTCACCCCGGGGCCCCCCCCGGCAAACCTCTGGCAC
>DASPUU010000214.1:0-23349 GCA_035622755.1 Myxococcaceae bacterium
AATGCCGATGTCGTCCTCTGCATGGGTGGGAACCCGGCGGAGAACCATCCCTGCGGATTCAAGTGGGCGCTGGAGGCGAAGAAGGCGCGAGGGGCGAAACTGGTGGCCGTCGATCCGCGCTTCACGCGCACGGCGGCGGTCTCTGACCTCTATGCCCAGATCAGGCCGGGCACCGACGTCGCCTTCCTGAGCGGCGTCATCCGCTACGCGCTGGACAAGAAGCGCTACCACGAGGACTACGTCAAGGCTCACACCAACGCCGCCTACGTCATCAGCGACAAGTACGCCTTCACCGACGGCCTCTTCAGCGGGTGGGACGAGGCGAAGAAGAGCTACGACAAGGCGGCCTGGGCATACGAGGCCGACCCGAAGACCAACGGGTACGAGGTTGACGCGACGCTGGAGCATCCGCGGTGCGTCTTCCAGCTCCTCAGGAGGCACGTCGATCGCTACACACCGGAGATGGTGGAGCGCATCTGCGGAACGCCGAAGGACCAGTTCCTCAAGGTGGCCGAGGTGGTCACCTCCACCGGAACGGCGGCCAAGGCCGGGACGATCATGTACGCCCTCGGCTGGACGCAGCACTCCACCGGCGTGCAGATCATCCGGACCGCGGCCATCCTCCAGCTCCTGCTCGGAAACGTCGGCCGCGCCGGAGGCGGGGTGAACGCGCTCCGCGGGCACTCCAACATCCAGGGCGCCACCGACCAGGGCGGGAATACCGAGATCCTCGCCGGCTACCTCAAGACGCCGGCTGCCAACCTCCAGACGCTGAGTGCATACCTGGCAGCGAACACGCCCACCACGCTCAACAGCGTGTCTTGGGCGTCGATGAACTACTGGCAGAACTACCCGAAGTTCATGGTCTCCTGGCTGAAGGCCATCTACGGGAAGGCGGCCAGCAAGGACAACGACTTCGGGTACGCCTGGGTGCCGAAGATCGACGGCAACTACTCCTGGATGTACATGTTCGACGACATGCTCCGCGGCTCCTCGACGCGGGCCGGGGGCAAGGAGCCGGGTCCGGAAGGGCTGATCAGCTTCGGGATGAATCCGGTGGGCACCGGCCCGAACTCCCCGAAGATGATCGCCGCGCTGGCGAAGCTGAAGTGGCTGGTGGTGGTGGAGAACGTCCAGACCGAAACCTCCATCTTCTGGAAGGCCCCCAAGGACCTGGGCACGCCGGATGCCTCGCAGATCCAGACCGAGGTCTTCCTCCTCCCGGCGGCGGACTTCGCCGAGAAGGACGGGACGTTCACCAACTCGGCGCGCTGGGTGCAATGGAAGTGGAAGGCGCTCGACCCGCCCGGCCAGGCCAAGGGGGACCAGGAGATCCTGGCGCGTATCTTCCTCGCCGTGCGCGCGCTCTATGCCAAGGAGGGCGGCGCGCTGCCCGAGGCCGTGGCGAGCGTGGCCTGGACGTACACCAACCCGGCCAACCCCGACCTCTCCGAGGTGCTGAAAGAGATCAACGGCAAGGCCCTGGAGGACCTGCTCGAGCCCCCGAAGGACCCCAAGTCCAAGGAGCCGCCGAAGCTGATCAAGGCCGCCGGGCAGCAGCTGGACAGCTTCGGCCAGCTCCGGGACGACGGCTCGACGATGTGCGGGAACTGGCTCTACACCGGCTGCTTCACGGAGGCCGGCAACATGACCCAGCGGCGGAGCACCGCCGATCCCAACGGGCTCGGGGTCTACCCCCAGTGGGGGTTCAGCTGGCCGGCCAACCGCCGCGTCATGTACAACCGCGCCTCGGCCGACGCCAGCGGCAACCCCTGGGATGCGACCCGGGTGGGCATCCGGTGGAACGGCGAGAAGTGGGTGGGAAGCGACGTCCCGGACATGAAACCGGACGCCCCGCCCGGCACTTACGGAGCCTTCATCATGCTCCCCGAGGGCGTCGGGCGTCTCTACGCCCCGGTCCTCAACGACGGCCCCTTCCCCGAGCACTATGAGGCCGTGGAGGCACCGGTGCCCAATGTCCTGCATGCCAAGGTGAGTTCGAGCCCGGTGGCCGGAAAGATGACCACCAACCTCGACCCGCTCGGCAAAGCGGCGGAGTTCCCGATCGTCTGCACCACCTATCGGCTCACGGAGCACTTCCACTACTGGACCCAGCACCAAGTGAACGGCGCCCTGAACGAGGTCCAGCCGGGTGTCTTCTTCGAGATCCCCGAGGAGCTGGCCAAGGAGAAGGGCATCGCCAACGGCGAGTGGGTCCGAGTCACCTCGGCACGCGGCTCCGTCGAGGGTCCGGCGATGGTCACCAAGCGGCTGTTCAAGCAGAAGATCAACGGGCAGCAAGTTTGGCACATCGGCATGCCCATCCACTGGGGATTCGCCGCCGCCCCCCAGCACCGGGGCCCGCTGGCCAACATCCTCACCCCGTCGGTCTTCGACCCCAACGTCTGGACGCCGGAGTTCAAGGTCTTCCAGGTCAAGCTGGAGAAGGCCGGCGACGGCAAACCCCCACCGCAGGGCAGCCCGGAACGGGTCGCCTCGAAGGCCTGACGGAGGACGACCATGCCCATCCAAGGCCTCGAGATCCTCCAGTCCTCCGCCTCCCTCCGGGGCCAGGAGACCGGCATCCGCCAGCTCCCCAAGGTGTCGAAGTACATCGACACCACCACCTGCATCGGCTGCAAGGCGTGCGAGGTGGCGTGCAAGGAGTGGAACGACCTCAAGACGATCCCCACCGTCCAGACCGGCAGCTACCAGACGCTGCCCACGCTCAATGCCGAGTTCTGGAACCTCATCCGCTTCAACGAGCAGGAGTTCGAGGGCGGCCTGGCCTGGCTGATGCGCAAGGACCAGTGCATGCACTGCGCGGATCCCGGCTGCCTCAAGGCCTGCCCGGCGCCGGGGGCCATCGTCCAGTACGCCAACGGCATCGTCGACGTGAACCCGGAGAACTGCATCGGCTGCGGTCTGTGCGAGACCGGTTGTCCCTTCGACGTCCCGCGCTTCCACGCCGGGACCGGCAAGATGGCCAAGTGCACCCTGTGCGTGGATCGGGTGGAGAGCGGCCTCGAGCCGGCCTGCGTCAAGTCCTGCCCCACCGGCTGCCTCCACTTCGGGACCAAGGAGGACATGGTCACGCTGGGCGTGGCCCGGGTGAAGCAGCTCCAGGCAACCGGCTACGCCAACGCCGCCCTCTACGACCCGCCGGGGGTGGGCGGCACCGGCGTGGTGACGGTGCTCGCCCATGGTGACAAGCCGGAGCTGTACGGGCTCCCGCGCGACCCGCACATCCCGGTGGCGGTGACGGTGAGCAAGCGCATCCTCAAGCCGCTCGGCCTCCTGGCCATCGGCGCCACCATCGTCGGGCTCTTCGGCCACTTCATGAAGGTCGGTCCGAAGCGGCCGCACGCCGCGCCGCCGGCAGGAGGGGTCTGACCATGGCCCAGGTCGTCACGCCGCCCAACGTCGGACACGCCGACCCGGCCATCGCCGTGGCCCGCACCACCGAGGACGTGCTCGTCGGGGAACGCATCGTCCGGCACACCTACGCCTCGCGGGTCATGCACTGGCTGGTGGGGGGGAGCTTCATCCTCAGCCTGCTCACCGGCCTTCCCATCTGGACGCCCATCTTCGGCTGGATGGCCTACCTCTTCGGGGGCCTCCAGGTCTGCCGCTGGCTCCATCCCTTCCTCGGGGTGGTCTTCTCGGCGGGGCTCCTCTGGATGGCGGCCAGCTGGTGGAGCCAGATGAGCATGACGGCCAAGGACCGGGAATGGCTGAGCCCGGGCTACTTCGCCAAGTATCTGCGCTTCGAGGCCACCGATCCGGACACGGGGAAGTACAACGGAGGCCAGAAGGCGCTCTTCTGGTTCGCTCTGCTCGGCGGGCTGGCGCTGTTCCTCTCCGGGCTCGTCCTCTGGTTCCCGAGCGACCTCTCCCAGCCGCTCCGGGAGATCGCCTGGGTCCTCCACGATGCAGCCTTCATCGCCTTCTTCCTGATGATCATCGGCCACGTCTACCTGGCCATCGTCGAGCCCGGGACGTTCGAGTCGATGATCGACGGCACGGTGAGCAAGGCGTGGGCCAGGCTGCACCACCCCCGCTGGTATCGCGACGTGACGGGTGACCAGCGCAAGTAGCTCCCCCGTCTCCCTCGCCTTCGAGAAGGCAGCCCAGCGGGCGGGCCTCCTGGCCGGCGAGGCCGAAGCCGCCGCCGAGCCGCTGCGCTTCACCGCCGGGCTCTACCGGGTCCAGGGGCAGCTGGCGGCGCGGCTCCAGGCGATGCATGCCGAGGAGCCCTTCTCCGGCCGGCTGGAGGCCGACGCCGGCCGCCTGGTGGACCCGCTCCGCGCCGTGCACCGGTACGCCGCCGAGACGGCGCCGGCCGCGCTGGCGGCGGTGGCCCGGGGCCGGGTCGACGAGCCACCGGAGGTGGCGGTCGCCCGGCTCACCGTCCACTGGAACGGGAGCCGCGACGAGCGCGAGGACTTCCTCAGCCGCGCCGCCCTCAGACCGTACGTGGAGGTCCTGGTCCGGAACCGGGTCCCGGTCGACCGCCCGAGGACCGACCGGGTGTGCCCTCACTGCGGCGGTCAGCCCTGGGTGGCCGCCCGGCGCTCCCTTCCCACCAGCCACGGCGCCCAGCGCGTCCTCCTCTGCGCCCTGTGCGGGAGCGAGTGGGTGGTGAATCGCATTCACTGCCCGTCCTGCGGCGAGGAGAACCCGGACCGCCTCCCCTCCTTCAGCACCGATCGCTACCCGGCGGCGCGCATCGAGGCCTGCGAGACGTGCCGCCGTTACGTGAAGTCCATCGACCTGACGGTGGACGGCCACGCCGTTCCCGAGGTCGACGACCTGGTCTCGGTCGGGCTCGACCTCTGGGCCGCCGAGCAGGGCTTCACCCGCATCGAGCCGGGCCTGGCCGGCGTGTGAGCGCTCAGCCGAGCTGCGGGCCGTCCATGGAGGGCTCGTCCGCGGCCGGCTTGGGGATGAGCGCGCGGTAGGCGGTGCCCAGGTCGTCCTGGTTCCAGCCGAGGAACAGCCCCTCCCCGCGAAACACCGCCCCGACATTGGTCTCCACGAGCACGATGGCGCCTGGGCCGCTCGGGGAGGTGACGTTCATCCGCCAGGCGGACAGGGTGATGCGCCCCTCGCGGGTCCGGACCGGGACACGCTCCGGGACAGTGGCGGTGGCTCCTTCCAGGGCGGGATGTCGCTTCGGCGGCTGGGGCTGGGTGGGCATCGTGGGTCGCTACCCTACCTCGACTCCGGGGCGCGCGGCCTCAGCTCCTGGCCGTCGAAGACCAGGCTGGCCGGCTCGCCGCAGGGAACGGCATGCGCTCTCCACAGGAACTGGAAC
Source organism: Myxococcaceae bacterium (assembly GCA_035622755.1). Taxonomy (GTDB): domain Bacteria; phylum Myxococcota; class Myxococcia; order Myxococcales; family Myxococcaceae; genus JADGRA01. Next base: position 5,318 of record DASPUU010000214.1, read on the forward strand.
GTGTTGTCGGCGTGCCAGTCGCCGAGCTGGCCACAGTGGGCGACCGTCCGGGAAGTGCCCGGGGGGAACCAGGGTGGCGGGAGCTCGTGAATGGCCACCAGCTCTCCGCGCACGCGGCGCCGGCCGAAGGTGAACCGGTCGGACAATCCGAGGACGAAGACGAGTCCCACCACCGCCGCCGCTCCGGCCAGCCCGAGGTCGGCCCGGGTCCGCGGGACGGTGGCCGCGCTCCCGCCGATGAGCCAGGCGAAGCCGAACACCGCCGGATGGAAGTACCAGGCCGCTCGCTTGGGCGGGAGCAGGAAGCCGACGACGATGACCAGCGCGCAGACCAGCCCGAGCTCGATGAGCCGCCGGTTGGCGTCGCCGTCCACCCGCCTCACCAGGAGGAGCGCCGCCACCGGAAGGGCGAGGAGCCCGGGGAGATACCAGCGGGTGAGGGGTCGGACGAAGAAGAAGGGCGCGATGTCGGCCCTCCAGTGGCTCTGGAAGGCGGGCAGCACCTGGGCGCGGAGGTAGGCCGGGAAGAAGGGCTCCAGGCCCTCGGCCCGCCGCGCCGCCTCGAAGCACGCCACGGCGACGAGGAGCGAGGCCAGGGCGAGGCAGCCGGCCGCCAGCACGCGCCGCCGCGGCGCACGAAGGCGGACGGCCGACCAGCCGAGGAAGAGAAAGGCCGCCGCGGCCGGAGGCCCCTTGGTCAGCGCCGCTCCCGCGAAACCGGCGGCGAAGAGCAGGCTGCCGCCGACGGGGTCCCGGACGAGGCGGATGGCGCCGGACACGGCCAGGGCGAGGGTCACCGCGAGCGGCAGCTCGAGCATCGCGTTCTGCGACTCGAAGAGGAAGCCGGGCAGGACGGGGAGGGCGAGCACGCTCAGGGCGCCGGCCCGGGGCCCGGCCATCGTCCGCGCCACTCCGAAGACGAGCAGGACCAGGAGGCTGGCCAGGACCCTGGCGAAGCTCCTCACCGAGGCCGCGGTGGGGCCGAGGGCGCGGAGCCAGAGGCCCTCCAGCGAGAAGGCCAGCGGCGGATGCTCGTAGAACGGCGCTCCCCCGAGCGTCTGCTCGGCGATGCGGCTCAGCGGCCGCTCGGCCGCCTCGCGCGCCACCCGGGCGTAGGCGGCGGTGTCACCGCCCAGGAAGAGGGGAGGCTCGGGCCGAGCCCAGACCGTGGCCAGCGCCAGGAAGAGGGCGGCCGCAGCGAGGAGTGCATCGTTCCTGTCGGCACTGCCGGCTGCGGTCATCCCCTCGGGTCACCCCGCGACGTAGGTGCGGCGGAACTCCTCCGTCCCCGCATAGCAGAACCCGCCCGCCGGGGGGCGGCCGCCCAGGGGCCGGTCCGGCGGGGCGGTGAGGATGCGCTCGTACTCCTCGATGCCGATGCGCTGCCGCTCGGACAGCACGCGGTCCAGCCCGGCGGTGGCGATGGTCTCCGAGGCGCGGGGGCCGACCACGCCGGAGAAGAACTCGCTCACGCAACCGCTCCCATAGCTGAACAGACCGATGCGCTTCCCGGCCAGCGCGGCGGCCTCCCGGTGCAGGAGGCTGGCCAGGCTGAGGTAGAGCGACCCGGTGTAAACGTTGCCCACCCGCGCCGACAGTCCGAGCGACGGGGCGACCTGGGCCTCGAAGCTCGCCGCCGCGCGCGGCGCCTCCTCGGCCTCCGCCGCCGCGTCCAGCGCTCGGCCGGCGCGGTCCTCGAGGTCGCACCGCCGCAGCTGGGCGTGGGCCTTCTTGGCCATCTTGCAGAAGGGAACGTGGTAGGCGATGCGCGCCAGCTGCTCCGAGGGGAGCCCGCCGGCTCGGATGATGTCCCGCCCCAGCGCTCGCGCCCGCCAGGCGCGGTAGCTGCCGGAGACCGCCTCCAGGTAGCACTGGATGGAGTAGTGCCCGTCCACCACCGCCTCCCGCCGGCCGAGCGGCCGCCAGAAGTCGTGCACGTCCATGCTGAACGTCCCGCTCACCCCCAGGTCGAGCGCCAGCAGCTCCGGCGATTCGGAGACGAGCATGGCCACCGCCCCCGCCCCCTGCGTCGGCTCGCCGGCGGTGTTCAGCCCGTAGCGGGCGATGTCGGAGCAGATGACGACTCCCACCCGGCCGGCGCCAGCGCCGGAGGCGATCCACTCGGCGACGGCGTTGAGCGCCGCCGTCCCCCCGTAGCAGGCGTGCTGGCAGTCGAAGGTGCGCATCGTCCGGGGGAGCTGGAGCATCCCCTGCACGTAGGAGGCGACCGCCTTGGAGTGGTCGACGCCGGTCTCCGTTCCCACCACCAGCATCCCGATCCGCGCCGGGTCGACGCGTCGGGAGCGGAGGAGCTGGGCCGCCGCGGTGGCGGCCAGGGCGGCGGTGTCCTCGCCCGGCTCGGCGACGGCCATCTCCACTCCACCCAGTCCGTGCGTGAACTTGGCCGGGTCCACGCCCCGGGCACGGGCCAGGTCGCCCAGGTCGACGTAGCGGCGCGGAACGGCAACGGTGATGGCCTCGATTCCAACCTGTTGCTTCATGGTGTCAGAGCTCCTCACTCTCATGCTGCTGCTCGCGGAACGAGCACGATGCGGCCCGCGACCCCACGCTGCTCGAGGCGCGCGTGCGCCACGGCAGCGTCGGCCAGGGGGAGGGCCTCGGAAATGAAGGGACGGATGACGCGCGAGGCGGTGAGCTGGAGCGCCTGCTCGAGCTCCACCTGGTCGGTGGCAAAGGCGCCGATGATCTCCAGCTCCTTGACGATGACCAGACCGGGGTTGACCGCCACGTCGCGGGTGACGAGGTTGCCCACCACCACCACCCGCCCCCCGGGCGCCACCGCCCGGAGTGACTGGGCGAAAGTGGCGCTGCCGACGATCTCCAGGACGACCTGGACGCCGTCGCCGCCGGTCCGGCGCCGCGCCTCGGCGGCGAAGTCGAGCCCGGGCGAGACGATGACCTCGTGGGCGCCGGCCGCCTCCAGCGCCTCGACCTTGGAGGGGCTGGAGGTCACGGCGATGACCCGGGCACCGTCGAGCCGCGCCAGCTGCACCGCCGAGAGCCCCACGCCGCCGCTGGCCCCGGTGACGAGGACCGTCTCGCCCAGCCGGACCCGCCCGCGGCTCCGCACCACGTGCACCGCCGTGCCGGTGGTGCAGCAGGCGGTGGCCGCCGCCTCCCAGGGGAGGCCCACGGGAACGCGTCCCAGCCCGGCCACCGGGGCGGCCATCAGCGAGGCGTAGCCGCCGGGAATCTCCTCGCCGAAGAACCGGGCGTCGCGCTTGCACAGCGTGGGGCGGCCGGAGCGGCAGGTGTGGCACAGGCCACAGGAAAGGCGCTGGAGCGTCGCCGCCCGGTCGCCGACCCGCCAGCCGGTCACCCCCGGACCCACCGCCACCACTTCCCCGGCCACCTCGTGGCCGAGGATGGCCGGGACGCTGGTGCGGGGAAGGTGCCCGCGGCGATTGATGACGTCGTGGTAGCAGACGCCGCAGGCGCGGACGCGGAGCAGGACCTCGCCCGGGCCGCAGGACGGCTCGGGAACGGACTCCAGGCGGAGGTTGTCCGACTCTCCGAAGGCCCTCAGCACCACCGCTTCCATGCCACTCTCCTTCCCGAAGGCCCGCGGCTCCCCCCGGGTCAGCCCACCAGTCGTTCGCGGAGATTGTCCGGGTCGAGCGCCCGGATGGCCTCCAGGGTGGCCTCGGCCGGCGCCGCGTCGGTCGCCACGTCCTCGGCCACGGTGAAGGCGAATCCCGTCCGCTCGGTGACCTCGGCCACCGTCGTCCACGGCCGGTGGCTGCGCAGAACCGCGCCCGCTCCGCCCACCTCGAACCGCCCCAGGTCGGTGAGGAGCGGCGTGGGGCGCGCGTCGACGGTGGAGGCCACCTGGACGCGGTTCACCAGGTTGCGCCGGGTCTGCCTGGGCATGACCAGGACCGGCCGCCGGACCCAGCGGCGGAGGGCGGCCGCGCCGGCGACCCCGGGGAGCTTGACCACCGGCCGCTCGAGCGAGCCGGTGGCGCTCATGTTCGAGCGGCCGGCCGCGTCCACCTCGGCGGCGCCGAAGAAGATGGTGTCGATGCGGCCGCGCCGGGCGTGGTCGAAGAGGTCGGGGATGGACAGCTCGCCGCGGCGGCCGCCGAGGTAGGCCAGGTCCTCCGAGGACGCGTGAATCCGCTGCACCTCAGGCTCCACTGCCCCGACGCAGGCCAGGTAGGTGAGCCGTGGGGCGTGGGTGGCGCGGGCCACGGCGATGGCCAGCACGGCGAGGGAGGAGGCCACCCCGGTGGCGACCACGTCGCCGTCGCGGAGCTCGGCGGCCATCGCCGCCACCAGCGCGTCTGCGCGGAGCGTGCTCATGCGGCGTCCCGGGCGAGTGGCGAGGCGAGCCGCCGGGCGAGGTACTCGGCGGCCCGGCCCTCGGAGGCGAGGGCCAGGTAGTCGAGCAGCTCCGCCTCGTCGTGGGGATAGAGGCCGGCCGACCCGGTGGGCAGCGCGCCTCCGTACACCTCTGCCACCGCCTCGACCTGGAAGGCGGGGACGCTGACCCGGGAAATGCGCTCCAGGCGACGATCGGCCGTGGCCAGCACCCGCCGCGCGGCACCGGCGACGAGGAGGTCGGTGGTCGGGTCCTCGAAGAACAGGTTACCGGCCGCATCGGCCGCCTGGGCGTGAAGGAGCGCGACGTCGGGGGCGACCGCCGGCTCGACCGGCACGCGCGCGCCGCTGAACGGGTCGACCACGGTGGCCGGGACCGACGCCGCGGCCAGCTCGGAGAGATCGGCATCCGGCGCGGGAAGGAAGGGCAGGCCCATCGCCGCGGCACGGAGGCGCTGCACCACCCGGTAGCCGTCGAGCTCGGACCATCCGATGGCTCCGGCCTCGATGGCCGCCTTGAGGCAGGGCATGGGCCGGACCCGCCCGTCCAGGGTGAGCGCGGCGAAGGCGAACGAGACATGGGTCGCCGCCCCGGCAGCGACCAGCATCTCCGCCGGCAGGGGATTGGGCAGCGAGAGGACGGAGAGGTTCCTCCGCCCCTGCCGGATGAGCTCGAAGACGAGGGCCATCGGCGCCCGCCCGAGCATGAAGCCGCCGGGCGCCACCAGCGCCCCGTCCGGCACCCGCGCCGCCACTCCGGCCAGGGACGTCCACCGGGCGTGGGTCATCGCGCCTCCGGCGGCACCAGGCCATGGAGGAAGAGGTCGACCATTCCCCGGGCGATGGCCGTGTCGGAGAGGGCGCCGTCCTTCCGGTACCACTTGTAGATCCAGAGGACCATCCCCAGGAAGGCGAAGGCGCCGACGGTGGGGTTGACGGCCCGGGCCTTGCCCGCGCGGATCGCCTCGCCGATGGTCCGCTCCAGGAAGCGCACGTACTTCTTCTTGCGGGCGTCGATCTGGGAGCGGGCTCGCCCGTGCAGCGTGGCGTGCTCGTGGAGGATGATGGTCACCTCCTTGCTCCAGCCGCGGGTCACCAGGAGGATGTTCTTCTCCATGCAGGAGCGCAGCCGCTCCACCGGGTCGGGGATGGACTCCACCTGGCTCAGCACCTGTTCCTCGAAGACGTCCATCCCGTAATTCATGATCTCGAGCAGGAGGTGCTCCTTGCTCTCGATGTGGTGGTAGAGGCCGGCCTTGGTCAGTCCACAGGCGTCGGCGATGTCCTGGATGGAGGTGGCCTCGTAGCCACGGGCGCAGATCAGCCGGGCGGCGGTCTCGAGGATCTCGCGGTGCCGCTGCTGTGCGTCATCGAGCGTGCGGGTGGTCATCGCCTGGGCCTGTCCGGGCGTTCCCCGGGGCGGCAGCGACCCGCTCTAACCTACCGACCGGTAGGTATGCAATGACCTAACGACCGGTCGGTATGGTTTCCAGCGAGGCTGGAGCAGCCGGCCGTCACGCGGGCCTGCGGCAATCCGTCACCGTCCCACCCCGTGGCATCCGGGAGGCAGGTCGGTGGCATCGGCGAATCGGTTGTCCTGATTCGCTCGTCAGGAGGCGCCCAGGCGGCTGGCGAGCTCGCCCAGCGACGCGACGACCAGATCCGGCTCGCCGATGCCCCAGCCCTCCCAGGGCGCCGCCGCGTTCCGCCGGACCCACGCCGCGCGCAGCCCCGCCGACTTGGCGCCGAGCACGTCCCAGGCGTTGGCGGAGACGAGCCAGGTGTGATCGGCCGGCTGCCCGCCGCGGGCGACGAGGTGCAGGTACACCGCCGGGTCAGGCTTGTAGGCCCGCACGTCGTCGACGCTCACCACCCCGGTGAGCGGCGGGAGCAGCCGGGCGTGCCCGAGCAGCCTTCGAAGCGAGGCCTCGACGCCGTTGGAGAAGGCGACCAGGGTATGGCCCTCTTCCTCCAGAGAGGCGAGCCCCGGGCGGGCATCCGGGAAGGGCGGCAGCTCGAGGTAAGCGGCGACCATCGCCGACTGGGCGGCGGGGGGGAGCGTCACGCCCAGGAGGCGGGCCGTGAAGTGCAGCGCGTCCCGCGTCACCACGTCGAAGTTCTCGTAGCGCTGCATGAGCGAGCGCCGGAAGGCGGAGTCGAGCTGGTGCTGGCGCCAGGTCGCCGCGAAGCGGGCCGCCAGGTCGCCCACGTGGGCGCGCAGCGGTCCCTCCATGGCCAGCGGGTCGACCAGGGTCCCGTAGACGTCGAATCCGAGGAAGGCCATCGCCGCCTCAGCCGCCGCTCAGCGCCTGGACGATCTGGACGTCGTCGGTGGGCAGGAGGCGGTGCCGGGGGTCGCGGACCTGTTCGCCGTTGACGAAGAAGCGCACGTGCGACCTTAGGCGATCCTGCTCGTCGAGGACGCGGAAGCGCAGGCCGGGGTACTGCCGATCCAGATCGACCAGCAGCTCGCCCAGCGTCGCTCCGATCGCCTCGACCTCTCGCTTCTCGGTGTAGGAGAGGAGCGGACCGGGAAGGACCACCTTCATCGGAGCTCGCCGGCCTCCACCGCGTAGATCTCGGGAAGGTTGCTCGCCAGGCGGGTCCAGCGATTGCCCTCGTCCCGGCTCGCCCAGACCTCGCCGCTCGTCGTCCCCAAGTAGAGGCCCACCGGGTCCTGGGCGTCGCCGGTCATCGCCTGACGCTTCACCGTCCACCAGGCCTGGCGCTCCGGCAGACCCGAGGTGAGCCGCTTCCAGCTCCCGCCGCCGTTGCGGGTGACGTAGACGGCCGGAATGCCGCCCGGGCTGGTGCGCGGCCAGACCCGCGTCCCGTCCATGGGGAAGACCCAGGCCGTGTCCTGGTCGCGCGGGTGGACGACCATCGGGAATCCGATGTCGCCGACCTTCTCCGGCATGCTCCTCCCGATGCGCGTCCAGGTCGTCGACGGCCGGTCGAGCCGGTAGATGCCGCAGTGGTTCTGCTGGTAGAGCCGGTCCGGGTCGCTCGGGCAGAGCCGCACGCAGTGCGGGTCGTGGAAGGCGATGTTGGCCGGGTCGAAGCTCTCCACCACTTCCATGCCCTGGACGAGCGGAGTCCAGCTCCGGCCCTTGTCCCTCGACTCGTGCACGCCGCCGCTGGACATGGCCATGTAGAGGTGGGCGGGATTGCGCGGATCGACGATGACCGAGTGCAGCTTGGGCCCATCCGGCGTGCCGCCCTGCTCGTCGCCCATGTACGTCCGGTACTGGGCGTTGTCGTTCAGGCCGGGAAGCGGCTCCCACGTCACTCCGCCATCGTCGGAGCGGAACAGGCCCTGCGGCGAGGTCCCCGCGTACCAGGCGTCCGGCTCGCTGGCGTGGCAGGGCGTGAGCCAGAAGGTGTGGTCCACGGCGCGGCCCTTCTGGCCCTCGGGTGCCTTGGCGAAGGCCGGCGGCTGCGCCGCCTCCTTCCAGGAGCGGCCGAGGTCGGTGGAGCGAAAGATGGTCGGACCGAGGTGGCCGGTCTTTGCCGCGGCGAGCAGCGTTCGACCGTCCCGGGGGTCGAGCACCACGTGCTGGATGATGTGACCGAGGAAGTGAGGGCCGTCCGCCCGCCACGCCCGTCGCGAGGCATCTCCGTGGTAGAGCCAGGCGCCCTTCCGGGTGGCGACGAGGACCACCACCCGTCCGCCGGACCGGGCACGCGCCGGCCTTGGCGCCCGTCGCGTCCGGCCGGCCTTCCGCTTGGTCGTCTGCGCCATGGGAGGGCTTCCTACTCCGACTCGGCCCCGCTCAGCATCCCTTGAAACAGGGGCTGCCGGCCTCCGGCTCCCGGACGAGGTCACCGACTCCACCCGGGGGCTCTACAGCCTCACCTCGACCGGCTCGATCCCCCAGATGCCCCGCGAGTACTCGCGGATGGTCCGGTCCGAGGAGAACCTGCCCACCCGGGCGACGTTGAGGATGGCCATGCGCGTCCAGTCCTCCGGGTCGAGGTAGGCCTGCACCACGCGGCTCTGCGCCTCGGCGTAGGCGCGGAAGTCGGCCAGGATGAGGTAGCGGTCCTCGTTGAGGAGGGCGTCCACCAGCGGCCGGAAGGTGCGCCGGTCCTCGGGGGAGAAGAAGCCCGAGCCCACTAGGTCGAGCACCGCCTTCAGCTCCGGGTCGCGCTCGGCGACCTCGCCGGGGCGGTAGCCGCGGGCCACGGTGGCCTCCACCTCGTCGGCGGTGAGGCCGAAGAGGAAGAAGTTCTCCGGGCCCACCGCCTCGCGGATCTCCACGTTCGCCCCATCCAGCGTGCCCAGGGTCAACGCCCCGTTCAGGGTGAGCTTCATGTTCCCCGTTCCCGATGCCTCCTTGCCGGCGGTGGAGATCTGCTCCGAGACCTCGGCCGCGGGGATGATCCGCTCGGCCAGGGAGACGCGGTAGTTGGGCAGGAAGAGCACCTGGATCCCCGTCCGCTCTGCGTCGCCGTTGACCACCTCGCCGATGCCGTTGATCAGCCGGATGACGAGCTTGGCCAGCTGGTATCCGGGCGCGGCCTTGGCCCCGAAGAGGAAGGCCCGGGGGTGGACGACCACCGACGGGTTCTCCCGGGCCCGCATCCACAGCCAGACCACGTGCAGGGCGTTGAGCAACTGGCGCTTGTACTCGTGCAGGCGCTTGATGTGCACGTCGAAGATGGCGCTCGTGTCCAGCGCCACCCGGGTCAGCTCCCGCACGTGGGCGGCCAGCCGCTCCTTGTTCTCCAGCTTCACCCGCGCGAACTCGGCCTGGAACTCGCGCTCCTGGGCGAGCGGCTCCAGCGCCCGGAGCCGGTCCAGGTCGGTCACCCAGCCCGAGCCGATGCGGCTGGTGATCAGCTCCGCCAGGCGTGGGTTGCAGAGCAGGAGCCAGCGCCGCGGCGTCACCCCGTTGGTCTTGTTGTTGAACCTCTCCGGGAACATCTCGGCGAAGTCCGGGAGCACGGTGCGCTTGAGCAGCCCGGTGTGCAGCTCGGCCACCCCGTTGACGCTGTGGCTTCCCACCACCGCCAGGTGCGCCATGCGCACCTTCTTCTCCGGCCCCTCCTCGATGAGCGACATGCGGCGCAGCCGTTCCGCGTCGTAGGGGTGGCGGATCTGCACCGCCCGCAGGAAGCGCTGGTTGATCTCGTAGATGATCTCCAGATGGCGGGGGAGCAGCCGCTCGAAGAGGCTCACCGGCCAGACCTCGAGCGCCTCGGCGAGGAGGGTGTGGTTGGTGTAGCCCATCACCTTGCTGGTGATCTCCCAGGCCAGGCCGGGAGGGAGGCCCTGCTCGTCCACCAGGATGCGGAGGAGCTCCGGCACCGCCACCGCAGGGTGGGTGTCGTTGAGCTGGATGGCGACGAAGCGGGGCAGGTCGCGCAGGTCGCGCGGCTTCTTGAGAAATCGGCGGATGATGTCCGCCAGCGAGCAGGCGACGAAGAAGTACTCCTGCTTGAGCCTCAGCTCCTTGCCCGCCTGGAAGGCGTCGTTGGGGTAGAGGACCTTGGAGATGGTCTCCGAGTCGTTCTTCTCCACCACGCTGCGCTCGTAGTCCCCGGCGTTGAAGAGCCGGAGGTCGAACTCCTCCGAGGCGCGGGCCTGCCACAGGCGCAGGGTGTTGACGGTGTTCGTCCCGTAGCCGGCCACCGGGGTGTCGTAGGGGACGCCGAGGACCGTCTTCCCGTCCACCCAGCGCGCCACCGGGCGGCCATCGGGGCCGGTCCCGTGCTCGACCCGGCCGTAGAGCCGGACGGGAACGGTGTACTCGGGGCGAACGATCTCCCACGGGCTTCCGAACTTGAGCCACTCGTCCGCCCGCTCGACCTGGTGCCCGCCGACGAACTCCTGGGTGAAGATCCCGAACTCGTAGCGGATGCCGTAGCCCACGCCGGGGTAGCCGAGGGTGGCCATCGAGTCGAGGAAGCACGCCGCCAGGCGCCCCAGGCCGCCGTTGCCCAGGCCGGCATCCTGCTCCACCTCGAGCAGGTCCTCGAGCGAGACTCCCAGCTCGGAAAGCGCTTCCCGCGCCGCGTCCAGGAGCCCCATCGCCACCAGGTTGTTCCCCAGCGCGCGGCCGAGCAGGTACTCGGCGGACAGGTAGCAGACGCGCTTCACGTCCCGCTCCTGGTAGGTCCGCTGGGTGGCCACCCAGCGCTCGGTCAGGCGGTCGCGCGTGGCCATGGCGATGGCCATGAAGCGGTCCAGCGGCGTGGCCGAGCCCCAGCCCTTGGCCCGGGTGTAGCTGACGTGGGCAAGGAAGCTCCGGCGGAGGTGCAGCGGGTCGCTGCGCAGCCGGGGCGCTTCCGGGACGGCGGCCGGCGCGCCGCCCTGGGCGAGGTGGTGCAGCGACGGAAGCTGGGCCATCGGTCCCCGGGACTGTACGCGAGCGCCGGCGCCCGGTGCGACCGTCGCCCGGGGTCCCCGGCTTCAGGGGACGGCGAGGACCGCTGGCGGCGCCAGGGCCGGTCCCCGCGCGGCGACCGGAGCCGCATCCAGCCCGGCGGCCAGGCCGGCCACCTGGCTCAGGAACTCGGGCAGCAGCCGGGACGGCACCGGCTCGGCCCGGGGGAACTTCTGGTTCAGGGGATTGACGTAGGAGCCGCCCCGCTTGAGGGCGTAGTGGAGGTGCGGCCCGGTGGTGCGGCCGGTGTTCCCGGAAAGCCCGATGACCTGCTTCTGGAGCACCCGGGCGCCCGGGCGCACCCCCGCGCCGAAGGACGACAGGTGCAGGTAGCAGGTCTCCAGCCCGTTGCGATGGCGCAGGCAGACCGTGTTCCCGCCGGCGCCGGTGTCCCCGGTCACCGTCACCACGCCGTCCGCCACCGCCCACACCGGCGTGCCCACCGCCGCCGCGTAGTCCACCCCCTGGTGGGCGGCCAGGTACTGGAGCACCGGATGGAAGCGGCTGCCGAAGCGCGAGGTCACCTGGGCATACTTGAGCGGGCTCTTGAGGAACGCCTTGCGGGACGAGGTCCCATCCTCCTGGAAGTAGCTCGCCTCACCGCCCGGGAGCTGGTAGCGGAAGACCCGCCGGTGTCCGGCCGCCTCGCCCCGGTAGTCGGCGGCCAGCACCTCGCCGTAGCGCAGGAGCCTCCCGCGCGAGACGAGCTTCTCCACCAGACAGGCGACGCGATCGCCGCGGCGCACGTCGACGTAGAAGTCGATGTCCCAGGCGAAGACATCCCCCAGGGCCAGCGCCAGCGCCGGGTCCTCCCCGGCGGCCAGCGCCGCCTCGTAGAGCGAGCTCCCGATCTCCAGCTCCACCCGGGCCACCTGCCTCTCGACCTCCACCTCACGCTTGGCGGCCACCAGGCGACTTCCGTCGCGGCGGACCTGCCACTCGTCCACCGCGCTCTGCCGGTAGTCGAGCAGGTCGAGCTCGCCGTCGCGGAGGACGAGGCGGAACTGGTCGCCGTCGCGCGACTTGCGCACGTCGAACACGGTCTCCAGCGCAAGGAGGGCCCGGTCGGCCTGGGCTCCGTCGAGCCCGGCGTCCCGCAGCGCGCGGGCCAGCACCTGGTTCCGCTCCACCCGCCGGTTGACGATGCGCGTCGCCCCCGGGCTCGCAAACGCGGTCAGGAGGCCGAGCAGGAGGACGGCGGGGGCGGAGGCGCGCATCGGGGCGCGGGCCAGTGTAGCGGACCGGCAATGGCCGGCCCAGGAAAGGTCGCCCACCCGCGCGGACGTCAGGGTGCCGGCTAGTCTCGGGCCTGGCCCCGCCGGAATGCCCTCCCCGACCATCGGCCGAACGCGCAGCCGCGGACCGTTCGCCCTCGACGCCCGCAGCCTGGCGCTGGGACGCGTCCTGCTCGGCGGGCTGCTCCTCGTCGACCTCTGGCTCCGGGCCGGCGACCTCGCCGCCCACTACACCGACGCCGGGGTGCTGCCCCGGGTCGACTTCCGCCTCGAGGCCTGGGACTTTCTCTGGTCCCTCCACGGCCTGTCCGGCTCGGAGGCCTTCGAGTCGGCGCTCCTCGTCGTCCACGCCGCCCTGGCGCTGGCGCTGATGGTGGGCTTTCGGACCTTCTGGTCCACCCTCGGGTCGGCGCTCCTGCTCATCTCGCTCCACGGCCGGAATCCCCTCCTCAGGGACGGGCAGGACGACCTGCTCCGCGTCCTCCTCGTCTGGGGCTGCCTTCTCCCCTGGGGGGCCCGCTGGAGCGTGGACCGGCTCCGCGGCCGGGTCTGGCATCCGCTCGGCGGCGTCTCCGGCGACGAGGTGGTCGGCCCGGCCAGCGCCGCCTGGGTGCTGCAGCTCTTGGCCGTCTACTGGGTGAGCGCGGTGGCCAAGCTCGAGTCTCCCTGGTGGACGTCGGGCGAGGCGCTCGCCCGCGCCTTCTCCATCGGGAGGTACGAGACGGCGCTCGGCCACTGGCTCCTCGGCCTCCCCCGGCTCTGCCTGGTGGGGACGTACGCCGTGCTCGCCTTCGAGGCCCTCGGCCCGTTCCTGCTCTTCCTCTCCGGACGCTGGGCGCCGGCCCGGGCCATCGCCGTCGGGGCCTTCGTGGCCCTCCACGTCGTGCTCGCCGCCCTCTTGCGGCTCGGCCTCTTCCCGGCGGTGGCCATCGCCGCCTGGCTCACCCTCCTCGGGCCGGGCGCCTGGGAATGGCTGGAGCGAAGGCTCGGGATGGGAGCGCTGGGCGGGGCCTTCTCACCCGAGGCCGGGGCGCGCCTGCCGAGGGGACGGCCGCTCGCCGCACTCTGGCTGGTGGCCTTCGGGCTGACCCTGGTCCTCCTCTTCAACCTGACCGTGGTCGCGCCCCGGGTCCGGGTCCCCCACCTGGCGGTGTGGGCGGCGCGGGCGGTCGGCCTCCAGCAGTACTGGTCGCTCTTCTCTCCGAACCCGGTGACCGCCTTCGTCCTCACCGACGGCTGGGTGGAGCTCCCGGCCACCCTCGAGGACGGCTCGGAGCTGGACCTCCTCTCCCGCGGCGTCCCCGTCCGCACCACCCGGCCGGCGAACGTGGCCGACACCTTCGCCAACCGCCGCTGGCGGCACTACGTCGCCAACGTCCTCGCGCCCTGGCCGCCGAGGAGCGAGCAGCACCACACCGTGGAGCAGAGCCGCGCGGCCTGGCTCCGCTGGCGCTGCGCGGACTGGAACGCGCACGCGCCGGCCGGCCGCCGCGCGCGCGACCTGCGCCTGGTCTGGATGCAGCAGCGCCTCGGTCACCCCGAGGACGCGCCCCGGCCCGAGATTCTCCGCCGGGCGGTGTGCGCGCCGGTGCCCTAGTCCAGGGCGAGCGCCGCCGGTCGGGGGTGCAGGACGGGACGCCCGGTGTCCGACGGGCCGGCGGTGACGGCCACGGCCGGCGTCGGGGCTCCGGTCTCCGTGAGCTGGTGGGGGAGGAAGCGGTAGAGGCGGCTGAGCGCATCGGCGTCGTGCACCCAGAGGGCGCCGGCGTTGTCGAAGGCCAGGCCCACCGGGCAGACGAAGCCGGTCAGGACCACCTCCGGTCTGGCCGGGCCGGAGGCGGCCCGCGCCGCGGCCGAGTACCGCTCCACCGTCGCCGGGAGGAGCTGGTTGTTGTTCGCGACCACCGAGCAGTTCGCGACCCACAGGTTGCCGGAGGCGTCGAAGGCGAGCGAGGTGGGCAGCCGGAGCGCGTCCGGAGAGCCGGCGAGCGAGACGGCGGGGGGGACGTCGTCGGCGAGAGCGACCTGGTCCCGCGTCCAGCCGTGGATGCGGCCCCGGTGCAGGAGGGACTCGCTGTTCAGCGCCCACAGCCCACCCTCGGGGTCGAGGGCCACGTCCCCGGCGCAGGTGAAGAGCGATTCGCCGAGCACTCGCGGAGGCACCGGCGCCCCGGACCGGGCGAGCTGGGCTGGCGTGAAGCGGACCAGGCCGGTGCCGTAGCCCGGGGCGCAGTTGGCCACCCAGAGGTGCCCGGAGGCATCGAAGGCCAGCGCCTGGATGCCGGCGAGCGAGAGCGACCGCCCGCTGGGAAGCTCGGCCGCCCCGAGGACGCGGTCCGGAAGCGGTGCGTGGGAGTGGTCGAGCGCCTCCGGGGCGAGCCGGAACAGGACGCCGGAGGCGAAGCTCGAGTCGGTGGTCCACAGCGCGCCCTCGCCGTCAAAGGCGACGGCGCTGGGGTAGAAGCCCGGAGAGAGCGACACCGCCGGCGCCGGTCCGCCCGATGTCCGGAGCTGCAGGTCATCGAACCTCGAGAGACCGCGGTCGACGACGCCGCTCGCCGCGAGCCAGAGGCCACCCGTTCCGGGCCGCCGCGCGTAGGCCACCTGCACCGTCGTCGTCCTCCCGGCGGTCACCTCCCCTGGACCGGAAACGGTGCCGCGGAAGAGCGTGTCCACCACCTCGCCCGGGAAGCGGACGTCGTTCGCGGCGACGGCGTAGCTCCCGGGTTCGAGCTCGAGCGTCTCCGAGCCGGTGAGCACCCGGTCCATGCCCCCAGGTCCGGTCACCCGGACGGCCGCCGCGAGGCCCTGCGGCGCGCTCAGCTCGATGCGGAGCATGCCGGTGGACGGCGGGGGAGGAGGCGGATTCGGATTCGAGCCGCAGGCGGCCGACAGGACGATGGCGAGGAGCAACGGGCGGCGGGACACCAAGATGGCCTCCGGCGTCGAGAAGGGGCGTGGCCGGCTAGCACGGGTGGCCCCGGGCGAACAACCCGAACAATCCGCCCGGCGCGTCAGATGTCCACTGCGGAACGTGTGCTCCTGCGCAGGCGTCCGCCGGCGACGAGCGCCAGGGCGCCGAGGAGCCCGAGCAGGGTGAGCGTCACGCCGGCGGCGAAGCGGGGCGTCCGGTAGAGGAACTCCACGCGGTGCCGGCCGGTGGGGACCTCCACGCCGCGCAGGGCAATCAGCGTCGGATGGATGGGAGCCGGGTTCCCGTCCACCCGCGCGGTCCAGCCCTCGGCGTGCTCGTCGCTGAGCACGAGCGCAGCTGGCGCCGCGGCGGCCACGTCGAGCTCCAGGTGCTCGGGCTCGGCGCGCACCCACCGGACCGTCCCGTCGGCTCGGCCCAGGGTCGGCCCCCCCTCCCAGGGGACGACGTCGAGCGGGAGCGGTCGCAACCCCAGCGCGCGCACCACCGCGTCCCGGCCGGGCATCGCCTGGCTCCCGGCCAGGAAGGCGCGGGGCGCGCAGGGGATGGCGGCCAGGGTCAGCCCGAGCTCGGAGGCGGAGGCGAGCAGCGGCGCCCCGTCCGCGGACGGATGTCGCACGTCGTCCACGCGGAAGCAGCCGTTGAGCGCCGGGGCGCGCTCGGCGAGGGCCTCCGGCGTGCGCAAGAGGAGGGTGTGCCGGACGCTGGTCGCGCCCAGGTTGGCGTGAAGCGAGGAGAGGTGCTCCAGGCCAGCGACGTCCCAGCCGAGGACGTGGCGCATCCCCCGGACCCAGGTCTCGCGCTCCTCCTCGGGTCCGGTCACCGTCGACGGAAAGTCCGGCTCGGAGGTGTGAAAGACGCGGGCCACCGGCTCGGGGGGATGGACGGTGGCCAGGAGGGCGGCGGAGAACGGCGTCGGCTCGGTGATCAGCCGCGGATCGACCAGGGGCAGCTGGCCGCCGTTCCCGTGCCACAGCTCCAGGAAGACGGCGGCTCCCAGGGCCAGGCCCGCCGACCGTGGCCCGAGGAGCCGCAGGGCCGCCCACCCGAGGAGGGCGAAGGCGGCCGTCCAGAGCAGCCCGGCGCACCAGGCATGGTCCAGCTGCGCCGCCAGCGGGTCCTCCGCGCCGAGCGCCCCGCCGGCCAGGGCCCAGACCCGGGCAGCAGCGCCCAAGGTCAGCACCGCGCCGGCGAGCACGGCCAGGGTCGCCCCGGTCGCCAGGAAGACGGCCGCCCAGCGCCGGGCCCGTTCCACGACCCGGTCCACGCCCAGCGCCACCAGGGGTACGAGCCCGAGCCAGGTGAAGACCAGGTACCGCTCCGGGTAGCGGAAGCGGCCGAAGAGCCAGCCTCTGCGGAGCAGGGCGAGCAGCCCGCCCCGGTCCCCGAGCGCCAGCCAGAGGCCGACGAGCACGATGGCGCCGAAGGCCCAGCTCAGCCGGCTGCGGGTGGCCAGGCCGGCCGCGGCCAGGACCAGCGCGACCCCGCCGGCGAAGAGGGTGGTGGCGAAGACGGCGGTGCCGTCGTGGAAGAGCGAATCCACCATCCGGTAGCGGACGGCCAGGTAGCCGGGAACCAGGAGCTCCGGGATGC
Organism: Myxococcaceae bacterium; assembly: GCA_035622755.1. Lineage (GTDB taxonomy): Bacteria > Myxococcota > Myxococcia > Myxococcales > Myxococcaceae > JADGRA01. The sequence continues at coordinate 21,808 of DASPUU010000214.1, forward strand.
GCCACGGATGGAGCGCCCAGTGGAGCCCGATCCTCGGCGAGGGGACGCCCACCACCCGCACCGCCTCGGCCGCCACCCGGGTGGACGGGAGCAGCTCGATGCAGGTGACCAGCGCCGCCAGCCCGGCGCCGAGCGCGAGGAGGCCGGCGGTGCGCGTCCGGGGCGCCGCCAGCAGCGCCACCGGGGCGAGCAGGGCGCCGCACAGGGCGAAGGAGATGGCGTCGCCGGAGAGGAAGACCATCGGCCAGAGGAGCCCGAGGAGGCCCGCGTCCTGGAGGCGACCGCGCTGCGCCACCTGCAGCATGGCCCAGGCCACCCAGGGCACGGCCGACATGCTCAGGGTGTAGGCGAGGATGCTCGACACGCCGAGCGCGTATCCCCCGAAGGCATAGGCGGCGGCGCCGGCCAGCGAGCCCTGGCGCGAGGCGCCGGCGGCCCGCGCCAGCCGGTAGGCGCCGACCAGGGCGACCAGGGAGGCGGCCAGGACGGACGCCTTCTCGGCGAACGGCGGGGAGAGGGGCAGGAAGAGAAAGGTGAAGGGGTGAAAGGTGGCCAGCGCGATCTGACCGATGACCGGCACGCCCAGCCCCTCGTGTGGATACCAGTGGGGCATCGCCCCGGCCAGGAGCCGCTCGCGGACCCAGGCGCGCATCGGGATGTTGGTGACCAGGTGGTCGCGGTAGTAGGGAACGCCGCCCGAGACGAGGTGAGCGGCGAAGAAGACCAGCCACATCCCGGCCAGGAGCCCTGCCGCCTGGCGCCGCGTGAGGCCGGATCCCATGCGGGGAGGGTCCGGCGCTACAGCTCGACCTTCTTCTCCGAGTGGCTCTGCCCGTCGAAGCGGACCATGAGGCCCTTTCCCTCCACCCGGGTGACCAGGTTCACCGGCCGCCGCCAGAGGGTGCCCAGGTTCTTGAGCGTCTCCCGGGCGTAGTCCTGCTTGAGATCCTGGCCGTCGTGCTTGTGGGCGAGGAGCAGCTCGCCCCGGTTCTCGAAGTTCCCGTCCACCACCTCGATGATCGGATTGCCGAAGTTGGTGAGCTGGGTGAGGAGCTTGCCCTTCACCTTCTTGAACTCGCGGTCGAGGATCTCCCAGGAGTTGCGCTTCTCGTTGAAGCCGTAGACGAAGAGCTTCTGGTCCTGGGCGAACTCCGGGGTGAGGAAGGTGTCGATGAAGGTCACGTCGTTGTAGTGCTTGCGGACCTCGAAGATCTTCTCCTTCCCCAGGCCCAGCTTGCGATCCCAGGCGCGGCGGGCGCGGAGATCGTCGCACTCGTCCCAGTCCTTGCCGAAGCGGCCCTTGTCCCAGCGCTCCTCGATGTCGCGGAAGAGCTCGATGCCCAGCTTGTAGGGGTTGAGCGCGCCCGGCCGGGTGCCCATCGTTCCCGAGTGGTGGTCCGCATAGTCGATGACCTCCTCGGCGGCCAGGGCCTTCCGGGTCATGATCTTGGAGTGCCAGTAGCTGGCCCAGCCCTCGTTCATGATCTTCGTCTGCCCCTGCGGGGCGAAGTAGTAGGCCTCCTCGCGCAGGGTGGCCAGGAT
>DASPUU010000215.1:0-7467 GCA_035622755.1 Myxococcaceae bacterium
CTGCGTGCCCGCCGGGATGGGCGCCGGCGGCCGCGGCGCTCCCCCTTGGGTGCCGGCGGGGACGCCCTTCGGACGGGCGCCGCCGCCCTGGGTCCCGGTGGGAACGGTCACCGGAGCCACCGAGGGAACGGGACCCGGCCGCGCGCTCCCTTGCGTCCCGGTGGGGATGGCCACCGGAGCCGCCGGAGGGACCGGCGGGCGAGGCAGCTCGGGGGGCGGTGCCTCGCCGACCGGCGCCGCCGGGACGGGTGAGGCGCCAGACTGGGCCTTGGCCTCGGGAGCCGCGGGCGACGGCGCAGGTGCCGCCGGGACGTCCCCGGTCTTCCGGCGGCGGCGGGCCTTGAACAGGTCACGGCTGTAGGTGCCGTTCTCCATCTCGGTCAGCGTTCGCTGCCAGAGCCGGTCGTAGGTGGTGAAGCGCTGCTGCAGCGCCTGGACGCGGAACTTGAGCGCGGCGCTGCGGACGAACACGATGCGCAGGCGCCCGAGCCGCTGCCGCACCGACTCGTGGTCCTTGGTCGGCGGCTGGCGGTCCACGCCGAGGAAGTACTGCTCGAAGTGCGCCTTCAGCTCGGCGATGGCGACATCGAGCGAGTCGAGCTCCCGGGTCATGCCCTCCGCGTCGGAGAGCCGCTCTTCCACGGAGGGACGCTGCGCGGCCATCGTCCCGGCAAGGATCCCAGCAAGCCCACGGCGGGCGCAAGCCGGAGCGCGTCCGGGCTCGAGCCGGCCCCGGCGGGCTCAGGGCTGGGTGACGAGGGGGTTGGCGCGGACCACCGCCGCCTGCTCCGGGGAGAACCTTCCCACCGAGCCGTTGTCCAGGATCCAGAACATGAGCAGGTCCGAGCCGCCGCATTCCTGGGTCTGCTGGCCGCACTGCGCGGGAAGCACCAGGGTGGGCGCCGCCCCGTTGGCTCCGCTGCACGCGGCCCGCGCGGTGCTGTTGAGCTCGCAGAGCGCGCAGACGCAGGCCGGAGTGTCGACCAGCGGGTCGAAGAAATCCCCGGTCAGCTCGGTGGGGTGGTACAGGCCGAGGTAGTGCCCCGTCTCGTGGGCGGCGACGTAGGCGACCACGTCCGGGCCGCAGGACGGATTGAAGCTCACTCCGCAGCCGGTGTCGGAGAGCAGGTCGGCCAGGGAGGCCACCGCGCCGCCGGCGATGGTGCCGTTGAAGGTGGCCGGGCCGGGAATGGCTCCATCGAGCCCGACGATCGTCCCGGCATCCGGCGAAACCGTCGCCGTCAGCTCGTCCACCAGGAACAGCGCCATGGTCGTGCCCGGCTCGGCCAGGGTCATCATCTGGCGGAAGTCGCTGCAGGGAAGCTCCGCGTCGTCGACGGCGAGCGACGCGTACTTGGCCCTGGCCCAGGCGGGAATGTCATGGAGGGTGACGCTGGAGATGCACACGCCGGCCTGGGCGTAGAACTCGGCGTAGCGCGCGGCGAACTGCTGCACCTGGGCGGTGCCCAGGGCCGCGCCCGCGTCCAGGGTGTCGGAGACGATGTAGATGTCGGCCGCCAGGTGACCGGTGGCCGGGAACGGACCCGGCCGCACGAGGACCGACACGTCGTAGGTGTTGGACGCCGACCCGCCGTCGGTGCACCCGATGGTCAGGCACTCGTGGGCGTAGTCGCTGACCACCAGGGTCCAGCTGCCTCCGGGCAGGCCGCCGTCCTCGGCGATGGCCAGGGCCGGGGTGGTGTTGGGGAAGGTGAGGACGCCGACGTAGGCGTTGGGACTGGCGTTGGTGAGGTTGGCGGTGGTCTGGTCGACGGGGGGACTGATGTCGTCGAAGAACGTCGCGCCCTGGGGGGTGAGCAGCGGCGTGGGGATGGGTAGGTTGGGGAGGGTGAATCCCTGGTAGACGATGAAGGCTCCGGCGTCCACCGCCTGGGAGACGATGGAGAAGCCGATCGCGCCCTGGGGAACGGTGAACAGCAGCGGCGTCCCGGTCTGGTGGACGCCCAGCGACTGGACGTCGCCCGCCGGCAGTGCGCTCGTCACGCGCGGGTTGACACAGACGCCCGGGTCGGAAGCCGGCCCGGCGGGGGGGCCGACGAACAGCGTCGGCGGCGCGCAGTTGATCCCGGAGCTGATCGACTCCCGGGGCGAGACACAGACCGAGCCGATCCCGGTGGTGCTGCAGGTCAGGCCATCGGGACAGGCCGGCGCCGTGGGGCCGGTGGTGCACGTGTGGACGCAGAACGCCCCGGTCGACTGGGGCGCGCAGACCATCCCGGTGGGGCACCCCGTGCCGGCATCGACGTTACAGGGCGCAGTGCAGGCCGCCCCGGGGAAGTCCGCGTTCTGGGTGCAGGACAGCCCGGTGGCGCAGGCGGCGGCGCACAAGCTGGTGTTCCCGGCGTCGGACGTGCTCCCGTTGTTCGTGCAGGCCACGGCGGCGAGCACCGGGGCGAGGCAAAGGGTCCGCACCGCTTGGGCGATTCGCATCGTCGATGCTCCTCTCCACTCCCCTAGGGCAACCCGGCTCCGACGCTAGCACCTTGCCCCGGATTCACGCCTCAGGCGCTGGCCGGGACAGCCTCGCCCGACACCTGGGGCAGCGGACGGACCGATCGCAATCCGCGGACCATGAGAGTGGCGCCCACGGCGAACATCACCAGCGAGATGAACTGGCTGGTGGAGATGTTGTACCAGGCGTCGGGCGCCACCCGCGCCGCCCAGGCATGGGCGTCGAGGGACTCGAGCAGCCCGTGCAGCGTCCCGCGCTCCAGGTCTCCGCGGAACAGCTCCACCGTGGTGCGCAGCACCGCATACAACATCAGATAAAGGGCCAGGATCTCGCCATGGAAGCGGCGGTACCGGCGCATGACGATGAGGAAGAAGAAGAGGAACAGCTGCCCGATGGACTCGTAGAGCTGGGTGGGATGGAGCGGCAGGGTGTGGCCGTGCTCCGCCACCCACTGGCTGAGCCGGACCGCCCCGGGGACCTGGTTCTGGAAGATCTGACCGGTGGCCTCGACCACCCAGCGCGGATCGTTGGACTCGGACTGGTAGGCCAGGCTGGCGGTGTGGCTGAAGCGGCCGAACAGGTCCCGGGCCACGGACGCGCCGGGGAAATTCACCGCCCAGGGCACCTGGGATGCCGGACGACCCCAGCAGCACCCGGCGCTGAAGCACCCCAGGCGGCCGATGCACTGGCCGAGCGAGACGGTGGGGATGGCCAGGTCGGCGAGGCGGAGGAAGGGAATGCCGTGCTGGCGGGCGAACCACCAGGAGGTGCCCATCGCGCCGAGCAGCCCCCCGTAGAAGACCAGGCCACCGCCGAGCATCCCGAGCATCTTCCAGGGGTCGGTGAACAGCTCACCCCACCGTCCAGCGAAGTCCTGCCAGGTCACGATGAGGTAGAGGATCTTGCTCCCGCCGATACCGCCGACGAGCACCCACAGAGCGAGGTCGTGCATTTCCTCGCGCTTCTTCTTCCCCTCGTCGCCGGGCCACTCCCGCTCCGCGAGGCGGGCCGAGACGGCCACCGCGCAGAGGAAGCCGGTCATGAGCAGGAGGCCGTAGGTGTGGAGCGGGAACCCTTCCCCGCGACGCCCGAGGAAGGCGCTGGCCGGGAGCGCATAGTGGAAGCCGACGCGGACCACCGCGGCGCCGATGACGGCGTAGATCAGCGCCCGCGTCGCCCGCTCACGGCGGGAGGGCTCGCCGGGAGCGCCCGTCCCGGCATCGAGCGGCCCCGGTGCATTCCTCCAGCCGGCCCAGGCGAGGTAGGCGATGACCAGCACCCCGAGCCCATAGAGCACCGCCCGGGCCAGCGGCGTATCGAATCGGAACTCGTAGAGAACCGGGAGCATGCGGCGCCCAGGGTTCCTAGCACACGGGCGGCGGTCCGCCCTGCCCTGCCTGCTCGCCCGCCGGGGTGACCGCCCCCTTGGGCTCCCGCCGCACCAGCCCGTCGAGCAGGAGGAGGGCCACGCCCACCACGATGCAGCTGTCGGCGACGTTGAACGACGGCCAGGCCACCCGGTCGTGCCAGTGGGCCTCGACGAAGTCGATGACGAATCCGCGCGCCAGCCGGTCGACGTAGTTGCCCAGGGCGCCGCCGAGGACGAGCGGGAGCCCGGCCCGGGCAAACCGCTCGGCCTGCGACCCCGCCGGAAGCCGCAGGTAGTAGAAGGTGATGAGGATCACCGCGCCGATGGAGACGAGGTGGAAGAGCGGCCCGCGCACCGGTGGCGGCAGGTTCCGGAAGAGGCCGAAGGCGGCGCCGGTGTTCTCCGCGTACCGGATGCGGAGGTAGTCCGGGCTGACGGTGAACGAGCGCTTGGGACGGAAGTGGAGCCCGTCGAACCCCTCGGGGGGCGGCGTCCCGTAGAGGGCGGCGACGCGCGCCCCCACCGTCCGGAGGCCGTCGAAGCGGGTGGTGAGCTCGTCCACCATCCAGTACTTGACCGCCTGGTCGACCACGACCACGGCCAGGGCGATGCCGAAGAGGGTGAGGGCCTTCCGTCGCACGGGGGAAGGGCCCATACCATGCCCCGGGGCAATCTCCATCAGAGCGCTCGCCGGCACTTGTCGCACACCGGCTCGCCCCGGGCGACCTCCGGGGCGTAGGTCCAGCAGCGGGGGCACTTCGCGCCGTCGGCGGCGCGGACCTCCACGGCCAGCGTCTCCAGCCCGGCCATCCCGGTGGTGGGCTGCATCCGCTCGGTCGGCGCATCGGCCAGCTCCACCTGGCTGACGATGAACAGACCGGGAAGCTCGTCCCGGTGACGGGCGATCAGGTCGCGGAGGCCGCCCTCGGCGTGGAGAACCACCTTCGCCTCCAGCGAGGCCCCGATGAGCTTGTCGCGCCGGGCCGCCTCGAGCTGCTTCTGCACGGCGGAACGCACGGCGAAGAGCCGCTCGAACCGCTCGGCCAGCCCGGCGGGCATCGCTGCCGGGGCCTCCCCGGGAAGCCCGGCGAGGAAGACGCTCGGCGTGGACGCCCCGGGCAGATGGGCCCACGCCTCCTCGGCGGTGAAGGACATCACCGGCGCCAGCAGCCGCAGAAGGTCCCGGGCGATGCGGTGGAGCACCGTCTGCGCGCTCCGGCGCGGACGGCCGTCCGGCTTCCAGGTGTAGAGCCGGTCCTTGGAGATGTCGAAGTAGAGGGCGCTCAGGTCGTTCCCGCAGAAGTCGACCACGGCGTGGAAGACGAGGTGGAACTCGTAGCTCTCGTACGCACGCCGGACGCGGGCCGACAGCTCGTCGAGCCGCCCGCGCGCCCAGGCGTCGAGGGGAAGGAGCTCGGCGTCCGGCACCGCGTCCCGTTCCGGGTCGAAGTCGAAGAGGTTGCTCAGCGCATAGCGGATGGTGTTGCGGATCCTCCGGTACCCCTCGGCCAGGCTCCTGAGGATGGAATCGCTCAGCCGGACGTCGTCCCGGTAGTCGCTCGAGGCCACCCAGAGCCGGACCACCTCCGCCCCGTACTGGGCGATCATCTTGTCCGGGGCGACGACGTTGCCCACGCTCTTGGACATCTTGCGGCCCTCGCCGTCGACCACGAAGCCGTGGGTGAGGACCCGCCGGTAGGGAGCCCGGTCACGGGTGGCCACCGACACGAGCAGCGAGCTGTGGAACCAGCCGCGGTGCTGATCCGAGCCCTCCAGGTAGAGGTCCACCGGCGAGGCTCCGTTCCGCGGCTCCATCACCGCGGCGAAGGAGCAGGCGGAGTCGAACCAGACGTCGAGGATGTCGGTGCCCTTGACCCAGGAGGTGCGGCCGCAGGAGGGGCAGCTCGGCGAGGTGGGCAGGAACTGCTCGAGGGGAAGCCGGTGCCACGCCCCGGCCCCTTCCCGGGCGACGGCGTCGGCCACCCGGTCCATCAGCTCCGGGCTGACCAGGCCCTCGTCGCATCCCGAGCAGACCGCCACCGGGAGCGGGACTCCCCAGGTTCGCTGCCGGCTCAGAGTCCAGTCCGGGCGCTCCTCGAGCATTCCGCGGATGCGCTGCTTGCTCCACTCCGGGATCCACTGGACCGCCTCGTCGATCTGCTCCAAAGCGGCACCGCGGAGCGTGGCGCCGCCCTCCCGCATCGGGCGGTCCAGGGCCATGAACCACTGCGGCGTGGCCCGGAAGATGACCGGGTTCTTGCACCGGTCGCAGTGGGGATAGCTGTGGGTGACCGTCTCTCCCGGACGGTTGAGCAGGGCCCCCGTCTCCACCAGGAGCTGGACGATGCGCGCGTTGGCCTCGAAGACCCGGTGACCCCGCAGCTCGGCCGGCTCCACCGTCTCGTCGAAGCGGCCGTCGGCCAGCACCGGGCTGTAGGGCTCGAGGCCGTAGGCCTGGCCGATGGCGTAGTCCTCGGCGCCATGCCCCGGCGCGGTGTGGACCAGCCCGGTGCCCTGCTCCAGCGTCACGTGCTCGCCGAGAACGACCTTGCCCTGCCGCCGCACGAAGGGGTGACGGTAGGCGAGCCCCTCCAGCTCGCGCCCGGAGGCGAACCCGAGGATGCGCTGCGGATCGACGAGCGCGGCGACGTCCACCCCGGAGCCGGCGCCCTTCAGCGTCCGCACCTCCATCTGCTCCGGAGCGATCTCGCCCAGGACCCGCCCGAGCAGGTCCTTGGCGACGACGATGACCCGCGGGCCGAGGTCGTAGAAGGCGTACTCGAGCTCCGGGTGGACGGCGATGGCCAGGTTGGCGGGAAGCGTCCAGGGCGTCGTCGTCCAGATGAGCAGGTCCACCGGCCGGCCGCGGGCGAAGGGAAACCGCCCGGCCAGCTCCTCGCCCGGGGGCGACTCGGCGCGGAAGGCGACGTACACCGAGGGGCTCTGGTGGTTCTCGTACTCGATGTTCGCCTCGGCCAGCGCCGTCTGGTCGGTGATGCACCAGTAGACCGCCTTCCTCTTCCGGTAGAGCAGGCCGCGGCGAGCCACCCGGGCCAGCTCGCGGAGCTCCTGCGCTTCGTAGGCGAAGGCCAGCGTGGTGTAGGGAGCGTCCCAGTCCGCGAAGAGGCCGAGCCGCTTGAACTCCTGGCGCTGGATGTCGATGAACTCCTGCGCGTAAGCCCGGCACCGGGAGAGGAACTCCTCGCCGGAGAGCGTTCGCCGGTCGACCTTCTCGTCCCGCAGCCGCTTCTCGACGGCGCGCTCGATGGGGAGCCCGTGACAGTCCCAGCCGGGCACGAAGTCGCACCGGCGGCCGGCCATGTTCTGGAACTTGACCACGATGTCCTTGAGGATCTTGTTCAGCGCGGTGCCGGCGTGGAGGTGCCCGTTGGCGTAGGGCGGGCCGTCATGGAAGAAGAACTCCGGCCGGCCGGCGCTGGCCGCCAGGAGCGCCGCCCAGGTTCCCTCCTCCTGCCAGCGCGCGAGCATGCGCGGCTCGAGGGCGAGGAGGTTCCCCTTCATCGGGAATTCCGTCCGCGGAAGGTTGAGGGTGTCCTTCCAGTCCCGCGGGACGTGCTCTCGGTCGCCCATGGCGTGAGCCCGAGCGGCTAGCACGCCCCGGCCG
>DASPUU010000216.1:0-8204 GCA_035622755.1 Myxococcaceae bacterium
GCCTCCGGGAACTCGAGGGCGAGCGCCTCGACGAGAAGGCCCCGCGAATCCGCATCGACGGTCCCGGAGAGGTGCAGACGGAGGCGCGGGCCGCCGGCCTCCAGGCTCAGCTCTACCGAGCGGCCCTCCCGCTCCAGGCTCCCCCGCACCTCGTGCAGGGCGCGGCCGGCGACGGCCAGATGGTCGGCGCGAAGCGTGGCCGTGGCGTCCAGCAGCCGGCTCGCGTCCGGGAGGAGGAGGTCGACGCCGAGCCCCTGAGCAGCCGCCGGACCCACCGAGAGCTCCTCGAATCGTCCCTGCGCCTCCAGCCGTGCGTGCCCCGGACGTCCGGCGACGTTGGCCCGGAGCGAACCGCTGCCGGCGAGCCGCGGCAGCGGCCCGACCAGGTCGCCGAGGACGCGGGACCAGGCGGCGAGGTCGGTCACCTCGAGGGTGAGCGCTCCCTCGAGCGACCGTCGCGAAGCGTTGCCCTGGGCCTGGACCTCCAGCCCGGGGAGCGAGGCACTCAGCGAGGCGATCTCGAGCCGCCCCGACCGGACTTGCAGCGACGCCTTCACCGGTCCCACCGCGGCACCACGGACTTCGGTGGCGGGCATCTCCAGCTCGAGCCGGGCGGTGGCCGACGCCCAGGACGCGCCGCTGCCCGACCCGGTGGCGCTGACCGCGAGGTCGGTCTGGGGTCCGTGCCCGAGCAGCTCCCGGAGGTCGACGTGGCGCGCCTCGACCCGGACCTGGCGCGCCAGGTGCCGCTCGACGTCGAGCTCCGCGCGAGCCTGGAGGCGGGCTCGCCCGGTCGAGGCGTTGAGGGCCACCGCCGTCCCGGAGCCGGTGGTCTTGGCCTCGCCGGTGAGGCCGAGCGGCACGCGCAGGGGCCAGCCCGGAACGAGCGCGTGACCGAGCGCCGGCGGGACGTCGAGCGCCAGGTGCGCATCGAGGGAAGCGGCGCGCTCGCTCCGGAGATCGGCGACCAGGCTCGCCCCGGCCGCGCGCAGGTCCACGTCCGCCCAGAGGCGCCGACCGGCGCGTTCCCCCTGCACGCTCACCGTCACCGGACCGGGCGTGGGCTGGTCCAGCGCCCCGTTGCCGCGGACCTCGAGTCGGAAATCGGCCGAGCGCAGGATGTACCGGCCCCCGCCCGACAGGGCCATCGCCCGGAGCGCGAAGGGAGGGGCGTCCGGCACCTGGACGTCGAGCCGTCCGTCCTCGATCTCGAATCGGTGGACGACGAAGGCCAGGGGGGGCGGAGGCCCGCCGGCCCCGGGTCCAGGCGGCTCCGGCACATGGGCGGAGAAGGCCCGGTCCAGGTTCGAGGAGCCCTCCTCGTCGACGGCCACCGCCAGCGCCGGCCGCAGCACGCGAACCGAGCGAGCCTCGATGTTTCCCAGGAGGAGCGCGGGCCAGACCAGCTCCACCTCCGCTTGCTCGACGAAGCCCACCCGCACTCCCTCCGGGTCGGTGAGAGTGATGCCGCGGAGAAGGATGCGGTCCCCGGCGATGGACGCTCCGGCCGCGTCGAGGTGACCGGCCATCGCCCCGTTGGCGGCGGCCACCCCGAAGCGCAGGAGCCGCGCGGTTCCGGACGGCGTTCGCACGTAGGCGAGCAGCCCGACGAGGACGAGGGCGACGAGGCCGACCGCGCCGACGACGGCGAGAAGCGCCCGCATCAGGTGACCGGCGCGCCGCGAGGATGGGCCGGGTGGCGGCGGGTTTTCCTCGGTGCTCATCGTCAGAAGGACTCTCCCACCGCGAAATGAAACGCGCACCGCTGCCAGGGCGCTCCGGCGTAGGTCGGGCTCCCGGTGCCGATGCCCAGGCACGCGGTGTTCTGGTCGTACAGGACCGGGGGCTGCACCGGGACCACGGGCAGCGGCCCCCCGACGTTGAGGCGGTAGCCGAAGTCGACTCGGAGCAGCCCGATGGGCGTCCGGTAGCGGAGCCCGAGGCCCACCGACACCTGGGTGGTGGACAGCTCGTCCAGGCTCAGCGCCCCGTAGCTGACGAATCCGGCGTCGATGAAGACGGCGAGGACGAGGTTGCCGGCGAAGTTCCAGCGGATCTCGAACGAGGTGTCGAGGATGCCGTTGCCGCCGATGGGAATGGCCCGTCCGTAGGCCGCCGCCGCGCCGATGGGGCCGACCAGCGGCTGGACGGGAGTGAACGGCTGATTGGCCAGCGGGAGGAGCGGGGAGAGCTCGCGGCTCCCGAATCCGCGGTTGGAGCCGGCTCCGCCGGCGAAGAAGCGATTCACGATGGGCGAGGGAGTGCAGTTCTGGTTCTGCTGCGAGAGGTTGGCCTCGGTGGCCAGGGTGCACTGGCTCGGAACGAGGAGCGTCCCGAGCAGGACCTTGAGCGCGAAGGTCACCGGGCCCACGGTGACGTAGCCGCGCGCCTCGGGGAGGATGCGGATGTAGGAGTACTCGCTTCCCAGCCAGGGCCCCGACTCCTGGAAGGAAACCCCCAGGTAGTAGCCCCTCCTCGGGTCGAGGAGGTCGTCGCGGGCGTCCCAGACCACCGACTGCTCGAGGTAGGAGAGCCGCTGGAAGCACGACCCGGTCGAGCATCCGTAGGCCAGGGTCGGGACGTCCCCGGTGAGCCCGGTGGTCTGTCCGGAGACGTAGTCCAGCTCGAAGTTGTAGGAGGGGAAGAAGGTGAGCGGCGGCAGGGGCTGCCAGGCGACGCCGACCCGCCCGCGTCCGCCGATGTATCCGTAGGCGTCCTCCACCTGCTTGTAGAGGTTGATGCTGGTGAGGAGCTTCAGCTCCGGGGCGAAGAAGTTCGGCTGCTCGAGCTGGGCGAGCAGGTCGAACATCAGGCCCTCGTACTGGATGTCCCACACCGCCGGGAGGAAGGCCCAGCCCACTTTGCCCTTGAGCGTCAGGCGGCGCAGGTCGCCCAGGAAGTTCCGGTCCGTGTACTCGGCCACGGCGCGGATCTCCTGGCGGGCGGGATCCACTCCCACCCCTCCGCCGTAGCGGACGCTGTGGAAGGGCGCCTCGCGCACGTCGACGATGATCGGCACCGTGTCGCTGGCCGCATTGGGCGCGCCGGCGGTCACCTTCACCGCGCCGAAGACGCCCATCCTGAACACCTGGGCCTGCGCCTCGGCCAGTGCCGACTCCCGGAACCACCCACCCCTCGGGATGACGCTCTCCGCCTGGGCGATGATCAGCTTCGGGTTCACCTGGGGGTGTGGGCCGGAGGCGACGAAGATGCTGCCGAACCTCACCCTGAACCCGGGGTCGACAACCAGGTGGACCCGGGCCGACTGATCGGTGACCTCGACGAAGGTCTCTCCGCCCGCCTCGGCGTCGGCGTAGCCGAGCTCGCGCAGGCGCGCCCGGACCTGGACCTTCAGGGCGCTCCAGTCCGCCTCGCGGAAGATGGCGCCCACCTTCATCGACAGGTTGGTCACCACCCTCTGGCGCAGGGCTTGGGGGAGCGTCTCCAGCCCCTCGATCTCGATGGCCGCCACCCGGGTGGGCTTCCCCTCGTCGATGCGCAGGTCGATGTGGACGCCCCCCTTGCCGTCGGGAACGACCTGCTCCTCCACCACCTCCGCCTGGTAGTACCCGAGCGACTGGTAGAAGCGCTCGATGCGGCGGAGGTCCGCCGTCCAGGTGGTGGGATCGAACGTCGGGACCGGACCGAAGACGTAGCTGAAGAAGTTGGCCTCGGTGGTGACGATGCGGTCCTGGATGTCCCCGGAGCTCACCTGCTTGGCTCCGCTGATCTGCATCCCGGTCACCACCGGCGCCCCGGTCTTCGAGGCACCGGCACAGCCGAGCAGCCCGGCGGCGAGCAAGGCGGCGCGACGGCGCCGGGAGATCAGCCGGCGAGCCGACGTCCCCTCTCGCTCAGCCGGCGCAGCGTGGCCGCCGCCGCCTCGGTGTCCGGATGGGCGAGCAGCTCCTCGACCGGGTGGGGCATCCGGTACGACCAGTTGGCCTCCTGGACCGTGCCCGGGAGGTTGATCCGCTCCGTGGTCCCGAGCACGTCCTGCCAGGGGACGACGCACAGGTCGGCGCCGGAGGTCTCGGCCGCCGCGAGGAGCGCCTCGTGCACCTCGGGAGTGAACTCCGCCGGGGCCTGCCGGAGCGCAGCGAAGGTGGCGTAGACGGTGGCCACTGCCAGCCGCTCGGCGTCGGTGGACGTCTCCCACCAGGCGCGGAGGGTCTCCGTGTCGTGGGTGCCCGTGGTCACCAGGGAGAGGGCGGGAAACGCCGCCGGGTCGCGGAACTGCGCCTGGTCGCGCTCCCAGCGCAGGACCCGGTAACCGGGAATTCCCAGTCGCTCGAGCGTCTGGCGCACCCAGGTGGGGATGACGCCCAGGTCCTCGGCGACGATGCCCGCGCCCTCGCCGAGGACGCGGAAGACCGTTTCGCCGAGCGCTGCCTGGGTCGGTTCGTCCGGGGGGACGAAGCGTCCGGTGGGCGTCGTCTGGTCGCGGATCCACTGGCGGAAGTAGCCGACGGCGTGATCGACCCTGCGCAGGTCATAGTACGTGGCGCTCTGCCGGGCGCGAGAACGCAGCCATCTCCAGCCGTCCCGCTCCATCGCGGGGAAGTCGAACCAGGGGAGGCCCCAGTCCTGGCCGGTGGCCGAGAAGGCATCCGGGGGGACGCCCAGCCGGGCATCGCGGCGGATGAGCCCGGGGTGCGCCCAGGCGTCGCTGCTGTTCTGCCCGACGATGAACGGCTCGTCGCCGCAGAGCAGGACGTGGTGCTCCCGGGCCGCAGTGCGCACGCGCGCCCACTGCTCGTGTGCCACCCACTGCAGCCAGCTGTGGAACCGGATGCGCGGCGCGAGCCGGGCCCGGGTCGCGGCCATCGCCCCCGGCTCCCGCGTGGCCAGCTCCTCCGGCCACTCCCAGAACGGGCGGCGCTGCTGCTCCTCGGCGATGGCCGAGAAGAGCGCATGGTCATCCAGCCATCCCGACTCGGCCTCGCGAAAGCGCTCGAACCGCTCGTTTCGCTCGCCCGGGTGGGCCTGGCCGTGGGAGAACGCGGCCTCGAGCGCCACCCGCTTGACCTCGAACACCACGTCGTAGGCGATGCGTGGCGCGGTGCGGGCGGCCTCGAGCGCATGCGCCTGCCGGGCGGAGAGGAGATGGAGCCCACCCGCCTCCCGGTACTCCTCCAGCCAGTCGAGGTGGATGAAGAGCGGATTCAGGCCGGCCGAGCCGGCGGTGGCGTAGGGGCTCGGGTCGCCCGGCGTGGTGGGCAGGAGCGGGAGGAGCATCCACAGCCGCTGCCCGGCGGCCGCCAGCCACCTGAAGAATCCCTCCGCCGCGCCGAAGTCGCCCACGCCGAAATCCGAGCGCGAGCGCAGGGAGAACACCGGAAGGAGCACGCCCGAGAGCCGGGCCGGGGGAAGCATGAGTCCTGGGAGCATCTCATCCCATGTCCGGGGACTGGACAGGAAGAGCCGGAAACGCCTTCGATGCATCGGCGTGACGGCACCGCCCGGCCGCGTGTTGCCCCGGAGCTTCTACGAGCGCGCCGCCCAGCAGGTGGCGCGCGACCTGCTCGGCAAGTCGCTCCTGCATCGCGTGGCCTGGGGTGTCCGGGTGGCGCGCATCGTCGAGACCGAGGCCTACCTCGGTGAGCACGACCTCGCCTCGCACGCCTCGCGCGGGCGGACGGCGCGGACGGAGGTCATGTTCGGTCCAGCCGGCCATGCCTACGTCTACTTCGTCTACGGGATGCACTTCTGCTTCAACGTCGTCACCGGGCGGGAGGGCGTCGCCTCCGCGGTCCTGGTCCGGGGCGTGGAGGGGCAGCGCGGCATCCCCGCCGGCGCCCGCACCGACGGACCCGGCCGCCTCACCCGCGCGCTCGGGATCGCCCGTGCCGAGAACGGCCTGGACCTGACCACCTCCGCGCTGTGCATCCTCGACGGTCCGCGGCCGCCGCGGGGCTGCGTGCGCCGCGGCCCGCGCATCGGCGTCGACTATGCCGGCCGCTGGGCAGACCGTCCGCTGCGGTTCTGGGTGGAGGGAAGCCCGGGGGTGAGCCGGCCACCGCGTTCCCGGGCTCGCCCGCGTCGCCGAGGTGGCCGGTGAGCATCGGGCGGTGCGTCCTCCTTCTCGGCGCCGCCGCCGCCCTGGCCATGGCCTGCAGCCGATCGCCGGCCACCGCCGAGGCCGGTCCACTCCGCGTCGGCCTGGTGGGGGCCCTCACCGGTCGGGAGGCGCAGCTCGGCCGGGTTCTCCGGGACGGGGCGCTGCTGGCCGTCGAGCAGGCCAACGCCGACGGCGGGGTGCAGGGGCGCCGGCTGGAGCTCGTCTCCTACGACTCGCAGGGCCGCGCCGAGGAAGCGGCCAGCGACACCGTCCGTCTGGTGACCGTGGACCGGGTGGCCTTCATCGTCGGCGGCGACACGTCGGGGAGCACCCTGGCCATGGCGCCGGTGGCCACCCGGGCGGAGGTCCCGCTGGTGGCGCCAGCGGCCACCAACCCCCGGGTCACGCGCGAGGGCGGGCGGTACGTGTTCCGCGTCTGCTTCGTCGACTCCTTCCAGGGTGGGGCGCTGGCCGCCTTCGCCCGGAGCCGCGGGATGACGCGGGTGGCGATGCTCGTCGATGTCGCGAGCGACTATTCGGTGGGCCTGGCCGACTCCTTCCGACGGCGCTTCGAGTCGCTCGGCGGACAGGTGGCGTCCACCGAGACGTATGGCCGGGGCGACTCCGACTTCCGGGCGCAGCTCACCCGCATCAAGGGCCTGCGCCCGGAGGCGCTCTTCGTGCCCGGCTACTACGGGGACGCGGCGGCCGTCGCCCGCCAGGCGCGTCAGCTCGGGCTCGATCTGCCGCTCCTCGGTGGGGACGGCTGGGATTCGGTGGCCGAGCTGGTCAACCTCGGCGGGGATTCGGTGGAGGGGAGCGAGTTCACCACCCACTTCAGCGCCGACAACCCGGCGGGCTCGGTGCAGGGATTCCTCCGGGACTTCCAGGCGCGCTTCGGCCGCCCTCCGGAATCCGGCGCGGCCCTCGCCTACGACGCAGCCCGGGTCGGGATCGACGCGCTCCGCCGCACCGGTGGAAAGGGCGGGCCGGCGCTTCGCGACGCGCTGGCCGCGACCTCGGGTTTCCCCGGGGTCACCGGCCGCATCACCCTCGGTCCCGAGCGCGACGCGGTGAAGCCGGCGGTGGTGCTGCGCATCCAGGGCGGGCGCGCGGCCTTCGTCACCGAGCTTCCGCCCTGAGCCGTCTCAGCGGGCCTTGGCGCCCGGAGCGCCGCCGGAGAGGATGCCCAGGGCCTCCTGGAAGAGCTGGAGGAGGGCGTCCTTCCTGGAGACGAGGACGTCGACGTTGGCGTCGCCGTACTTCTCGCGCTCCTTGGTGAGCTTGGTTCGGGCCTCCTGCTCCGCCTTGAGGTCGTTGACCGTCTTCTCCATCTGGGCCCTGACGTCGGGCGGCGCGTGGGCCACCTGGTCCTCGAGCGTCCTGATCATGTTGTTCTGGTCGATGGTCTGGGCCGCCATCCATTCGGTGGTGACGTCCTTCACCATGGGCTCGATGGCGTGGATGTCCTCCTGGCTCAGGCCGGACTCCTTGCGCGCGGTCTCCATGGCGTTCCCCTGACTCCGGAGCGCTCCACCGCTCTGGACCAGAGTGGACACGGTGCCCGCGTCGGGCCCGATCTTGGCGATGCTCTGGAGCGCGTCGCGGCCGGCCCGGATCACCTTCCGCTGATAGTCGATGTAGCGGTCCAGGTGGTCGGCGTCGAGCACGTAGGGCTTGGACGGTGCAGGCGGCTGCGCCGGCGGTGCCCGCGTCGCCGTCGGCCGGGCAGGAGGAGCCGCTCTCGGTGGCGGCTCCTTCTTGCAAGCGCACACGGGGAGGACCAACACCAGAGAACAGATGCGAATGAACGCTCGCCCGGATGACGGCTCCATGGCTTGCCTCCACCGAGGAGCATACGCCTCGCTCGCGTGCACGGGTCGGCGAGCAAGCGGGTCCACCGCGGCGCTTACCATCGGCTGCGTCATTCCGTCTCGCCGCAGTGGAGAGCCGACGACGGATACCTCGCGGCGTGGCTCTCGTCGAACGTCTCGTCGAAAGTCTCTGGCACCTCGCGAGCTGTGAAGAGAAGACTGCCCGGGCGATTGATTGAGCTCTGGCGGCGCAGAAGGCGCCCGAGGTCGCCCTCAACCCGCCGGAGCGAAGATCGATCGGTGCACGCGCCAGCTTCCGTCCGCCTGCC
>DASPUU010000217.1:0-15289 GCA_035622755.1 Myxococcaceae bacterium
TGACCACCACCCGCGACGAGATCCGCCTGTCGGTGAGCGACGACGGCGAGCTCTGGCGCGAGGTGCGCTTCCGCCACAAGCCCGACGACCGTGGCGCCTCCTGGGTGGCGCCGGACATGCCTCGCCTCGACTGGCAGATGTGGTTCGCCGCGCTCGGGCCCTGCCGCTCCTCGCGCTGGTTCCTGGCCTTCGCCCGCCGTCTGCTCGGCGACGACCGGACGGTGTGGGCGCTCCTGGACACGCCCGCGCCGGCGTCGGCGCCGCGCTTCCTGGCCTCGGTTCGCTTTCCCACCGCGCCGCCCGCCTCCGGCCAGCCGTGGCCGAAGCTGCTCACCTCGTCGTCCCGTCCCTTCTGTCCGTCGCTCGCGCTCCGGGACGGACGACTGGTGGCGGTGGATGTGGGCCCTCCTGGATTCGAACCAGGGACCAATCGGTTATGAGCCGACAGCTCTGACCGCTGAGCTAAGGGCCCCGCACCAAACAGCCCACACTTGTACACCGCGGGACACGAGGTGGGGCGGAAGATTGCTTGCCGGATCCGCACAGCCGGAGTCTCATCGTCCGGTCGCGGGATTTTCCAAGGAACAACAAGGGGCAGGCTGATGCGAGGCACGGTGCGCTGGACAGTCCTGGCTGCGGTGGCGGGGGCCTCCCTGGCCTTCGCCCAGGGGTCGCCGCCGCGGCTCTCGGTGGCACCGGTGCGTGGGGACAAGAACAACGCCGTGGGGAGCCAGCTCACCGGTCAGCTGTGCAAGGCCTACGACTGCGTTCCCTATTCGCAGGTCTCGACGAACAAGAAGGCGGACTGGGCCAAGGTCCGCAAGCAGAAGGTGGCGGGCATCGTCACCACCACCATCACCAAGACCAAGAAGGGCTACACCGCCGGCGTCGCGCTCCTGGTCACCTCCAAGGTGAAGCGCTCCTGGAGCTTCCCGCTCAGCTCCAAGCGCAACCTGAGCGGCGCCCAGCTCAAGCAGCTGACCACGGAGATGGCCCCCTCGATGGGCATCGCCGAGGACGTCTCCGGCGTGGCGGCCATCGCCGCGGCCGAGGCCAAGGCCGCTCCTCCGCCGCCGCCCCTGGCCACCACCACGCCCACCTCGCCGATGGCCACCGCGCCCCCGCCGGCGACGATCACCGAGACGCCCACCGTCATCCCGCCGCCGCCCGGAGCGCCGGAGCGGAGCCTGGCCGACACCCCGGTCTCCCAGGACGCTTCCAGCGCGGCGGTGACCCCGCTCGGCGTCCGCGGGCAGCCGCTGGTGTCGATCGAGCTGGGGGGCGACTTCCTCAACCGGAACCTGAGCTACACCCCGAGCGATCAGACCGGCCTGCGCACCTACAGCGCCTCGGTCATCGGGATGCTGCTCATCGGCGTGGAGGTCTTCCCCTTCGCCAAGTCCGGTGGCTTCCTCGCCGGGCTCGGCCTGTTCGGGAACTACCAGTTCTCCATCGGACTGCAGAGCCAGACCGACGGCGGGGTGGAGGAGAGCACCAGCTTCAGCATGCTCGCCGCGGGCATCGAGGCGCGCATCCGGCCGATCAAGTACTCCGACTTCGCTCTGGTCGTGCCGGTCGCCTTCCGCACCTACAAGTTCACGGTGAGCAACGCCTCGGCCTTCACCGGCCTCCCCAACCAGAACCTGCTCGGCATGTCGGTGGGGCTGAAGCTGGAGATTCCCATCGGATCCTGGTTCCTCATCCTCCTCGGCGGCGATTACGTCTTCTGGTTCCAGAAGCAGGAGCTGATCGGCAGCGCCAATCCCGTCTACTTCACCTCGGGAAGCGCCGGAGCGTTCGAGGCCGAGGTGGGCTTCGGCATCTACATCGTCGGCCCGCTCAGCCTCCGCATCGTGGGCGAGTACTCGAACACCCACTACTCCTTCAACGCCGACCCGACCGGCACCTACAACGCCACCGCCGCCAGCGACCGGCTGCTCGGCGGCCGGGCGGTGCTCCGGCTCGACTTCTAGGGCGTCAGCGGTCGCGCCGGGCCCGGCCTTCCGCCTCGAGGGCGGTGCGGACCGCCTCCAGCCTCTTGCGGTCGCCGGGGGGAACCTCGGGGAAGGCCAGCTCCATCCCCTCCAGCGCGTCGATGATCGCCGCGGCCACCACCAGACGGGTGAACCACTTGTTGTCCGCCGGGACCACGTACCAGGGGGCGTGCTCGCTGGCGGTGGCGGCGATGGCGTCCTGGTAGGCCTCCAGGTACCGGTCCCAGAGCTGGCGCTCCTCGAAGTCTCCGAGCGAGAACTTCCAGTGCTTGTCCCGCTTCTCCAGCCGCTCGAGGAACCGCCGGCGCTGCTCCTCCCGCGAGAGGTGGAGGTAGAATTTGCAGACGGCGACGCCGTTCCGGAAGAGGTAGCTCTCCAGCGCGGCGATGTCCCGGTAGCGCTCCTCCCAGATGTCCTTGCCCGAGAGCCGGGCCGGGAGCCGCTGGCGCTGGAGCAGCTCGGGGTGGACCCGCACCACCAGCACCTCCTCGTAGTAGGAGCGGTTGAAGATGCCGATCCGCCCTCGCTCCGGGAAGGCCTTGGCCGCCCGCCAGAGAAAGTCGTGGTCCAGCTCCTCGGCCGACGGGGCCTTGAAGGAGGTCACCTGGCAGCCCTGGGGATTCACCCCGGACATGACGTGCTTGATGGTGCTGTCCTTCCCGGCGGCATCCAACGCCTGGAGCACGACCAGCAGCGCCCAGCTGTCCTGGGCATAGAGCATCTCCTGGAGGTCGCTCAGACGCTGGATCTCCTCCTGGAGGAGCTGCCGCGCCTCCTCCTTGTCCGCGCTCAGCCCCCCGGTGTCCGCCGGGTCGATGTCCTTGAGGCGGAACCCCTTCCCGCGGGTGATGCGGTAGGGCTTGATGATCTCCCGGAGGGTCCGTCCCATGGCTCGCTCCCCTTGGCGGCGGGGAGCTTAGGACGAAGCTCGCCGACCCGGACCAGGGCGGCCCGCGGAACGCGTCTCCCCTGCACCCGGACGCCCTCGCGGCGGAGCCGGCGGGCCTGCTCGGCGGCCACCGGCTCGGCCAGCGTCCGGTCGGCGCGCACCACGCGCCACCAGGGGAGCGAGCCGCCCGCCCGAGCCATCAGGCGGCCCACCAGGCGCGCCCGTCCGGCGAGGCCGGCCAGCACCGCCACGCGTGAGTAGGAGAGCACCCGCCCGGGCGGGATGGAGCGCACCACCCGGGCCACGGCCGCGGCCACGCCCGCGGCTCCCCGGGGCGCGCGGGGCTCAGCCACCCTCGACGAAGGAACGCAGCCGCTTGCTCCGCGAGGGATGGCGAAGCTTGCGCAGCGCCTTGGCCTCGATCTGCCGGATGCGCTCGCGGGTGACCTCGAAGTCCTGGCCCACCTCCTCGAGGGTGTGGTCGGACTTCTCCCCGATGCCGAACCGCATGCGGAGAACCTTCTCCTCGCGCGGGGTGAGCGTGGCCAGCACCTTCCGGGTCTGCTCGGCGAGGTTCATGTTGATCACCGCGTCGGCCGGCGAGACCAGGCTCTTGTCCTCGATGAAGTCGCCGAGGTGGCTGTCCTCCTCCTCGCCGATGGGCGTCTCCAGGGAGATGGGCTCCTTGGCGATCTTCAGCACCTTGCGGACCTTGTCCAGGGGGAGCTCCATCTTCTCGGCGATCTCCTCCGGGGTGGGCTCGCGGCCGATCTCCTGGACCAGGTAGCGGCTGGTGCGGATGAGCTTGTTGATCGTCTCGATCATGTGCACCGGGATGCGGATGGTGCGCGCCTGGTCGGCGATGGCCCGGGTGATGGCCTGGCGGATCCACCAGGTGGCATAGGTGCTGAACTTGTAGCCGCGCTTGTACTCGAACTTGTCCACCGCCTTCATCAGGCCGATGTTCCCCTCCTGGATGAGGTCGAGGAACTGCAGCCCGCGGTTGGTGTACTTCTTGGCGATGGAGACCACCAGGCGGAGGTTGGCCTCCACCAGCTCGGCCTTGGCGCGCTCCGCCTTGCGCTCGCCGACGCGGATCGCCTCGTAGTTGCGCCGGAGCAGCTCGACGGGGAGGTTGGCCTCCTCCTCCACCCGCTTGATCTTCCGCACCGCGGTGCGCACGTCGCGGTCCAGCGCCTCGAGCTGGTCGTGGGAGACGTTGAGCTTGCGGGCCAGCCTCTTCTGCAGGGCGGCGTCGTCGCGCGCCTCCTTGAGCAGCGGCCGGAGCTCGCGCATCGACATGCCGTGCGAGCGCTCCAGCTGCCGCAGCTCGTCCTCGGCCTTCTCCACCCGCTCGATGAGCACCCGGAGGTTGAAGACGATGCGGTCGATCTGCTTCTTGTTCAGCCGCATCTCCTCGAGGATGTCCATCATCTTGACGCGGGTGTCGCGGATCTCCTGCTTCATCTCCTTCTTCCGCACCTCGGAGAGCTTTTTCTTGGCCAGGTCCTCCTCGAGCGCGTCGACCGAGGCGGCGTGCTTGCGGATCTTGTCGATCTGCTTGCAGATCTGCTCGATGCGGTGGAGCTCGCTGGCATTGAGCTGGGCGGCGCTGCCCTCCGCGTCGCCGCCCTCCGCCTCGACCTCCGACTCCGCCTCGCTCGAGGCGGCCTCGTCGGGAGCGTCCTTGACCACCTCGCGGATGCGGAGCTTCCCCGCCTTCAGCTTGTTGCCCACCTCGAGGATCTCCGCCACTGCCAGCCGGCAGGCGAGCAGCGCGCGGAGGACCTCCTTCTCACCCTCCTCGATGCGCTTGGCGATCTCCACCTCACCCTCGCGGGTGAGGAGCGAGACCGAGCCCATCTTGCGCAGGTAGAGCCGCACCGGGTCGTTCGACTTCCCGCCCGGCTCGTCGTCCTCGTCCTTCTCCTCCTCCTCCTCGGGCGCGGCCTGCTGCTCCTCGGAGGCGGCCACGGTGGGCTTGGTCTCCGTCCCCTGGGCGGCCTTCTGGGCATCGACGATCTCGATGTCGTTGTCGCCGAACATCGACATCACGTCGTCGATCTGGTCGGAGGAGACGATGTCCGCGGGCAGGGCGTCGTTCACCTCGTCGTAGGTGAGGAACCCCTTCTGCCGGCCCACCTCGAGGAGGTCCTTGACCTCCTTCCGGTCGGCGATCGGCTCCTCCTCCACCTCGTCGGCGGCGGCGTCCGGGTCGACCTCGACCGCTGCCGCCAGCTCGTCTGCCTGCTCCTCGGGGTCGACGTCCTCGGGGAGGCGCCCCTTGCCCTTGCCCTTCCCGGCGGCCTGGGCCGCCTTGGCCTTGGCGGCGGCGAGGAGCACCCGCTTGCGCTTCAGCTCCTTCTCGCGGGCGACGGCGGACTTGGCCTTCGCCTTCGCCTTGGCGGAGGCGCGCTTGGCCGTGGACTTCTGCTTGGGCATACGGGTGAGGCCTCGGGGGGGGGAGCTGCTTCCTTGGGGTGAACGGGCGGATCTATCGCGCAGGCTGCCGGATTTCAAACAGCTCTCAGGGGGGACGGCCGGGGGGCTGGGCGTCCCCCAGGACCCGCCGGCGAAGGCCGAGCAGCTCCACCCGCTCGGCCTGGAGACGGCGCGTCTCCTCGTCCAGCTCGTGGGCGGAGGCCAGCGTCCCGGTGACCCGGGCGATGTGGGCCAGCGCCTCGTCGATGCGCCGGAGCTCGAGCCGCTGGGCGAGCCGGGTGAAGGATTCGAGAAGCGCGGTTCCGTCGGTGGGCAGCGCGCGCCCCTGCGCCTCGACCAGGTCGCGGAGGCCGGGGGCCAGGCCCTCCACCGCGTCCAGCGGGTCGGCCCCGGCCTGGAGCCGGGCCACCACCGTCCGGAGCGCAGGGTGGGACAGCTCGTCGGCGGCGCGGGAGGCCCTCCCCGAGACCAGGCCCGGGTCGCGGAGCGCCGCGGCCACCAGCGCCGCCTCGACGGCGTCCGCCCTCCTCTGGGGCGCCGCGGCGCCCGGGGGCCGGGGCACCGGCCGGAGCACGCCGGCCCGCCCGCGCAGGGCCGCCTCCAGCTCGGCCGCGGGGAGGGCGAAGGCTCGCGCCAGGGTGGAGAGGAAGGCGGAGCGGACGAGGCCCACCGGCAGCTGGGCCAGCACCGGACGGAGCCGCCCGAGCGCCTCCATCTTCCGCTCGAAGCTCGCTCCGGCCCTCTCGGGAAGCACGGTGGCGACCAGGTGCTCGCTCAGCGGCCGGGCCCCGGCCAGGAGCGAGCGCACCCCGTCCGCCCCCTGGCTCCGGGCGAAGGTGTCCGGGTCCTCCCCTTCCGGCAGGAGGGCCACCCGGGTGCTGGTGGCGGCGGCGAGAAGCGGACCGGCGAGGCGCTCCACGGCGGTCCGGCCGGCCTCGTCCCCGTCCAGGAGGAGGACCAGGTCCCGGGCCTCGGCCCTCCGCAGGGCTTCCAGATGCCCGGGGGTGAGGGCGGTGGAGCAGAGCGCCACGGCGTTTCGGACCCCGGCCTGGTGGAGGGCGATGGCGTCGAAGTAGCCCTCCACCAGCACCGCGGCGTGCTGGCGGCGGATCTCCTGCTGGGCCATGTCCAGCGCGTAGAGCACCTCGCCCTTGCTGTAGAGCCTCGAGTCGCGCGAGTTGAGGTACTTCGGCCCCTGGTCGCCGACCAAGAGCCGGCCTCCGAAGGCCAGCGTCCGGCCGTCCGGGGCGCGGATGGGGATCATCAGCCGGCCGCGGAAGACGTCGTAGGTCCCGTCGGCGCGGGGCCGCCGCTGCACCAGCCCGGCCTGGATGCCGAACTCGAGCATCCCCTGCCGGAGCAGCTCGTCGGAGAGCCGGGTCCACTCCGTGCTCGCCCAGCCGAGCCCGAAGGCCCGGGCGGTGTCCTCCGACACCCCGCGCGCCGCCAGCGCCTCCCGCGCCGTCCGACCCTCGCCGGGCTCCCACAGCTGGCGCTCGAAGTGCCCCTGGGCCAGGGCGGTGACCTCGCGCAGCTGCTGACGCTCCCGGGCGGCCGGATCCTCGGCCGTGGCCAGGTCCACCCCCACCTCCCGGGCGAGCTCCCGCACGGCGTCCACGAAGGACTTCCCCTGGTAGCGCTGGACGAAGGCGATGGCGTCCCCCCCCACCTGGCAGCCGAAGCACTTGAAGCGGCGGAGCTCGGGGGTGACGTAGAAGGACGGGCTCTTCTCCTCGTGGAACGGGCAGCGCCCCTTGAAGCTGCGCCCCGATTTCTTGAGCTCCACGTGACGGCCGATCAGCGCGACCAGGTCCACGCGCTCGAGCACCTCCTCGATCTTGTGCTCGGGGATCAGCATCCCACGCCCGTCTCCACACCTCTTCTAGAGGACGCTACCGCGCTCGCCTGACCCCGCGGGGAGGGTCGCCCGGGCGCGCTAGAGCCGGGCCACCGCGGCCTTCACTGCGTCGGCCAGGGTGCGCCCCTCGACCTTTCCCTGCAGCTTGGGGGAGAGGAGCTTCATCACCGCGCCGATGGTCACCGGCCCAGCCTTGGCAGCCTGACCGATGGCCTCCTCGATCTCCCTCTTCAGCTCCTCGGCGGAGAGCTGCTTGGGCAGGTAGCGCTGGAGGAGGGCAATCTCCCGCTCCTCCTTCTCCGCCAGGTCTTGGCGGCCCCCGCCCCGGAACTGCTCCACCGAGTCCCGGCGCTGCTTGATCATCGTCCCGATGACTCTCTGCACGCCCTCGTCGTCGAGCGCCTTGCCCCCCGGCTCCACCTCCTTGTACTTCACTGCGCTCTTCAACATCCGGAGCACGCTGGTGGTGAGCTCCTCCTTGCCGCGCATCGCCTCCTTCAGGTCCTGGTCGATGCGCTCCTTGAGCGTGGGCATGGCCTCCACCCCTAGTACAGCTTGCGCTGCTTCTTGACCGCGCGCTTCTTGGCGGCCAGCGCCTTCTTCTTCCGCTTGACGCTGGGCTTCTCGTAGTGCTCGCGCTTGCGGATCTCGGAGAGGATCCCGGCCTTCTCGGTGGCCTTCTTGAAGCGCTTCAGCGCACTCTCGATGGACTCGCCTTCCTTCACTCGGATGCCTGCCACGGGTTGCCTCTCACCTCCTCCGCCCCCGGGAACCTCGGAGCGCCGTCCTCATTGACCCGAAACGGCTCGGAAGGCAAGGGCGATGCGCGCCCCGGCCAGGGACGGCTAGCTCCGCTCGCCGGCCACCGACGTCTCCAGGTAGCGCCGGAGGCTCCGGGGATGGGCGTGGAGCGCCAGGCCGTGCATGAGCTTGGTCACCGCCGCCGGGGTGGTCATGTCTCCGCCGTCGATGGCGCCCTCGGCGCGGATGGCCGCCCCCCCGGCGTAGAGCCCGAGCTCGACGGCGTTGCGGGGCGCCTGGCTCACCACCACCACCGGGATGCCACGCGCCCGCGCCTCCCGGAAGACGGGGAGGAGCGAGCGGCCGGAGCGCGCGTCGACCGGCACGTTCCCGGCGCCGTAGGCCTCCACCACCAGGCCCCGGACCCGCGGGAGCACGGCCTGGACGAGCGCCGGGTCGAGCCCGGGGAAGACCTTGAGCAGGAACACCCGCGGCTCGAGCCGGTCCAGGAGCCGGGGACGCCCCGAGGGGCGCAGCCCCCGGGCGAAGGTGGTGTGCACCCCGAGCGTTCCCAAGGGGGCGTGGTTGGGGCTGGCGAAGGCGTCGTACTCGGCCACCTTGACCTTGACGGTACGGTTGCCGCGGGTGAGCCGGCTGTCGAAGCACACCGTCACCTCGCGCGGCCCCTTCAGCGCCGCGGTCACGGCATCGATGAGGTTGAGCCGGGCGTCGGTCCGGGTTTCCTGGAGCGGCCGCTGCGACCCGGTGAGGACCACCGGACGGCGCAGCCCGGGCAGGAGGAAGGAGAGGGCGCTGGCGGTGTAGGCCAGGGTGTCTGTCCCGTGGGTGACCACCGCGCCGTCCACCTGGGGAAGCCGCTGGTAGAGCCGACGCGCCAGGTGCACCCAGGCCTCGGGCTGCACCTCGCTCGAGTCCACGTTGCTGAACAGCTCCAGCTCCACGTTGGCCAGCTCGGTGAGCTCGGGCACGCGGGCGCGGAGCGCGTCGGCGAAGGGCGCCGGGCGCAGGGCCTCCGGCCGCCCCCCGGACATTCCCAGCGTCCCACCGGTGTGCAGCAACAGGACGGTCTTGCGCATCGGCCCCTTCGCGGTACCTCTCCCGACGCTGCCCGCTCGCGACCTCCTTGACAAGGCCCGGTCGCGCTGGCGAGAAGCGAGCTGTCCATGCGGCCGGCCGTGCTTCTTCTCTTCCTCCTCGCCGTCCCGGGCCACGCACAGTCGACCGACGCGGCGCCGCTCGACTTCTCCACCCTGAGCGAGCCCGCCCAGCGCGAGCTGACCCAGGTGCTGGGGGACGAGTTCTGCGGATGCGGCTCGCCGCACACCCTGGCCGCCTGCCTCCAGGTCCATGCCGATTGCCGCCACTCGCGGC
Source organism: Myxococcaceae bacterium (assembly GCA_035622755.1). Lineage (GTDB taxonomy): Bacteria > Myxococcota > Myxococcia > Myxococcales > Myxococcaceae > JADGRA01. The sequence continues at coordinate 9,317 of DASPUU010000217.1, forward strand.
GGCTGGCCCAGCTGGCGGCGACCTTCGCCGCGCAGGGGGCCTCGGCCGGCGAGCTGGGGGTGATGCTCGCCCACTACAACCTCTCCTTCCGCGAGCCGCGCGCCACGCTGCCCATCGACGAGCGGATGTGCACCGGCGACGCCAAGGCCGCAGTGACGCTGGTCGAGTTTGCCGACTTCGAGTGCCCGGTGTGCGGCGCCTTCCGGCCGGTGCTGGAGAAGTTCGTGCGCGACCGCCAGGGCAAGGTGCGCCTCTGCTACCTGCCCTTCCCCTTGCCCCAGCACCCCAACGCCATCCCCGCCGGCCAGGCAGCGCTCTTCGCCCGCGACCGGGGGAAGTTCTGGCCCGTGCACGACGCCCTCTTCGAGAACCAGAAGCGCCTGTCCCCGGAGGTCATCCGGGAGCTGGTGGACAAGGCCGGGCTGAGCGGAGATGGGTGGGCCAAGGCGGCCGCCAAGGGGGCCTACACCCAGGAGCTCGAGCACTTCGTCCAGGTGGCCACCTCGAGCAAGGTCCTGCGCACGCCGACGGTGTTCATCGACGGGCGGATGCTGGACTTCGTCCCCACCGCCGACGCGCTCCAGCTCGCGCTGGACGACGAGCTGGACTGGCAGGCGAGTCACGGGAAGTGGACGGTGGACGCCTCCAAGTGACCACCCGCTTCACCATCGACGCCCGGGCGGGGCTGAAGCCCGACTCCGGTGAATCCGCCTCCGCCCTCGGGGAGCGCGCCGGCCACTACCTGCTCGCCCCCACCGGGCCGGACCTGCTCTGCGCCCTGCGCCTTCCCGTCGAGGGCGGCCGGGCGCCGCGGCCCCGGGTGGTGCTCGCCGGCGACGCCTCCGGCTTCCCCCTGAGCGACCTCATCGCCTTCCTCAGCCAGTCCCGGTGGAGCGGCGTGCTGCGCGTCCACACCCCCGGGGGGGAGCGGAGCCTGGCGCTCAAGGACGGGGAGGTGCGCGGGGCCTCGAGCGAGGACCCGGCCGACCGGCTGAGCGAGGTGCTGGTTCGGCTCGGCCACGCCAGCCGGGCCAGCGTCGACGAGGCCCTGCGCGAGGTCCCCCCCTCCCGGGTCGGCCGTGCGCTCGTCGACCGGGGGCTGCTCCAGGCCCACCAGCTCTGGGCGGCGGTCAGCCACCAGGTGAGCGACATCTTTCACGCCCTGGTCCTGGCCAAGGAGGGGGTCTTCGTGCTCGTGGACCAGGAGCTCGACGAGCGGCTCCAGTCCAACGTGCAGCTCTCCACCCAGAGCCTGCTCATGGACGCCATCCGGAAGATCGACGAGCTGGCCCACTTCCGGGGCCGCATCCCGCACGGGCGCATGTTCGTGGCCAAGAAGCGGCCCAGCGACGGGAAGCTCCACCCGGACGAGGACCGGGTGCTCGGCCTGTCCACCGGACGGAGCACGATCCTGGAAATCGCCCGGTCGGCCAACCTGAGCGAGTTCGAGGCCACCCGCATCGTCTTCCGCCTGCTCGAGGGCGGCTACGCCTCGCTCTCCGACGTGGCCGTGGCCGACGTGGAGCGGCCGGTGGCGCTGGCCTCCTCGACCGACCCGGCGGCGCGTGTGGTGCGCACCTTCAACGCCATCTTCGCCGAGGTGCTCGGAGAGGTGCAGCGCGAGGGGCGCGGCGATGCCTTCCTCCAGGCGGCCAACGCGGCTCTGGCCGGCCAGGCGCTCACCGACCTGAGCGTCCTGCGCGGCCTCCAGCTGAGCGAGGACGGGACGCTTCCCGAGCGGGCCCTGCTCCAGGCCTTCGTGCGCGCCCGGTCCTCGCTGGGCAGCGAGCCGGTGGCCACCCTGCGCCAGGCCCTCTCCGACGTCATGTTCTTCCTGCTCTTCCAGGCCGGCGAGCTGCTCGAGTCGCGCGCCGACGAGGAGCTGGCGCGGCGGGTGAAGGAGCTCCTCGCCGCGCTCGGGGAATAGCGGGCCGGCGGACCGGGGGGCGCGATGGACGCCGCGCGCTGGCCGCGCCTCACCGACGACCTTCCCGGGACGGGGGGAGAGCTCCGGCGCGTGCCCGAGGACTTCGTCGTCGAGGAGCTGCCCGCCTTCCCACCCACCGGCGCCGGCGACCACCTCTGGCTGTGGGTGGAGAAGCGGGGGACGGACACCGCTCGGGTGGTCAAGGCCCTGGCCCGGACGGCGGGCGTCGCCCCGGCCGAGGTGGGCTACGCCGGCCTCAAGGACCGCCAGGCGGTGACCCGGCAGGCCTTCACCGTGCCGCTCCCGCGGGCGGGGCTGGGGGAGCTCGGGCTCGACGGGGTGCGCATCCTGGCCCAGGAGCGCACCGCCAGGAGGCTCCGGACCGGTCAGCTCCGGGGCAACCGTTTCCGGATCCGCATCCGGGAGGCAGCCGAGCCGGCCGCCGCCGCGGCCGTCCTCGACGCCCTGGCCCGGAGGGGCCTTCCCAACTACTTCGGTGAGCAACGCTTCGGGCGGGCCGGGGACAACGCCGCGCGCGGGCGTGCGCTCCTCCTCGGCGAGCGGCTCGAGCCCCGGGTGGACCGGGTCGAGCGGCGACTCCTCCTCTCCGCCTACCAGTCCCTGCTCTTCAACCGGGCCCTGGCGGAGCGGATGCACGACGGCCTCTACGCGCAGGCCCTGGCCGGCGACGTGCTCCGGCGCGCCGACTCCGGAGGCCTCTTCCTCTGCGAGGACCCTCCGGTGGACCAGCCCCGGGTGGACCGCCTCGAGGTCAGCCCCACCGGACCCATCTTCGGGTGGAAGGTCCGGCCGCTCCCCGCCGGGGCGGTGGCCGAGCGCGAGGCGCGCCTGCTCGCCGCCGAGGGGCTGAGCCCGGAGGCGTTTCGGGCGGGGAAGGGCGAGACGGAAGGGGCCCGCCGGGCCTTCGCCGTCCCCGTGGAGGAGGTGGAGCTCGGCCCGGAGGGCGGCGACCTGCTCCTCGCCTTCACCCTGCCCAAGGGGAGCTACGCCACGGTGCTCCTCGACGAGGTGATGAAGGGTCCGGGGCTCACGGCCTGAGCCCCCCGGGGCTACTCGGCGCGATCGTCCCGGAAGAGGCTTCCGCTCCCGTCGGCGCGGAGCCCGACGACGAAGCGCCCGCCAGACTTGGCGATGTCGCTCAGCGTCTGAAGCTCCCGCAGCCGAAGCAGCTCGGGGTGGGTGCGGAGGGCCTTCGCCTCCTCCACCTCGCCCTCCAGCTTCGCCCGGGAGCGCTCCCGCTCCGCGTCGGCGGCGAGCCGCGCCTGCTTGTCGCGGGTGAGGATCTCCTGTCCCTTGAGAGTCAAGGACCTCTCCCGGACATCGACCATGTGGACGGTGCGCTCCACTTCCTTCTGGAACCAGCGCGGCTTCCATGCGTGCTTACCCGGCTTGAGCTGACCCTGAAACACGCCGTCCTCGTAGAGCAGGCCCACGAAGGACATGGGAATGATGAACTCGCTCATGGATGCTCCCCCCTCCGCGTCAGACTCCAAGCGTCAGGCGCCGACGACCCGGCGATGTGCAGGACCAGATGGGGGCCAACGGTGCACGTCGGATCTCTTTGGAGGAGAACACCGCCCACACCTGGCTACGGCCGAGCCGGGCGCCTGACCGAGGCACCCTAACACCCGACTCCCCGGCATGCACGGCCCTAGCCGAGCGAGTGCAGGAAGAGGGCGCCCTGGTGGGCGATGTACGAGAGCAGCCCCACCTCGTGGTCGGTGAAGGTCGCCGAGGGCTTCCGGTTCACCAGCTCCAGGCAGCCGTAGGTCCGGCCGGCGCTGACCATCGGCGAGCAGAGCACGCTGCGCGTGTCGTAGTCGAAGCGCTCGTCGACCCCGGAGTACCAGCGGCGGTCCTTCTGGGCGTCGGAGAGCGCCAGGCTCACTCCCTCCACGGCGCAGAAGCCGACGATGCCCTTGCCCGCGGGGACGACCACTCGGGAGGCGAGGATCTCCTTGGCCTTCGGCCCGCGAACGGCGACGAAGCGCAGCGTGCCGGTGATGAGCTCGCAGGAAAAGACGCTGCCCGCCTCGGCGGGAATCTTCTCCAGGGCGAGGTCGAGCAGGTAGGAGAGGCCCTGGGCGGGCTCGCGGAACTGGTAGACGCCCTGGACGCGGTCGAAGACGTCGGCGAGGACGTCCTCCATCTCCCGGGGAGGGGGCGGCGGACGCGGGCGTCCGATGGCGCCGCGCACCGGTCGTGTCGGCTCGACCAGCTCCTGGATGCTGGGCAGCGACAGCGCCGGCGTGGACAGGGGCGTCGGCCGGGGAGCGCTCCGCCCCACCGGGCGGTCGGCCGGGGCGGCCCGGGGCGGCGTGACCAGCGTCGGCTCGAGGCCGGCCGCCGGCCGGGCGGCGGGGGCGGCCGGGCCCGGGCCGACGACGATGGTGGGAGCGGCGCTCGGGTCGTGGGCGCGCGCCGGCGCGGGCGCCGGCGCCTTCACCTTCGCCGATTCGGCCTCGGCCTCGGTCAGCTCCCGGATGCGGAACACCCGGCCGCTTCCGCCCTCGGTGACGTGGAGCGAGCCGTCGTCGGCGACGTCGACCAGGACGTTGTGCACCACCAGGCCCGCCTCGCCGAGCTTGAAAAAGCCGGTCTTCAGCGCCTGCATCCAGTTGGGCGCGTCCACGCGCAGCGTGACGCTGAGGCCGCCTGGCTCTGCCCCCGGGATGTGAACCTCGTAGCGAGGCATCCTGGCGTGGACCCCTCCGGTGAGAGAGGAAAGCCTAACACGGCTACACGCTCGGCCCGCCGCCTTCTAGAGTGTCGCCGCCGTCCCGGCCATGACGCCCGACGAATTCAGACGCCTCGGCCATGCCCTGGTGGAGTGGGTCGCCCGCTACCGGGAGACGATGCCCGGGCTCCCGGTCATGTCCCGGGCCGCCCCGGGGAGCATCCGCGCGCTCCTTCCGCCGGCGCCTCCCGAGGAGGGCCGGCCGCTGGACGCGCTCCTGCCGCTCCTGGACACGGTGGTGATGCCCGGCATCACCCACTGGAACCATCCGCGCTTCTTCGCCTACTTCCCCTCGAAGACCCACCTCGCCTCGGTCCTCGCCGACCTGGTGTCGGCCGGGCTGGGGGCCCAGGCGATGAGCTGGCAGACGAGCCCGGCCGCCACCGAGGTGGAGGAGGTGATGATGGACTGGCTCCGCCAGCTGGTCGGGCTCCCGGCCGACTTCACCGGCGTGGTCCACGACACCGCCTCCACCGCCACCCTGGTGGCGCTGCTCTGCGCCCGCGAGCGACGCTCGGGGAACGCGCAGGAGAGGGGCGGGTTCCAGGATGGAGAGCCGCCGCTCGTCGTCTACACCTCGGAGATGGCCAACAGCTCGGTGGAGAAGGCGGCCCTCCTCGCCGGCTTCGGCCGCGCGCACCTGCGCCTCTTGCCCACCGACGCCGCCCACGCTCTCCTTCCGGGCGCGCTCGAGGCGGCCGTCCAGGCCGACCTGGCCGCCGGCCGGCGCCCGGCGGCGGTGGTGGCGACGTCCGGAACCACCGCCACCACCGCGTTCGACCCGGTCGCCGCCATCGCCGGCCTGGCCCGGAGGCACGGCCTCTGGCTCCACGTCGATGCGGCCATGGCCGGCACGGCCATGGCGTGCCCCGAGCTGCGCGGGCTGTGGAGCGGCGTGGAGGGAGCGGACTCGGTGGTTTTCAACCCCCACAAGTGGATGGGCGTCGGCTTCGACTGCAGCGCCTACTACGTCCGTGACGTCCCCCACCTCACCTCCGTCATGTCCACCCACCCCAGCTACTTGAAGACGGCGGCCGATGCCGAGGTGACGAATTTTCGAGACTGGGGCATTCCGCTGGGGCGCCGCTTCCGCGCGCTGAAGGTGTGGTTTGTACTGCAGGCGCTGGGGGCGGAGGGCGTGCGGCAAAACGTGCGGAGGGACTTGGCCCTCGCCCAGCACCTCGCCGCCCAGGTAGACGCGGCGGCCGGTTGGGAGCGCTGCGCCCCGGTGCCACTGCAGACGGTGTGCGTCCGCCACGTCCCCCAGGGCGCGGCTGCTTCCGGGTTA
>DASPUU010000218.1:0-25091 GCA_035622755.1 Myxococcaceae bacterium
GGCCTGGTCGGCGCGCTGATCTTCGCCGAGCTGGCCACCCGGCTCCCGCACGCCGGCGGAAAGTACGTCTATGCGCGGGAGAGCTTCGGGCGCCGGGCAGCGTTCGTCGTCGGCTGGGTCGAGGCGCTCGGCATCTACTGCGCTGCCGTGGCGGCCATCGCCGTGGTGTGCGGCGACTACCTCTCGCGAATCCTGGCCGCCAGCCCACGGACCGCCTCGGCCACCGGAGCCTTGCTCATCGTCGCCCTCACCGCGGTGCATCTGGTCGGAGTCCGCGTCGGGACGGTGGCCCAGAACGCCATCACCGCGGCCAAGGTCCTGGCGCTGGTGGGAGTGCTGGGCGTGGCCGCCCTCGCCGGCAGCGGAGCAGGCTGGAGAGGCAGCCTCCCGGGCGCACCCACCGGCTTCGCCCTCTTCGGAGCCATGGCCGTGGCCTTCCAATCGGTGATCTGGACCTATTACGGCTACCCCGATGCCGCCAAGATCGCCGAGGAGCTGAAGGATCCGGATCGTTCGCTGCCCCGGGTGTTTCTGGGCGGCATCGCCGCGGTGACCGTGCTCTATCTGCTGCTCAACGCGGCCTTCGTCCAGGTCCTGCCGTTCGAGCGGATCGCCGCCTCGACGCTCGTCGCCGGGGATGCCGCCGACGCCATGTTTGGACCGCGGGCAGGCGACGTGATGTCCGCGCTCGCCCTCCTCGTCGTCCTGGCCTCGCTCAACGGCAACCTCTTCGTCACGCCGCGGGTGGTCTTCGGGCTGTCCCGCGATGGCCTGGGGCCGCGGGTGCTGTCGAGAGTGAATTCCGGCGGCACGCCGTGGACCGCCCTGCTCCTGGTCGCTCTCGTCTCGGTGCTGCTCGCCGCGACCGGGACCTTCGAGCGCCTCCTCTCCCTGGCCATCACCTTCATCCTGGTCACCGATGGCTTCATGGTGGTGGTCCTGTTCAAGCTCCGCGCCGGTCGGCCGGCTGCGCCGTTCCGGGTTCCCCTCTACCCGCTCGTCCCTCTCCTGTTCCTGGGCACCTACGTCGTGCTGCTCGCCGGAGCGCTCGTCCAGCAGCCGGTCATCACCCTGGCGGCGCTGGTGGCGCTCACCCTGGTCGGGCTCTTGAGCTGGCTGCTGGTCGACGAGGGCGCGGGCACCGGATCGCTGGATCACCCGACGGCATAGTCGTCGCCGTAGTACTTGCTGGTGATCCGGGTGTGGAAATGGATGGCCTTGATCGGCTCGTACTTCGGTGGCCCGAGACCGGGCAGGACCTCCAGCATCTCGTCCTCCCAGAGGTAGATAGCCATCGGCAGGGAGACCCTCGGCTGCCGGCGCTCGGCGGCCAGCCGGGGCGGGCTCACCCGGTGCGTGGTCGAGGGAAAGACGTCGTTGGAGATGCGTTGAATGTAGTCGCCGGTGTTGAGGACGATCGACCCCCGGGGCGCGGCAAGCCGGATCCACTTCCCGTTGGCCCGGTTCAGGATCTGGAGGCCCTCCACCCGGGAGGCAGGGAGGAAGGTGAAGAGGTCGACGTCCTCGTGGCCGAGCATGCGGCCGGCTCCCGAGGCCTCGTCGGACGCGCTGATCGGCGGGTAGTGGTTGAGCCGCAGCCCGAAGTTGGTGCCGGTGAGCGCGCGGTCGTAGAGGTGCGGCTCGCAACCCAGCGAGCGGAGCAGGCTCTGCATCACCGGGAGGATCAACCGCTCGTGCGTCTGGCAGATTCGCCGGAAGAACGGCTCGAGATGGGGGCGAGGCCAGAAGTCCGCCGCCCGGTAGGACGCGTCACCCTCGAGGTCGAAGGCACGCCGGCAGAATACCCAGCCCTCGACCAGGTCGGGGTGGATGTCGCTCGTCTCCTTGACGGGAAAGTAGCCCTGGTTGACCGAACCGAAGCGCTGCGCGCGGTAGCGCATCTTCTCGTCCAGTCCCACCTCGGTGAAGAGCGCCAGGATCCGCTCGTCCGCCTCGTCGTAGAGCGCGGCGTCGACGCCGTGGCCTTCGAGGATGGCGAAGCCCAGGCGGCGCAGCGCGTCGCCCAGCTCGTCGGCGAAGGACTGCCTGTCGCTCTCGCCGCCGCGCAGGAAGCGCCCGAAATCGCAGGTGGGGACGAGGGTCTCTTCGTCGAAGGCCTCGGCGTGGTGCGCCTCGGCCAGGTGGTACTCCTGCCTCTTCTCCACCTGGTCGTACCGGCGAAACGCCTGGTTCGTCGCCTCGATGCCCTGCGCCTTGCGGTCGCTCACGGTGAGCCCTCCGGAGCCGGGGCCGACATTACCAGTCCCTCGCGGAGTCGAGGGATCGGGCCCGGCACGTGACCTCGAGAACCCGGAGACCGGGTGAGCCGGACAGCTGGAAGGGGCCCGGGGGAAGCGCCACCGCGTCGTAGGTCGCGAGCCCGGTCCTGGTTGCGCCCTGGACGGAGCCGGAGCCCTCGTTCACGAACACGAAGCGCAGGTCATCCGCGTCGCGGAGCTCGACCGTTCCGGCGCCCTGGAAACGCAGCGCCCGGGCATCGGCGAGGCCACCGCTCGCCGCGTGGAGCCCGAGGTCGCGCTCCTCGATCTCCGGAGTCAGCTGCCCGGGCGGGCACCGGTCGGCGACGGCATGGAGAAACCGCTGCCCGGAAAGGACCCGGTCGGGCGCTCGGTCCGGTGACGGCAAGACCATCTCGTGATCGATCGACGTCGTGTGCCAGGCGGGCGAGGCGACCTCCACCACCTCGAACCCCGCACTCGCCGACAGCACCCGGTGCCGGAGACCCGGTGGCTGGAGGACGAGATCGCCGGCGCGGAAGGTGAATGGCGATGGCTGGCCCTGGTAGACCAGCTCCGCCTCACCCGCCAGGCAGTAGATGAGCTGGAGCCGCACGCCATGGTGGTGCACGCGGTCCGCGATCGGGCCGCCTTGGGCGGCGCGGATGTGGCTGGCGACCCATCGGCCGCCGAGCCGCGAGGGGAGCAGGTCGCGGTAGAGGAGGCCGGCGCGACCGGGGTGGAACGGCGCCTCGAAGTAGCGGGTATGGACGAAGGCCGGAGCAGCGGGCGGCTGGTCCTGCCCCCTCGGCACGGCGACGTCGACCACCAGGCCGCCCGGCCCGAGGTAGCGGCCGGGTGCGAGGGTGCCGTCGGCCGGGACGACCAGCTCGATCGCCCCCCGATGGGCGCGGTCGAGCACCAGGCGCAGCCCGTGCCCGGTCATCGAGGCCTGGCACGGATCATCGGCCGGAGCGATCTCCTCGAGGCGGAACCCGACGCGTTCCAGGAACTCGACCGCCGCTTCGAGTGGGTCCGCCGGAACCCGAACTGCTCCACCCTGGCCTCCGGTGCCCATGGACTCTGCTCAGCGCGCCTCGAGCTCGTCGACGACGAGTGACATGGGCAGGAGCCCGGTGCGATTGAGGCCGTCGAGGAGCGCCTTCATCGGGAGCGGGCCATTCCGGGACATCCAGGCGACGAGCTCGTCCGTCATCGCCTTGCCGACGATGTAGGTCGTGCCGTAGCTCGGGCGGCGGAGGAAGAGGTGCTGCTCGCTGCGGACGGTGTGCCCGTCGAGGCGGAGCCACCCGCGGGGCGTCGCCCGCGAGGCGAACTCGCTGGCCTGCTCGAGGGTCCAGGTGTTGTCGTGCATCCGGAGGTCGCCGAGCGCCCGCGCCGCACGCTGACCGAGCATGACGTACACCAGCTCGCGCGAACGGGGGCGGCCCTCGTAGAGGCCGGCGTGCATCATCAGCTCCTCGAGCGCGGTGGCGAAGCCCTCGGTGCGCGTGGCGAAGATGTTGTAGAGGACCGGGCGCGCCCGGACGGGGTCGGCCGGCGGGCGGTGGGCCAGCACGGCCAGGTCCATGAAGTGCCACATGTGCAGCCGGAGGAGAAGCGGATCGCGCGCCTCCACCTCGGCGAAGAACTCGAGCGGCGGCCTCGGGTCGAAGCCTCCGGGGAGCGTGGCCAGGGCCGGCTCCATCCAGTCCTCCCAGGTGATGAAGTCGTTCTCCTTGAGGAAGCGGATCCAGGTCCGGAAAGCATCGTCGAAGCGGCGCTGGTGCTCCTGGACGGTCGTCGCGGGAAGCTGCGGGGGAAGGGCGCGGTTCTTCAGCTCCTCGTCGGCGAGGGTGGCGCGGGCGCGCCCCAGCTCGCGCTCCATCAGCGTGACGAGCTGGGCGTGGCTGTAGGGCACGAGCGCGACGTTCGCCAGGTACCAGTCGTAGTTGGCGACGCCCACGCCGGACGGTCCGGTCTTCGTCGGGGTTTGCTGCTCGACCCAGCGGCGGAAGTCCTCGGTCGCGGCCAGCGCTGCCTTCACCGCGGCGGAGAGCGCGGCGTTCGAGGTCACCTTGGCTGCGAGCGCGGTCAGCGCCGCCGCCTGCTGGCGGAGGGGACCGCCGGCCATCCGCCACAGGTCGTGGCCGTTGCCGGTGAGGTTGGTCCTCGCCTGGGCGAGCAGGGAGGGCACCACCCGGAGGCCGTCGAGGAGCTCGCGCTCGGCCGCCGCCGAGAGCGGGAACTTGAGCGACCAGAGCTCCACGGCGGCGTCGGCCCACTCCGCCTCCCGGGCCGGCTGGTCCGACTGCTCGTCGAAGACGGTGACGTAGAACGCCGGGTCACGGGTCCACGGGCTGAGGACGCGGTGGTCGAAGTCGAGCCCGTTCATCTCGGCCCGGATGAGCCGCACGTCGTCCCGCAAGGGAAGGGGTGCGCCGGAGACGTCGAGGGCATCCACGCGCGAGAGCCAGCCCGGGAGTGCGCGGGCCTGCGCCGCCATCGCCTTGGCCGAGTAATCCGGGATCCCGGCGACGCGGGGCGGCCGCTGAAACTCGCGCCACTGCGAGAAGAGGGTCGCGACGTCTTGTGGGGTGGCCGGGTCCGCGAGCGAGGAGAGGGGGACGAGCGTCAGGGCAAGCCACGCGGGAACGGAAGGACGCATGGGCGCACTGTACACAGGGCGGACGTACCCCGGGCAGGTTGACTCACGACGTGGTACTGCTCCGGTGCGACTGCGGTCGTCCGGTGACGCGAGCGGTCCCTGATGGCTCCCACCCCAGCGACCAAGAGCCCCCAAGTGGAGCCGGCTGGCCAACGGAGCGTCCGCGCCTGGTCCCGAGGCAGGGCCCCCGCGCCGGACGGCCAGTCCATCGACCGGAGGTTCCTCCTGGCGGCGGGCCTGGCGCTCCTCGGAGGCTGCACCGGCTCGCCCCTGCTCGGCCCCTTCGACGGGGGCGTGCAGGTCATCGACCCCTCGACCGCGCGGGAGGTCGTGGTGGTCGGGGACGTCGACTCGACGATGGGGATCTTCGACCCCTCGCTGGTTTACTTCCTCGACGCGCCCTCCGGGCTGATGAGCTACTCCAGCGTCCCGTCCCAGCTCGACGTGCACACGCATCTGGCGAGCTCCAGTGACCGGGGCGCCACCTGGACCTTCCTCGCCGAGGTCAACGCTCCCTCCGATGTCATGGTCAGCTTCGACGGGGGAGACCCGGATTGTCCGACCGGGACGTGCGCCGGCCGCGTCATCCACGAGGTCTCCTCTCTGGTCGATGACAGCCTGGACCCGGACCACCGCTACAAGATCTTCGCCCACACCTACGTCGCTTTCCCCGAGCCGGGCGGCAACCCTCCGCACCTGAGACCGGACGTCGGCTATCTCAGCCTGTACACGGCTCCGGCGACGGGAGGACCCTGGGTGGAGACGAAGCTCGTCGGCTGGCAGTCGCCCTCGTCCTTCTCCTCGACGGACACCGCGCTGCTCCTCGGGCGAGACCTTCCCGCGCTGGGGGATTGCCTCGCCCTCACCGAGCCGGCGGCGATCCTCGACGGCGCTTCGCTCGCGCTCGCCGTCACCTGCGCCTATCCCCTCCAGGGGCAGCCGGCGTTTCGCCAGGAGCTCCTCCGGTCCTACGACCACGCCCAGAGCTTCGTGCGCGTGGGCACCCTCATGACCTCCGGCGATGCGGCAGCCCTCGGGTCGCCCGGCGGCGTCAACGCCGCCGACCTTTTCAGCGCCGGCGGGCTGACCTTTGCAATCGTCAGCCCGGGTGGGCAAGTGAGCGCGCCGGACCTCCCCTCCTTCTCCGGGTACGCCGGCTGCGACGTCCTGACCGTCGATCTCGCTGACGCCTCGGTCCTGCGCGATGGCACCGCTCCGGTGCTCTTTCGCCGGCTGGTGGCGGCCAATGACACCTTCTCGGGTGCGTGTACGTACGCCGAGGGTGCGAGCTCCGCCGGCTATCTCATGTCCATCCTCGGTGCCCCGCCTCGCCTGTTCCGCATTTACGCCACCGGGCTCCCGGCCCCCTGAGCGATTCGGCCGCAAGAATCGGGTGGACCGGGCTCGACCGCGGACGGGATGCTCCCCCTGCAATGCCGTCCGTCCTGGAGCGGATCGAGTCCTTGAAGTGGCCCGGCATCCACGCCTCGCTCGACGCGCAGGGGTACGCCGTCCTTCCGTCCCTCCTCGACGGTGACGCCTGTCGCGAGCTGGTGTCGCTCTACCCGGCGCCGGAGCGCTTCCGAAAGCGGGTAGTCATGCAGCAGCGGGGCTTCGGCCGGGGCGAGTACCAGTATTTCTCCTACCCCCTGCCCGTCACCGTCGGGGAGCTCCGGCAGGCGCTCTACCCGCGGCTGGCAGTCGTCGCCAACGCCTGGCGCCGGCGGCTGCGGCAGCCGGGTCGCTTCCCGAGGACGCTCCGGGGATTCCTGCAACGGTGTCACCGGGCCGGTCAGCGCCGCCCGACGCCGCTCCTCCTCGCCTACGGACCCGACGACTTCAACTGCCTGCACGCCGACCTCTACGGCGAGCTGGTCTTCCCGCTCCAGCTCACCGTGCTGCTCAGCCGGCCGGGCGTGGACTTCACTGGCGGCGAGTTTCTCCTCGTCGAGCAGCGCCCGAGGCGCCAGTCGCGGGGGGAGGTCGTTCCCCTCGAGCAGGGCGAAGCGGTGGTCTTCGCCGTCAATCACCGGCCGGTGGAAGGAGCGCGCGGCGCCTACCGCGCCACGCTCCGGCACGGCGTCAGCCGCATCCGGTCCGGGCATCGCCACACGCTGGGCATCATCTTTCACGACGCCGCCTGACGCTCCCCGGCCGCGGGCGACGGACTACACGTCGAGCACCACCGAGGCCGTGATGCGTCCCGGGCTCCGCTGAAGGTGAAGCCCGTGGAGGGTCGCCGCCTTCACCGCCGTCTTGAGGACTTCCACCTCGGCGCCACGGATGCGTGCCCGGAGCTCGGTGTCCGTCGCCGCGTCCACATGAGCCTCGGTGATGATCCGGTGCTCGGCGTCCGCTCGGAACACCAGCTCGTTGAGCCAGTCCACCAGCAGAGCTTCGGAGTCGACCGCCGCGAGGGTCACTTCCTGGAGCGGACCGGTGGCGCCCGGGAGCTCGGGTCCGAGCATGACCTCGGCGAGACCGCGGGCGGCCTCCTCGAAGAGCTCCTCCTGGGTTTGCCCTTCCAGGTGAATGCGGACCTCTCCGGTGTGTTCCTCGAAGGAGTGTGAGCCCATGGCGGCGGCCTATCCCTTGAGCACCCCGAGCGGGACCAGCCGGGCCACCTTCCGGGCGATGCCCGCGCGCGCCACGACGTCCACCACACGGTCCACGTCCTTGTAGGCCACCGGAGCCTCCTCGGCGAGCTCGGCGTTTGAGGGGCAGAAGACGGCGATGCCGCGCGCCTCGAGCTCCTTGCGGAGCACATCACCCTGCACGCGGCGCTTGGCCGCGGTGCGGCTCAGGGCCCGCCCGGCTCCGTGGCAGGCGCTACCCAGCGACACCTCGCGAGCTGCATCCTCGCCGGCCAGGACGAAGGAGGCGGTTCCCATGCTGCCCGGGATGAGGACCGGCTGGCCCACCGTGCGGTAGCGCGCCGGGAGCTCCGGGCTGGAGGGGCCGAAGGCGCGAGTCGCCCCCTTGCGATGGACGCACAGCGAGCGGCCGTCGTAATCCTCGAGCTTGGCGATGTTGTGCGCCACGTCGTAGAGCACGTGCACCTCTGCCGCGGCGCCGAGCACGCGCCGGATGGCCTCGCGCACCCGGTGGGTCAGCGCCTGCCGATTGGCCCACGCAAAGTTGGCCGCGGCGCACATCCCGGCGAAGTAATCGTGCCCCTCGGGGGAGGAGAGAGGCGCGCAGGCCAGCTGGCGATCCGGAAGGTGGAAGCCGAAGCGCTTCTGCTCCGCATCCATCAGCTTCACGTAATCGGTGCACACTTGGTGTCCGAGCCCGCGCGAGCCGGTGTGGATGAGGACGGCCAGCTGTCCCTCGACGAGGCCGAACGCCGTGGCGGCGGCCGGGTCGAACACCGCCTCCACGGCCTGCACCTCGAGGAAGTGGTTGCCCCCGCCCAGCGTCCCGAGCTGGTCCCGTCCGCGCTGCTTGGCGCGGGCGGAGACCGCCGCCGGGTCCGCCCCGGGAAGGCACCCGCCCGCCTCGAGAAAGGCGAGATCCTCCTCCAGGCCGAGCCCGTGCCGGCGGACGAGGTGTGGCGCGCCGCCCTGGAGGACCTGATCCAGCTCGGCGGCGGAGAGCGCGATGCGTCCGCTGCGTCCGTAGCCGGTGGGGATGGAGCGGCTCAGCTCGTGCACCAGTGCCTTGATGCTCGGCCCAGCGTCCGCCCGGGAAAGCGACGTGGTGAGGAGCCGGACACCGCAGTTGATGTCGAATCCGATGCCGCCGGGAGAGATGACGCCGTCCGGCGCGATGGTGGCGGCCACTCCCCCGACGGGGAAGCCGTAGCCCTCGTGCATGTCGGGCATCCCCAGCGCCGCCCGGGTGATGCCCGGGAGCGTGGCCACGTTGACCAGCTGCTCGAGGCTCCGATCGCGGGAGATCTGTTCCAGGAGCTCGCCATCGGCAAAGACCCGCACCGGGACGTGCATGTCCCAGCGGTAGGTCCGGGGGACCTCGTGCACCACCTCGCTCACTCTGCGGAGGGGCGGTGTCGATCGCTCGGTGCCTGGCTCGGCCACGGGACGATTCTTCGAGCCAAGCCCCCCGCCGGCGCAAGCTTTGCGCAGCGATTTCGAAGTCCCCTGGGAATCTCCGGCATCCCGGATGCATCACCGAGGGTCGCGAGCAGGCCAGTCGCGCGGGGAGCGCGAGGAGAGACTCCGATGAAGATGGAACAGATCATGACCAAGCAGCTCTTCACCTGCCGGCCGGAGGACAGCCTCCAGGTCGCCGCCGGGCAGATGTGGGATCACGACATCGGGTGCGTGCCGGTGGTGTCGCGTGACGGGAAGCTCGTCGGCGTCGTCACCGACCGAGACATCGCCATGGCCGCGTACCTCACCGGTCGTTCGCTGGCCGACCGGAGGGTCGAGGAGACGATGTCCCGTCCGGTGTTCACCGTCCGGGCGGACGACGAGGTCCGCCAGGTCGAGGACGTGATGCGCACCCGGCAGGTTCGCCGCGTTCCGGTCGTGGACGACGAGGGCCGGCCCCTGGGCATGGTGACCCTCAACGACCTGACCCGCACCGTCTTCGGGCGCAAGGAGCGCGACGGGGTGATCGGCGCCGCGGCCATCGCCGCCACGCTGGCCGCCGTCGGCGCCCCCCGCACGGCTCCGCTCAAGCCGGCCCGCGCCGCCTGATGCCGTCCGGGCAGCCGGCCCGGCCCCCGAAGAGAATGCGCACACGAGCCGGCTCCGAGCACGGTTCTCGCGGGAGCTCCGTGCCCTGGGGCTGCCACGCGGCGCGGCTCCGGGCTCCCTCGACGGTTCGGTCGGCTTCACCGTGGCGCCAGGCGACCGAGCCCGACGAGCGCCCTCAGCCCTGGCCGGCGAGGGCCTGCCCAGCGAGCCGCTCCACCGCCGCGCGCTTCTCGCGAGACAGGCGCTCGATGAGCTCCGAGGCGGACTGGCGTCGCGCCATCCGCAGCCCCTGGCCGGCCCAGAGCGAGAGGAATTCCGCCCGCCCCTGCTTCGCAGCCTCCGTGCGAAGGGCCCTGGTGAGGGCGTTCTGGAACGGGAAGGGGAGGATGGCGCGGGGCTCGCCTCCGGCTTCCATTTCGGTCATGAATCGATTGACGATGCCCCGCGCCGGGCGTCCGGAGAAGGCGCGGGTGACGCGCGTCCCGTCCTCGCGGGCCCCGAGGATGGCCGCGCGGTAGGCCTCGGGGATCCCGGATTCGTGGCAGGTGAGGAAGGCCGTGCCGAGCTGCACGGCATGGGCTCCCAGCGCCAGCGCCGCGGCGATGCCCCGGCCGTCCATGATCCCTCCCGAGGCGACCACCGGAATCCCCACCGCATCCACCACCTGGGGAACGAGCGCCATCGTTCCCACCTGGGCGGAATCGAAATCCGAGGCGAACGTGCCCCGGTGCCCGCCGGCCTCGCTCCCCTGCGCCACCACGCCGTCCGCTCCGGCCCTCTCCACCGCCAGCGCCTCCTCGACGGTGGTCGCCGTCGCCAGGAAGGCCATCCCGCGCTCCCGGACGGCGGCGACGACGTCCGGCGAAGGAATCCCGAAGGTGACGCTGAAGACCGCAGCCCCGCTCGCCAGGGCGGCGGCAACCTGATCGGCGAACCGGTCCTGCACCGGCGGAAGCTCGCGCAGCACGGGAAGACCGACCTCGCGAAAATACCTGGCCACCCGATCCAGGGCGAACCTCGCGTCGGGCGGGGAGGGGAGGGGGAGCGGCGCGAAGAGGTTGATGCCGAAGGGTCGGCCCGTCCGGGTGCGCACCGCGCGGGCCGCCCCGGAGATCTGCTCCGGGGAGAGGTAGGCGGCCCCGATGAAGCCGAGGCCGCCGGCCTCGGAGACGGCGGCCACCAGCTCCGGGGTGTCTCCCCCACCGGCGAGGGGCGCCTGGAAGACAGGGTGCTTCAGCGCGAGACGATCCAAGAAGGAGGGCATGGGCAGGCTCCCTGGTGCGAGGAGGTAGCCGGGGGAAGTCCCCCGCGCATGGAGGAGAGCCGAGCTGTACTCCTCGCGGGGTCGGCGGTGGATAAGAACCGATTGAGGATCGCATCGGTCCTGGGGCGTCTCCCCGAGGCCTGCCCCTCAGCCGGGGCGTCGCCAGCTCTCCGGAACCTCCACCCAGGACCCGCCGAGCTCGGCCAGCGAGGCGCAGCCGAGCAGCTTCATCGTCCGGACCAGGTCGGACCGGAGGATGTCGATGGCGCGAGTGACACCGGGCCCGCCGGCGGCCCCCAGCCCGTAGGCGTAGGCGCGACCCACCAGCACCGCCCGTGCCCCGAGGCACATCGCCTTGACCACGTCGCTTCCTCGGCGGATGCCACCGTCGAAGAGGACCTCGGCCCGGCCGCGCACCGCGGCCACGACCTCGGGGAGTGCCCTCAGCGTCGGGGCGACCCCGTCCAGCTGGCGGCCCCCGTGGTTCGACACCACCACCGCTGCCGCTCCCTCGTCGACCGCGCGGCGGGCGTCCTCGGCGCCGAGGACGCCCTTGATGACGATCGGGCCTGGCCAGACCTTCCGGATCCAGCCCAGGTCGGCCCACGAGACGCTCGACTCCTCCAGCGCGGCCCCGACGTCGGCGTAGGGCATCGGCCCCCGGCCGGGGAGGACCACGTTGGGGAAGTCCATCAGGCCGCCGTCGGCCAGGAATCCGGCCAGCCACCGGGGCCGGGCGAGGAACTGGGCCGAGTGCCGGAAGCGCGACCAGCTCCCGCCTCCGACGAGCTCCTTCCTTCCGTTGTGCTCGTCACGCTCGCGGATCCCGGACACCGGCGTGTCGGCGGTCACGACCAGCGCCGAGTATCCCGCCTCGCGGGCGCGGCTCAGGGCCGCGCAGGCCACCTCCCGTCCGCCGACCAGGTAGAGCTGGTACCAGACCGGGCTGCTCGAGGCGGCCTTCACCTCCTCCAGCGGGCAGCCGGAGAGGGTGGAGAGCACGTAGCCAGCGCCTGCTGCCCCGGCCGCCCGGGCGGCGACCGCTTCGCCCCGCGGGTAGAACATGCGGCTGCTCCCCAGCGGGGCGAGGAGGAAGGGGAGAGCGAGCTTCGTTCCCAGGACGGTGGTTTCGAGCTCCACCCGGGGAGTGGCCACCGCGCCGCGGGGACGGAAGGTGACGTCCTCGAAGACCCGGCAGTTCTCACGCAGGGTCACCTCTCCCTCGGCTCCGCCGTCGATGTAGTCGAACACCACGCGGGGGAGGCGGCGCTGCGCCAGCCGCCGCAGGTCGGCCACGTTCACCACCCGGGGAGGTTCGAGCGACCGGGCCATGCTACATCGACAGGCCGCCGTCCACGCTGAGGGTGCTTCCGTTGAAGTAGTCGCACTCCAGGACGAACTTCACCGCCAGCCAGACGTCCTCCGGCTGGCCGATGCGACCCACCGGGATGCTGGCCACCAGCGTGTCGTGGACCTTGGGGTTCATGCCCTGGGTCATCGGCGTCTCGATCATCCCCGGGGCGATGGCCCCGACGCGGATGCCGTAGGGAGCGAACTCCCGGGCCCAGGTGACGGTATTGGCCGCCAGGGCCGCCTTGGACGCCACGTAGTTCGACTGCCCACGATTGCCGCGGCGGGAGATGCTGGACATGTTGATCACCACGGCCGGGCGGGTGTTCGTCTCCACCATCCGGGCCACCGAGTCCCGGACCAGCATCGTCGCGCCGGTGAGGTTGACGCCGATGACCGAGTCCCACTGCTCCCGGGACATCACCGTCACCTGCCCGGTCGCCCGGTCCCGCTTCACCAGCAGGGCGTCGCGGAGGATGGCGGCGTTGTTGATCAGCGCGTTCAGCCCCCCCATCGCCTCGCCCGCCCAGCGGACGAAGCCGGCGATGTCCGCATCGTCGGCGACGTTGAGCCGCCGGGCGTGCACCCGGCCCGGGCCCCGCTCGGCGAGCTTCACCGTCTCGGCCAGTCCCTCGTCCCTGACGTCGCCGATGGCCACCTGGGCCCCGGCCTCGCACAGCCGAAGAGCGAAGTGGCGGCCCATCCCCTGGGCGCCGCCCGAGACGATGCAACGGAGCTGATCGAGCTTCACGGCTTCTCCATTCTCAGCCGGCCATGCTCGTCGTGGAGCGTCTTGGCGAGCAGGCTGGTCAGTGCGTGCACGGCGGTCAGGTGAGGGGCTGGCGTTCCGGTGATGCGGCCGAGCTCGAGCACCGAGCCGACCAGAGCCTCCAGCTCGAGTGGCTTCCCCGCCTCGACGTCCTGGAGCATCGAGGTCTTGTGCTTCCCCACCGCCTCGGCGCCGGCCAGCCGCTTCTCCAGCGTCACCGGGAAGCGGACCCCCAGCTTTTCCCCGATGGTCTGGGCCTCGCGCATCATCTCCTCGGCCAGGCGCCGGGTGGCGGGGAACTGGCAGATGTCGACCAGGGTGGCGTGGGTGAGCGCGCTGATGGGATTGAAGGTGCAGTTGCCCCACAGCTTGACCCACAGCTCGGATCGGAGATCGCTGGCGATGCGCGTCTTGAAGCCGGCGCGCCGCAGGAGCTGCACCACCGACCGCAACCGCTCGGTGTCCGACCCGTCCAGCTCGCCCACCGAGATCCGGTCTCCCTCGATGTGCCGGACGATGCCCGGTTCCTCCAGCTCCGCCGCCGGGTAGATGATCGAGCCGAGCACGCGGCCCACGTCGAGGTTCGCGGCGATGACGCCGCCCGGGTCCACGCTCTCCAGCACCGTGCCCTCGTGGGGCCCGCCGTGCTTGAAGAAGTACCACCAGGGGATGCCGTTCTGCGCGGTGACCACCACCGTGTCGGGTCCGACCAGCGTCCTCAGCTCGGGGGCCACCGGAGTGAGCTGGTGTGCCTTGAGGGCCAGGACGACGAGGTCCTGGGGGCCGGCCTCCGGGATACGGTCGGTGGCGGCCACGCGGGCCACGTGCTCCTCGCCGCCGGCCAGGAGCTTCATGCCGTGCGCGCGGACCGCGGCCAGGTTGGCACCGCGGATGACGACGGTCACCGTCTCGCCCAGCTCCGCCAGCCTGACCGCCAGGAGGCCGCCGATGGCCCCGGCACCGACGATGCAGATTCTCATCGGGCCCGGCCGGTCACGACCCGAGCCCCAGCTTGGCTGCCAGCCCGATGCGCTGGAGTTTGCCGGTGGCCCCCTTCGGGATCTCGGCGAGGAGGACGATCTTGCGCGGCACCTTGAAGTCGGCGAGCCGTGTGGCGCAGAAGTCGCGCAGCTCGCGGTCGGTGGCCGCCTTCCCCTCGCGGAGGACCACCGCCGCGGCCACTTCCTCCCCCAGCTTGTCGTGGGGCATTCCGAAGGTGACCACCTGGGCCACCGCCGGATGGTCCATGAGCACCTCGTCCACCTCGAGCGGCGAGACCTTCTCTCCGCCCCGGTTGATCAGCTCCTTGAGCCGGCCGGTGAGCCGGAGATAGCCGTCCTGGTCGAGCAGCCCCTGGTCGCCGGTGCGGAACCAGCCGCCGCTGAAGGCCTTGGCGTTGGCATCGGGGTTGGACTCGTAGCCGGGCGTCACGTTGGGGCCTTTGATGACCACCTCGCCGATCGCACCGCGGTCGAGGAGATGGCCGGCCTCGTCCATGATCCCCACCTCCGGTCCGGCGGCGATGCCCACCGATCCAGGCTTCCGCGCCCGGGGCGGAAGCGGGTTGGATGCCATCTGGTGCGCGGCCTCGGTCATCCCGTAGCTCTCGATGACCGGGGTGCGGAAGGTCCGCTCCAGCTCGGACATGACCTGAGGCGGCAATGACGCGGACGAGGAGCGGATGAAGCGGAGGCGGCTGCGGGCGACGATCTCCTGGTTGCGGTCGGCGCGGGCCAGGATCGCCTGGTGCATGGTGGGGACGGCCGTGTACCAGGTGGGCTTGACCTCGTCGAGCCAGCCGAAGAACTTCAGCGCGTTGAAGCCGGGCGTGCAGCTCACCTGCCCCCCGGCGGCCAGGGAGGAGAGGGTGGCGGCGATCAGCCCGTGGATGTGAAAGAGCGGCATGATGTTCAGGCACACGTCGCTGCCGGAGAGCGAGAGGGTGGCGCCGATGTGCCGGGCGCTGGCCAGGACGTTGCGCTGCAGCAGCGGGACGAGCTTCGGGCGGGAGGTGGTCCCCGAGGTGTGGAGGAGGAGCGCCGTGTCCTCGGCGGCGCCGAAGCCTCCGCGCGCCGGCGAGCCGGACAGGCGCCCGGCCGGCGCCAGGCTGAAGGTCCCCGCCCCGCGATCGCGGTGCGGGGTCAGCTCGAGGATCGGGACGCCGAGCTGGGTGGCCACGCCGCGCGCCGGCGAGTCGACGCCGGCCTCGACGACCAGCGCCCTGGCCTTGAGGTCGGTGAGGTAGAACTCGAGCTCGTCGGCGCGGTAGCTGGGGTTGAGCGGGGCGGTGGCCGCCCCGGCGGCGATGCAGACGAAGGAGGTGGCCATCTCCGGGCCGTTGGGAAGGACGATGGCCACCCGGTCGTTGCGGCCGATGCCGAGCGCGTTGAGCGTCTCCACCGTGCGCCGGGCCAGAGACTGGAGATCGCGGTACCGGAGCGGGGGAACGCCCTCGGGTGCGCCGACGGCGATGGCGTCCGGGGCGCCGGTTTCGAGAAGCTGGACGATGGTTCCGGGCGCGGACATGTGATCAGACGCGGGTGATGCCCATCGCGTCCGGGATGAGCTCGGCGCTGAGGGCCCGCGAGCGCAGCGGCTTGAGGACGACGAGGGCAAGGAGCGCGGCGGCGAAGTTCAGGACCGCCGCGGCGATGAAGACCCCCGACCACCCGGAGCGCTGGCTGATGTAGCTGGAGAGCGGCACGAGCAGCGAGGCCGTTCCCTTCGCGGTGTAGAGGATCCCGTAGATGGTGGTGCAGTACTTCCGCCCGAAGATGTCGGCGCAGGTCGCCGGGAAGAGGCTGTAGATCTCTCCCCAGGCGAAGAAGACCAGTCCCGAGAGGATGACGAACAGCGTGGGATTCCCGAGGTAGCGGAGGAGCAGGAGGATGCCCGCGCCCTCGACCAGGAAGGCGAAGAACATCGTGTTCTCGCGCCCGAGGTGGTCGGAGACCCAGCCGAAGAACGGCCGGGTCAGACCGTTCATGATGGCGTTGAGACGGAGCGCGAAGGTGAGGGCCGGCATGGTGACCCAGAGGAGGGTCACCGGCGAGGCGCTGATCTTGAAGTCCTTGGCAATGGGGGCCAGCTGGGCGACGGAGATCAGCCCGCCGGCGGCGACCATGACGAACATCAGGTACATGACCCAGAACATCGCGGTCCGGGTGGCCTCCATCCAGCGGTAGTCCCTGGCGGTCTGGGAGCGCACGGCCAGCTTGGCCGGAGGAACCTCGCCCTGGCGAGGAGCGCGCAGGAAGCTCCCGAAGACGATGACGCCCAGCCCCTGGAGGATGCCGAAGTAGAGGAAGGCCGCCTGGTATCCCCGCGACTGGATGATGCTGGCGATGGGCGGCACGGTGATCGCCGTCCCGGCGCCGAAGCCTGCGGCGGTCAGACCGGCAGCGAGGCCACGGCGGTCGGTGAACCACTTGAGCGAGTTTCCCACCGCGGTCCCGTACACCGCTCCCGCCCCGGCGCCGCCGATTCCGGCCGCCACGTACAGCGCTGGGAGCGAGGCGGCGAGGGAGTTCAAGACCCAGGCAATGGCCACCAGGACGCCTCCGCCGAGCACGACCACCCGAGGTCCGAAGCGATCGATGAGGTAGCCCTCGAAGGGGACCAGCCAGGTGTCGGTGAGGATGAACACCGTGAAGGCCACCTGGATGGCCGTTGGCCCCCAGTGAAACTTCTGGTCGATGGGCCCGACGAACAGCGTCCACCCGTACTGGAGGTTGGCGATCATCACCATGCACAGGATTCCGCAGACGAGCTGCAGCCATCGGCTCGCAGGCGGGTGCGCTGCGACTGCGGACGCTTCGGCCACGGGCTCCTCCCTGGCAGGCGGGGCGGCGCAGCTTACACGGATTCGGAGCCCCGCCCAGGCTCATCGGGTGGACGGGTCGAGCAGGACCACCGCGTTCAGCCCACCCACGCCGTCGGGCGCCTTGCGCGGGTTGGCCGGGTCGTCGAGCCACCGCTCCCCGTCGAGGCGGAACTTGTATTCGAGGCGCCGCACCCGGGGCGGGGGCACCCGCGCCTCCCAGAGGCCCGGGCCGACCTGCCGGCCCTCGGCGGAGGCGGCCCAGCCGTTCCAGCTCCCGAACACCTCGACCCGCTCCACGTTCCCCTCGTGGAGCTGGAAGACGAGCGCGCCCCGGTCGAGGTGCGGAGCGGCGGCAAGCGCGGCATGCCCGTGGAGCTGCGCCAGGGCGAGGGCCACCGCCTTGCCGGCCTCCATCGCTCCCGCCCCCTGGCGGTCCCGCGGGGCACCCGGAACCGGGTGCGCGGTGGTGAGCAGGACCTCGCGGACGAGCGGCGGGGAGAGCCTGCGGTTCGCCTCGAGAAGGCAGGCGACGAGGCTCGCCACCAGCGGCGCGGCGAAGCTCGTCCCGTCCACGTGCTGGTAGTGGGGCGTCACCAGGCCGCGAGCGAGGAGCTCCTGCTCCACCTCCGGGCGGGGCGTTCCTGACCCGCTTCCGAAGCGCCGTGCGAAGAGCGCCGCCGCCTCCCCGGCGGCCCGGGTGCCGGGGAGGACGGGGGCCACCACCCAGGCGCTCGGCGCCACCAGCTCCGGCTTGTACACACCACTTCCGGCGATGCCGTAGTTCGAGTGCCAGAGCTCGAGCTCCTCGTGCTCGAAGGTGTTCCGGTCATCGATGCCCCCCACGGTGAGTGCCTCCGGCGCCGTGGCCGGAGGGATGAGGCGGCGGATGCCGTCGTTCCCGGCGGCGGCGACCACGGCGACTCCCCGGTTGACCAGCGCCCGGACCTGGGCGCCGACCACGTCGTCGCGGGCCCGCACCGCATCGCCCCCCACGGAGAGGTTCACCACGCCGAGGTCGAGGGCAGCTGCGTGCTCGACGAGCCAGGACAGGGCCCGCGCGATGGCCGCGTTGTCGATGTTGCCGGCGGCGTCCCGGACCTGGACCAGGACCACGCTCGCCTCGCTGGCCAGACCCCGGTAGAGCCCGCGCGAGAGGGCGCCGTTGCCGCACCCGACGGTGCTGGTCATCGTACCGTGCCACTGGGCGTCGGAGCCCGCGTCCCATCCCGGCCAGCGGGGGGCGTGGTCGCCGTCGAAGTGGTGCTCCTCGACCTGCGGCGAGGCGGCGTCCACCCAGGCGCGGATGCGGTTCCGGGGCGTGGTCAGGTCGGGATGGGGATGAAAGGCGGAATCGACGAAGGCCACCGTCACCCCGCGGCCGCTGAAGCGGGGATCGGCGTGCAGGCGCAGCGGCGTGGGCAACGCCCCGAAGGCGGCGCGCGGGTCGAACGGCCACTGGGTCTGCACGGCGGCGTGGAGCGCCTCGTCGCCCTGGTGGAGCAGGGTCTCGAGCAGCGCCCGCTGGACGCAGGCCGGGCAGGCGCCATCCTCCACCCGCCAGTCGGGGTTCTCGGCCCGCAGCGCCTCGAGGGTCTCCAGCGGGTAGGAGGCCACCTCGCGGAGCGCCTGGGGGGAGGCGGGCCTTCCGCACAGGGGACACCTCGCGGTCAGGCGCTCCCCCGGCCGGAGGGCCATCGGCGCCATGTCCGCGTGGCGCTGGCCGGCGGCCGGATGCGCGGGGGAGGGCATGCCGGGCGGAAGCTAGCAGGCCCCCGGGGTCGGCGGGCCCGAGGAGCCGCCCCGAGGGCACCGCAGCCTTTCGTGGCGGCCACCCGGGCCAGCCGGGTACGGTGGCCCCCGGAGGCTTCGATGAGGTCAAGAGTCGTCTGCGGCTGGCTGCTCCTCCTCCCCACGCTCGCCCTCGGTTCGGCATCCGCGCCTGACCCATGGAGCGGCCTCCGCTTCCTGCTCGGTGACTGGCGGCTGGCCAGCGGGGGAGGGACGCCCGGAGAGGCCATCTCCGGGGCGTTCACCTTCACCCTGGAGCTCGATGGGCACGTGGCCGTCCGCCGCAGCCGCTCCGAGTACGCACCCAAGCCGGGAGAGAAGGCAGGAGTGAAGCACTCGGACCTGATGGTCCTCGCTCCCACCGCGTCCGGGCTGTCGGCCACCTACTGGGACAACGAGGGGCACGTCCTGCACTACGCGGTGAAGGCGGAGGCCGGGGTGGTGACCTTCGAGAGCGACCCGGCCGCACCCGGCCCGAGGTTCAGGCTGGTCTACGAGCGGCAGTCGGAGGACGAGGTGACCGTCGCCTTCTTCATCGCGCCGCCGGGTGGAACGTACGCGCCCTACGTCAGCGGCCGGGCGACGCGCCGGCGCTGAGACGATGGTGAGCCTCGGACAGGCGATCGCCGCGCTGCCCTGGAGCGTTCTCGCCGTCCTCTGCCTGACGCTGGGGCTGGCGCCCTTCGCTCCACCGCACATCGTGGAGAAGGTGCAGATGCTCGTGCAGGGTCGGCTGGTGCGACCCATCGACTGGTTCGACCTCGTCCTCCACGGGGCGCCCTGGGCGCTCCTGCTGGCGAAGGTGGTGCTCGTCCTCGTCCGGAGAAGCGCGGCGCGTTGACGTCAGCCGCGCCAGGACTGGAGGAGAAAGATGTAGTTCGCCCGCTGGTAAGCGCTCGGATCCGGACAGGTGGCGAGGTTCATGCTTCCCCGGAGCTGGGCCATCGACTCGTACTCGTGGTCCTCCATCCAGCGGACGACCTCGCTCCGGAGGCGGGCCAGCTGGCCGGGCCCGTGCTCGAGCAGCGCCGAGACCACCTGCACCACCGTCGCGCCGGCCATCAGGACACGCAGGGCGTCCACCGCCACGTGCACGCCGCCGCTCGCGGCCAGCGGAACCCGGAGCTGCGGAGAAAGGATGGCCAGCCAGCGCAGCCGGAGGGGAAGCTCCGACGAGTCGGACAGGTGGAGCTCCCGCTTCACGTCGAGCGCCTCGACGTCGATGTCCGGCTGGAAGAGCCGGTTGAAGAGCACCAGGCCGTCCGCGCCGGCCCGCTCCAGCGCGCGGGCGAAGTTGGGCAGCGAGGTGTAGAAGGGCGAGAGCTTGACGGCCACCGGGATGCGGACGGTGTCCTTCACCGCCCGCACCAGCTCCAGGGTGCGCTGCTCGAGCAGCGATCCGTCGAGCTCGGCGTCGGAGGCGACCGCGTAGACGTTGAGCTCCAGCGCATCCGCCCCCGCCTGCTCGATGAGCCGGGCATGCTCGATCCACCCGGCCCGGGTAGTCCCGTTCAGCGATCCGATGACCGGAATGGCGACCGCCGCCTTGGCCCGGCGCAGCTGATCCAGGTAGGCGTCCGGCCCCAGTCGGTACTCCTCCGGCTCGGGGAAGAAGCTCCTCGCCTCGGGGAACATCTCGCGCGAGTAGTCGGTGGCCTGGTGGGCGAGCATCTGCTCCTGGGCCAGCTGTTCCTCGAAGAGCGAGCGCATGACGATGGCCGAGGCGCCGGCGTCCTCCAGCGCACGCACCGAGCGAAGCTCGTCGCCGAGCGGCGAGGCGCCGGGCATGAAGGGGTGGGCGAGCCGGAGGCCCAGGTAGTCGACGGAGAGGTCCATGGGTCACTCCTGCTCCACCGCCGCCGGCGGTGGGGGTCCGACGTCGGGGATCTCGTTGACCTGCGGGACGATGACCTTGGACAGCTGCTCGTAGACCGAGTAGCGCTGCTCGGTGTTCCGCTGCGCCCATCCGAGGAGCAGCCGGTAGCGGTCCGGGTCGAGCTTCTCGGTGATCCGGAACCGGGTCTCCTGACGCATGTATTCCTTCACCGGAAGCTTGGGCCCGCCGGAGTCCAGGACCAGCGGCGGCTGGCCGGCGGCGATGCGGCGCGGGTCGTAGCGGTAGAGCGGCCAGACCGCCGAGTCCACGGCCCGCTTCTGCTGATCCAGCCCGTGCGCCAGGTCGTAGCCGTGGGCGATGCAGTGGGAGTAGGCGATGATCAGCGAGGGTCCGCGGTAGCTCTCGGCCTCGAGCATGGCCTTGACCGTCTGCGCGTCCTTGGCCCCGAAGGCCACCTCGGCCACGTAGGCAGTGCGGTAGCTCATGGCGATGAGGCCGAGGTCCTTCTTCCCCACCGCCTTGCCGGCGGCGGCGAACTTGGCTGCCGCGCCGAGCGGCGTGGCCTTGGACTGCTGCCCGCCGGTGTTGGAATAGACCTCGGTGTCGAGGACGAGAATGTTGACGTCGGAGCTGGTGGAGACCACGTGGTCGAGGCCACCGAAGCCGATGTCGTACGCCCAGCCGTCGCCGCCGACGATCCACACGCTCTTCTTCACCAGCCAGTCCGCCAGGGCGATCAGCTGCCGCGCCGGCGGAGCGCCGGGGGAGAGGCGCTTCCGCAGGGCGGCCACCCGTTCCCGCTGGGCGGCGATGCCCGCCTCGGTGGACTGGTCTGCCTCGAGCAGCTCGCGGACCAGGTCGTCCCCGAGCACGCCGGCCTGGCGGCGGAGCAGGTCCTGGGTCCGGTGCACCACGGCGTCGGTCCCCAGCCGGAGGCCATAGCCGAACTCGGCGTTGTCCTCGAAGAGGGAGTTGGACCAGGCCGGTCCCCGCCCGTCCCGGTTGGTGCAGTAGGGCGTGGTGGGGAGGTTGCCTCCGTAGATGGACGAGCAGCCGGTGGCGTTGGCGATGATCAGCCGGTCGCCGAAGAGCTGGGTGAGGAGCTTGACGTAGGGGGTCTCGCCGCAGCCGGAGCAGGCCCCGGAGAACTCGAACAGCGGCTCGAGGAACTGAGTGCCCTTGACCTCGTGGCGCACCGTCCGGCGGTCGAGCTCCGGGAGCTCGAGGAAGAAGGCGAAGTTCTTGGCCTGCGCCTCGCGCAGCGGGGGCTGGGGGCGCATCTCCAGCGCCTTGTGACGGGGATTGGCCTTGTCCTTGGCCGGGCAGACCTCGACGCACAGGGTGCATCCGGTGCAATCCTCGGGCGCCACCTGGAGGGTGTAGGCCATCGCCGCGACCCCCGGCGCCTTGTAGGGCATGGAAAGGAATCCCGGTGGAGCGCCGGCCAGGGCCGAATCGGGGACCGCCTTGGCGCGGATGGCGGCGTGGGGGCAGACCAGCGCGCACTTGTTGCACTGGATGCAGATCTTCTCGTCCCACACCGGGATCTCCAGCGCCAGGTTTCGCTTCTCCCAGCGGGTGGTGCCGGTGGGCCAGGTGCCATCGACCGGGAAGGCGCTCACCGGGAGCAGGTCGCCCTGGTTCTGCACCATCATCGCCGTGACCCGCTGGACGAAGGCGGGCGCCTCGGGCGGGACGGCGGGCGGCCGCGTCCGCGCGGTGGTCACCTTGGACCGGGGCGGGACGGGGAGGAGATTGGCCAGGGTCTGGTCCACGGCGGCGAAGTTCCGCTTCACCACCTCCACGCCCTTCTTGCCGTAGGTCTTCTCGATGGATTGCTTGATCGCCCGGATGGCCTCCTCGCGCGGGAGCACGCCGGAGATGGCGAAGAAGCAGGCCTGCATCACGGCGTTGATGCGCCCTCCCATGCCCGCCGCCTGGGCCACCCGGTAGGCATCGATGACGTACAGCTTGAGCTGCTTGTCGATGATCGACTGCTGCATCTCCCGGGGCAGGTGGTCCCACACCTGGTCCGGAGGATGGGGCGCATTGAGCAGCACCACCGCCCCCGGTGCGGCCAGCTCGAGCACGTCCAGACGGTCGAGGAAGTGGAACTGGTGGATCCCCACGAACCCGGCGCGCTTCACCAGATACGAGGAGCGGATCGGCCCCGGCCCGAAGCGCAGGTGAGAGGTGGTCATGGCGCCGGACTTCTTCGAGTCGTAGACGAAGTAGCCCTGGGCGGCGTGGTCCGTCTCCTCGCCGATGATCTTGATCGAGTTCTTGTTCGCCCCCACCGTCCCGTCGGCGCCCAGCCCGTAGAACACCGCCTGGACGCGGCCCGGAAAGTCCAGGTCGAAGGAGCGGTCCCACTTGAGGGAGGTGTGCGTCACGTCGTCGACGATGCCCACGGTGAAGTGGTTCTTCGGCCCGGGGAGCGACAGGTTCTCGAAGACGGAGCAGACCATCCCCGGATCGAACTCCTTGGAGGAGAGCCCGTACCGGCCGCCGACGACGGCCGGCATCGCCGCGGACGACCCCGCCTGCCGAGCCTCGGCCAGGGTGGTGACCACGTCCAGGTAGAGCGGCTCGCCCGGAGCGCCCGGTTCCTTGGTCCGGTCGAGCACGGCCAGCGCCTTGACCGTCCTCGGCAGGGCGGCGAGGAATGCCTCGGCGGGGAAGGGACGGAAGAGGCGGACCTTGAGGACGCCCACGCGCTCGCCGCGGGCGAGCAGCCAGTCCACCGTCTCGTGCGCCACCTCCGCGCCCGAGCCCATGAGGACCACCACCCGCTCGGCCTGGGGGTGGCCGTGGTAGTCCACGAGGTGGTAGGCGCGGCCGGCCACGCTGGCGAAGCGATCCATCTCGGCCTGCACCAGGTCCGGGCAGGCGGCGTAGAAGCGGTTGCACGCCTCGCGCGCCTGGAAGAAGGCATCCGGGTTCTGCGCCGTGCCGCGGAGCACCGGCCGGTCCGGGGTCAGGGCCCGGGCCCGGTGGGCGTCGATGGCCTGCTCGTCGACGAGGGCTCGGAGCTCCTCGTCGGAGAGGACGGCGATCTTGGCCACCTCGTGCGACGTCCGAAAGCCGTCGAAGAAGTGAAGGAAGGGTAGGCGAGCCCTGAGCGTCGCGGCATGGGCGATGGCCGCCAGGTCGTGCGCCTCCTGGACCGAGCCGGAGGCGAGCATGGCGAAGCCCACCTGCCGGCAGGCCATCACGTCCGAGTGGTCGCCGAAGATGGACAGGGCATGGGTGGCCACCGTGCGCGCCGCCACGTGCATGCAGAAGGCCGTCAGCTCCCCGGCGATCTTGTACATGTTGGGGATCATCAGGAGGAGGCCCTGGGAGGCGGTGAAGGTGGTGGTCAGCGCGCCGGCCTGGAGCGCGCCGTGCACCGCGCCGGCGACCCCGGCCTCGGACTGGAGCTGCACCACCTCGGGGACGAGCCCCCAGACGTTCCGCTGGCCGTGAGCCGACCACTCGTCGGCCAGCTCGGCCATCGTCGAGGAGGGAGTGATGGGGTAGATGGCGATGGTCTCGGAGAGCCGGTGGGCCACCGAGGCCACCGCCTCGTTGCCATCGAGCGTCTTCAGATTTGCGGGCATGGCTCCCCCGGGAAGGGTGGGGCGCTGCGAAGTTTTCGGCCCCTGTCGGACGTGGCGAAGATTCTGCGCTCCGCCCATTGAACGCCGAGAGCGGGTGGCTGGCCAGGGCCGACTGGCGGGCCCTCACGACCGGCTGGCGCCGTGGTCGGCATCGGGATCCGTGGACTGCAACGACCGCGCCGGATAAGCCCACGGGTCGCCCATGGCCGCAGCCCGCCTCATGCCGGCCCTCTTCCTCGGGCACGGCAACCCGATGAACGCCCTCGGTCGGAACTCCTGGACGGAGGCCTGGGCCGCCATCGGCCGGGCGGTCCCCAGGCCTCGGGCGGTCCTCGCCGTCTCGGCGCACTGGTACGTCCGCGGCACGCGTGTCACGGCCGACGAGCGGCCGCGGACCATCCACGACTTCGGCGGATTCCCCGAGGAGCTGTACCGGGTGCAGTACCCTGCTCCCGGAAGCCCGGCGCTGGCGGCGCGGATCGCCGACCTCCTCGCTCCCACCCCCGTCCCCCTGGCCGCCGACTGGGGCCTGGACCACGGGACCTGGTCGGTGCTGACGCATGTGTTCCCGGCAGCGGACGTGCCCGTCGTCCAGCTGAGTCTCGACCGCACCCAGCCCCCGGCCTTTCACCATGCCCTGGGACAGCGGCTCGCCCCGCTGCGCGAGGAGGGGGTGCTCGTGGTGGGGAGCGGGAACGTGGTCCACAACCTGGAGGCCTACGCCTGGGGAGGCCATCCGGTGGAGCCCTTCGGCTGGGCGGTCCGCTTCGAGCAGGCGGTGAAGCGCGCCGTCCTCGCCCGCGACCACCGCCCGCTCATCGAGTACGCAACGCTCGGCCCGGATGCGCTGCTCTCGGTCCCCACGCCGGAGCACTACCTCCCGCTGCTCAGCGTGCTCGGCCTGCAGCGCGAGGGCGATGAAGTCGGCTTCCCGGTGAGCGGGGTGGACGGCGGCTCCATCTCCATGCTCGCCGTCCAGGTCGGCTGACGCCCTGGTCCGGGCGGTCAGCCCTGCTCGGCAGGGCTCGATCCGGCGCCCGGGGCGCGCGGCGACCGCCCGGCGCGCAGCAGCTGGAAGAGGACGATGCCCGC
>DASPUU010000219.1:0-4932 GCA_035622755.1 Myxococcaceae bacterium
GGTGTCGGCGAGCCACGCGGTCCAGGCGGTGGCCGCGGGAAGCCCTCTGGTGGTGGGGCGGCTCCAGAAGCCCGTCGATTTCGGCGAGGTGGCCCGGCTGGTCCAGCTCGCGGCCCGCGATCTCGGCGGCACCCGCGACGCGCGACCGTCCTGAGCGCAGCTGTCCGGGGCTAGCGGTGCCCGCCGCCGCCGTGGCCGCCGCCGCCGAAACCACCACCGTGCCCGCCGAACCCACCCCCGGCGTGCCCGGAGAAGCCGCTGCTCACGTGGCCCGAGAAGCTCCCGGAGGGACGCGCGGCGAACCCGCCTCCGCGGTAGCCGCCGAAGCTGCCCGAGACGCGAGGGGGCATGCTGCCAGGCGCCTGGTAGCCTCCTCGGAAGGCCATCGAGCCGGGCCGGGACATTCCATAGGCTGCGCTCGGCGGACGCCCTCCCCAGCCGGCGGCAGGCGGACGAGGTGCCCCCGTTGCCGGGCGCGGTCCGGCGACGGTGGCTCCCGCCCCGTGCGGAGCGGCCGGGTGGTAGGGCGGCGCAGAAGCGGTGTGCCAGTGGCCCCCGTGCCAGTACCCGCCGCCGTACCAACCTCCGTAGCGGCCGGCGTACCCGTACCAGTGCCCGTAGCCGTACCCGTACCAGCCGTATCCCCAGGGACCATAGGCGCCCCAGTAAGGCATCGGGCCCCAGCCCCAGACCCACGGCGCGACCAGCCAGCACCAGCCGACGCTCGGGTAGTAGGCATACATGTCCGGGGTCCCGCCGCTCGGCGGAAGGTAGGTGTAGCCGTTCCCATACGGCATCCACAGCCAGCCGTACTGCGCGGTGTAGACCCACTGGCCCGCGGGCGCCGCAGACTGCTCGGCGACCGCCGCCGGCTGCTCATCCGGAGCGGGAGGAATCTCGGCAGGCGGCGGGGGGATGGCGTCCGTGGGCGCAGGACCCGGCGGCTGGACCGACTGGACCTCGGACGTGTCCCACTGCGCAGGCTCCCCCGCCGCCCGTGCGGCGAGAGGCGCGAGAAGCAAGGCTGCGAGGACCGTCCGCATCATGGCCATTAGACGGTCGAGCCTGGCCGTTGTTCAAGCCACCCCCGGGGTCCGGGCCACCCTCCCCCGGCGCCACGGAGAGGGGCGCTATCCTCGGTGGGTGAATCCGCATTGGGCCGTGCCGGTGCTGCTCGCCGCCCAGGCCGCCGGGGCCACCAGCTATCCAGTCGGTCCAACCAGGGCGTACTCGTCGCCGTGCGCGCTTGTCAGCCAGGTTGGCCTCCTCCCGGGGGACGTGGTGGACGTGGATCCGGGGACCTACGTCGACGCCTGCCAGCTCACCGCCTCCGGCACCGCTGCGGCGCCGATCGTCCTCAGGGGCCTGCCCGGTCCGATGCCGGTGTTCGATGCCACTGGAGTCGACCTCTCCGGGGTCGGCTCCATCCCCCGCGCCATCTTCCAGTTCACCGGGGGGAGCTACTGGGTGGTCCAGCACCTGGAGCTGAAGAACGCGTCCAATTCCTCATCCAACGGAGCGGCCTTCCGGGCCACCGCCGGCTCCCACGACATCCTCATCGAAGACGTCTCGGTCCACGATTGCCAGGACGGCTTCATGTCCGACGGCGCGGCCACGGTCACCATCCAGGCGAGCGATGTCTTCCACAACGGTGCCGGCGACGGGTACTCGCACAACCTCTACATGCAGGGCGACGCGACGACCCTGGTCGGCAACCACATCCATGACTCGGCGGGAGGGCAGAACGTGAAGCTGCGCTCCCGCTTCGCGGCGGTCCTCTACAACCGGATCGAGAACGCCGGGAACTACGAGATCGACCTCATCCAGGGCCCGAGCACGAGCCAGCCCGACGCCAACGCCGTGCTCATCGGCAACGTGGTCATCCGCCCCACCTCGTCGGGGAACGACAGCCAGGTCATCCTCTTCGGGACGGACGACGCCACCCAGGCCGCCCGCGACGGGAGCCTCTACGCGGTGAACAACACCTTCCTTCTCCAGAACTCCTCCAACCGCCTCCTGCACGCCAACGTCCCCGCGGCCGGAAGCCAGATCGTCTTCGACAACAACCTGGTCTACGCCACCGTGGCCGGGACGGCGCTCACCGCCGACGCCACCACCGGCTCCATCCTGGTGGGGAGCAACAACTGGATCGCCTCGGACGTCGCCACGGCCGGGTCACTGACCCGGACGGTGAGCGGCTCCGACCCGGGATTGGTGAGCACCACCGACGTCCACCTCCGGCCCGGCTCTCCGGCCATCGATCGAGGTCTCGACGATCCGACCTACGTCGACGGCGCCGGTGCGGTGCAGAGCGCCGTCCCGACGGCAGAGTTCTCCTCGCCCGAGGGGACGACGCCGCGCCCGAGCGACGGGAGCCTCGACATCGGGGCCTACGAGCTGGCCCCGGCGGACGGAGGCTCGGACGGCGGCGTCCCCGACGCCGGCGGCGGAGCGCCGGATGGCGGACCGATCACACCCGACGGCGGCCAGGGGGACTCGGCAGCCGTCGCCGGCAGCTGCGGCTGTACCGAGGCGGGTGGCCCGCTCCTCCCGGCCCTGGTCCTGGTCGCGGCGTGGCTCCGCACCTCCCGCCGGCGCTAGTGTCCCCGGCTGGTGCAGATCGCGCCTCAGGACGCCGCCAGCCCGGGTGGGGGAGCGTGGGCCAGCATGACCTCCCTCGTCCGGCTCTGTGCCTCGTCCACCGTGAGGCCGCTCACGTCGAGCGCCGGGCCGTAGCGAACGACGATGCGATCGAAGGGCGTGGGGAAGAGGGCGCGATCCCACCGCCAGGTCTTCACGCCGCGGGCACAGTCGTAGGCGATGGGGACGATCGGCGCGCCGGTGGCCTGAGCCAGCTCCACGCAGCCGCGCTTCACCTTCGCCACCGGACCCGCGGGACCATCGACGGCGATGCTGACCGCCTCACCGCGGCGCAGCGCCTCGGTCAGCTCGCGGAGCGCCTCCCGGCCGCCGTCGCCGGTGGCGCCCCGGGCGAGCTGCAGGCCCATCCAGCGCGCGAAGCGGGCGACCGGCCAGAGGGGCGGCGACCGGCTGACCATCATCCAGCGCCGCTGGTGGCGGTGGATGACGTGCATCATCGGCTCGTGGTGGTGGAAGTTGACTAGCACCGCCGCTCCCGCGGGCGACTGGCCGGTGACGCGGATGCGGCACGTCCGGAGCACCAGCTGCGCGTACCCGTAGAGGACGAGGGCCACGGGCCACTCGGCGACCGTCCAGAAAGCGCGCGAGGCAAGCGAGGCCATCAGAGGTCCTGGCTGGCTCAACCGGCCGTTCAACATACCCGAACGCCGCCGGGGCGCGCGTGTCGGGCGGACGCTGGGGCTCGCGAAGTGTGGAGCGGCCTCCCCCGTCGGAGATCAGGGACTCGCCTGTTCCACCGTGACCGCCACCAGGAACGTGCCGGCGGCGGTCGGCGCAGGCTTGACGATGGCCAGCGCCTTCCAGGGCCTTCCGTCGTCCCCCCGGAAGGCCCAGCTCGTCCTCTGCGCAGTCCCCTCCAGACTGCTCCCGGTCCTCGTCCACGACCGGGCGAGCGTCTTCCCCACCGACTCGCTGACCATCTCCTCGGTGAGCCGGGGGCCGGTGATTTCCCACGAGCGCTCCCAGCGCCGGCGGTCGCCCTTCTGCTCCCCGTCCTTCACCTCGGCGTCCTTGGGAAGCTCGACGCCGCCCAGACGGCGGAGGTACTTGTCCGCCATCGCACCGCGCGCATAGCCGCTCTCCGGCCGCCAGTCGTACTCCATCGACAGCGCCACCGACTGCGCGGCGCCGAGACCATCCAGCCTCTCGACCACGTGCAGGGCCCCGTCGATTCCGGAGGAGAGACCGGCGGTGGTGATGATCCGTCCGCTGTCCACGAAGCGCTCGTCGCCGGTGACCTGGATCCGCGGAAACTGCTTCGCCAGCTGGTCGAGGTTGCCGTTGGCGGTGGTGGTGGCCCGCAGGCCGTCGAGCAGCCCGGCGCTCGCCAGCCAGAAGGCGCCGTTGCACACGGACATCGTGACCTTGGTCTCCCGGCTGCGCTGCTGGATCCACTTCACCGTCGGGTGCGCCGGGCCGAGCGGCCCGGGGATCCCGCCTCCGGGAAGCACCAGGATGTCCGCCCTGGGCGCATTGGCCAGGGTGTAGTTCGGGGTGACCACCATCCCCATGTTCGTCGCCAGCGGGTCCCCACTCGCCGCGACGGAGAACACGTCGTAGCCGGCCTCGCCGAACACCTCCCAGGGTCCCGTGTAGTCGATGATCTGAACGCCCGGGAACAGGAGGATGGCCACCTTCTTCCTCGGCCGGTTGAAGTCCTTGAGGTAGCCGCTCAGGTCTCCGCTCAGCCCGGCCAGGCAACCTTCGTTGGCGGCGAGATAGATTTTCCCCTCGACGACCTTGAACAGGGTCGGGTCCCCTTCCATCTGCCTCATGTGGAGGCACCGCCCCTCGCCCTGGACCGCATATCGCTCGGGGTCGGCCAGGAACCGCTCGCGGTGCGCCTCGCTGGCGAAGGCGTAGGTGAACTTGCCGTACTGGGCTCGCAGCTCGGCGCGACCCGCCACCTCCTTCCCTTCGACGAGCGAGACCGGATCCAGCCCTTTCAGGGCCAGCGGCGCGGTCTGCGCGGGAGGCGCGGCGACGGCGAGCAGGACGGCGAGCATGAGCGTCTTCATCCTTCACCTCCTGCGGGTCCGACCCTGACCCGACGCGGACCGGGCCGGACCGCTTGCTGCCAAAGAGAGGACGTTTTCGGTCATGACCCTCACCGTCCGTCCCGTCGCATCCGACTGCTGGCGCGGAAGCGCACCCGGTACTGCCCGGGGGTCACCCGGACGGTGCGGAGGAATGCGCGGCGCATCGTCTCCGGTGTGCCGAAGCCGCACTCCTCGGCGACCCGGTCGATGCCGCGCTGCGACTCGCCCAGCT
>DASPUU010000220.1:0-14246 GCA_035622755.1 Myxococcaceae bacterium
GGGTCGTGCGTCATGAGCGTTGACGCCCCGCGCCGGAGCGTGCTGAAGCGCGCTGCCGCTTTACACGATTTCGCACGCCGGAGGGAAACCGTCCTTTGCGATCGCTGGTGACCGGGGCCACGGGGCTCATCGGCGCGAACCTGGTGCGGCGCCTGGCCCGGGAGGGCCGCCGGCCTCGCGTCCTCTTGCCTCCGCGGGTGGACACCCGGCCCCTGGCCGGGGTCGACGTCGAGGCGGTGGTCGGCGACATCCGCGACGCGCACTCGCTGGCCAAGGCGATGCTCGGAATGGAGCGCGTCTACCACGCTGCCGGCCACGTCCGGTTCGACGACGCCGGGCGGATGCTGCTCTTCGGCATCAACGTGGAGGGGACCCGCCAGGTCCTCCAGGCGGCGCGGAGCTCGGGAATCCACCGGCTGGTCCACGTCTCGAGCAGCGTCACCGTGGGCGCCGGCACCCTCGACGCCCCGGCCGACGAGGCGAGCTCGGTCCTCGCCGGGCGGGACACGCCCTACGCCGAGAGCAAGCGCGCCGCCGAGCAGCTCGCCCTCGGGGAGTGGGGGGAGCTGGAGGTGGTCATCGTCAATCCGACCTTCGTCGTGGGCGCCTACGGGACGGGCGCGACCAGCGCCGAGGTGGTGCGGCTGGTGGCCTCCGGGCTGCTGCGCGCCTTCCCCCCCGGCGGGACGAACTTCGTCAACGCCGACGACGTGGCCGAGGGGCTCCTCGCGGCGATGGAGCGCGGCGTGCCCGGCGAGCGCTACCTCCTCGGGGGAGAGAACCTCACCTACCGGGCGTTCCTGGGCGAGGTGGCGGAGGAGTGCGGTGCCGCGCCGCCGTCCGTGCCCCTCCCCGCCTGGGCGGCGCGGGGGCTGGGGCGGGCCGGGGACGTGCTCGGCCGGCTGAGCTCCGCCCGCCTGGGGTGGGTGAACACGCCCTTCCTGGAGGGCCTGTTCCGGCCGACCTACGTCACCTCGGAGAAGGCCCGGCGTGCCTTCGGCTACCGGCCGCGGCCCATCCGGCGCGGCATCCGGGAGGCGCTCCGCTGGTACCAGGAGGAGCGGCTGCTCCCCCGGGACCGGCCGCTCACCCCGCGCGGGGTCGTCGAGCCAGGCGTCGGGTGACGGGGTGCCTCATCCGCTCCGGCGCGTCCGCTTGGTCGGCCGGTCGCGCTCGCGGCTCCCGCGGGGGCGGGCGTCGTCGAGGAGCTTGAGGTAGTCCACCGGCCTCGCCTCCGGCAGCGGCGGCGTCGAGCCGAGCGCCGCCACCCGGCGGGTGAAGGCGTTGACGATGTCGGGCACCGGCCGGAGCGCGGCCAGCACCTTGTCCGGCCCCTGCAGCGCTCCCTCCAGGGCCTGCACCAGCGGGGCGGCCACCGCCTGGAGCGGGAGCCCGCGCCGGAGCAGGTCCTGGAAGGAGTTGGAGAGGGTGACCAGGTTGTAGCCAGCGGTCTGGACCATCTCCCGCGCCACCCGCACCACCTGGACCGGGGTGAGCAGCCCGTCGCCGAGCAGCACCAGCGCCGCCTGGAAGTAGTTGAAGATGGGCACCACCCGCGGCCCGTAGCGGCCGAAGTAGGCCGGCGGGGTGAGCCGGTCGAGCATGATGAAGATGCGCCGCACCGGGTCGGCGCGGGGGACCCGGTGCCAGGCGGCCAGGATGCGGGTGGCGTCGTCGCTGTACACCTCCGCCGCGGCCAGCACCCGCGCCAGGACCGGCTCCGTCACCCGGCCGGCGATGAGGTCGGCGTAGAGCGAGTAGATGAACGCGTCCGCCTCCGCGTCGTCGCCGAAGAGAACCTCCTCCGCGTCCACCGGGGCCCGGGCCCGTGACTCGAGCAGGACGGGAAGCTTGTAGCCCACCTGCCCGCGCAGCGCGCGGAAGCGGCCCCGGAGCAGGTTCCGGACGTTGTCCTTGAGCACCAGCTCGTCCCACTCCACGCCGTCCAGCTTGAGCTTCTCCTCCAGCACTCGCCGCATCTGGGTCGGGCTCCCGGAGATGATGCACAGGCGCGAGTCGCCGCTCGCCCCCAGCTCCCGGATGAGCGCCGCGGCGCCGGGCACGGCCGTCTTCTCGCTCGCCTTCTGCAGCGCGGTGCGCAGGAGCTGGCGGAGCGAGTCGAAGTCGGTCTGGAGGTAGGTCTTGTCCAGGTCCCAGCGGTAGATGCGGCGGGCCGGGTGGGGGTCGATGCGGTCCGGAAGGCTCACCTACAGCCCTTCCTGGATCGCCCGGGTCAGCTCCGAGGACACCGCCTTGGCCGCCACCTTGCCCGCGTTGGCGATGGCCCGCGCGCGGCTCCGCCCATGGGCCTTGATGAAGAGGCGATCGAAGCCGAGCACCGGGGCGCCGCCGTACTGCTGCCAGTCGGTGAGGTCCTTGAGCTGCTTCAGCCCGTTGGAGAGCATCGCCAGGCCGAGCCGCCACCGGAGCCGCGAGGCGTAGGCGTAGCGGGCCAGCTCGACCACCGTCTCCGAGACGCCCTCCAGCATCTTGAGGCAGACGTTGCCCACGAAGCCGTCGGTGACCACCACATCGGCCGTCCCCTTGGGGATGTCCACTCCCTCGACGTTTCCCACGAAGCGGACGCCGGGCCGGCGGGCCAGCACCTGGTTGGCCTCCACCACCCGGGGAGGCCCCTTCATCGCCTCGGTGCCGTTGGAGAGGAGGGCCACCGACGGGTTCGGATTGCGGGAGATGATGCGTGCGTAGGCGGATCCCATCACCGCGAAGGTGACCAGGTCCTCGGCCGAGGCGTCCACCGTGGCGCCGACGTCGAGGATGAGGCTGAAGGGATCCTGCTTCTCACCGTGGCCGGTGCGGGTCGGGTAGACCGAGGCCAGGGCGGCGCGGCGGACGCCGGGGAGGAGACGGAAGGTCCGGGCCGCGGCCAGGACCCCGGCGCCGGTGTTGCCGGCGCTGACCAGGGCGTCCGCCTCGCCCTCGGCCACCAGGCGGGCGGCCACCATCACCGAGGCGTCCGGCTTGTCGGCCAGCGCCGCCGCCGGCTTCTCGTGCATGGCCACCCAGCTCGGAGCGTGCTGCACGCTGATCCGCTCGCCATTGTGGCGGGTCTCGGCCAGCGCGCGATCGATGGCGTCGGCGTCCCCCACCAGGAGGGCGTGGAGGTGGGGGGACTCGAGGCTGAGCAGGGCGGCGCCGCGGACCACCTCCACCGGGCCGTGATCTCCCCCCATCACGTCGAAGGCAATGGTGGTGGCACGCGATGCCATGGCGGGAGCACCTTACCGCGCCCGGCCCGGGTGCTACTGCGCTCCGGTGACCTTTCGGTTCCCGCCGCTCCGGTCCACGCAGCCCTTGGTCAACGTGTACTCGTAGGTGCCGAGCTCGTCGCGCCAGTACTCGCCGGTGAAGGGCCAGTAGAGCTGGTCGTCGGCCACCGCCACCGAGTACCGGTATTGCTTGACGATGGCCTTGCGCCCCCCCGCCTGCAGCTGCTCCTCCAGGAACTCCTTCTCCTTGCCGGTGGTCTCGAACTTGATCCGCTCGCCGTTGCCGAGCAGCGTTCTGAGATTGGCCAGCTCCTGCTCGAGCTTGGCCCGGGCCATCACCCCGGCCCGCTTCACCAGCTCCTGGCGCTCCTTCTTGAGGTCGTCATCGATGTGGCGGGCCAGGTCCGAGGTCCGGAAGGCCGGCGGCCGGGCGGCGACCAGGTCCATCTCCTTCTCCACCTCGAGGATGGAGTCGTTGGTGTTCTTCAGCTCGCGGTCGGTGAGGGCGAGCTTGAGCACTCGCTCCAGGATGACGTCCGTCCCCCCGCCCTTCCCGGCCCGGACCTTCTTCTGGACGTCGGCCAGGACCTGGTAGTACTCGGGGGCCTCCATGTCCTTCTTCACCAGGGCGTCGAGCTCGTCGTAGACCGGCCGGTAGCGGCGCTCGAACTCCTGGATGATGGCCGTCGATTCCCGGTAGCGGCAGTTCTCGTAGTAGACGACGGCCTTGAGGAGCAGGGCCTCGGGGAAATATTCGTCCCGGAAGAAGGGGCTGGAGAGGGTGACCAGATTTCCCAGCGCCTGCTGGTACTGTCCGATGCGGTAGTTGGCCCAGGCCGACTCGAACAGCGCCTCCAGCCACTCCGGCCTGCCCCGCTCGATCTTCCCGTAGTAGTAGATGGCGTAGCGATTCTGCCGGGCGGCGTAGTGGATGCGGGCCAGGTCCATGAAGGTCAGGTCGCGGACCTGCTCGTTCCCGTGCACGTCGGCCGGCGGCCGCGTCAGCCGGACCACCTCCTTGAGGTCCTCCAGGGCGGCGCTCTGGTCTCCCTGCCGGCTGGCGATGACCCCCTGCAGGAACTTGGTACGCACGTAGAACGGGTCGCCGCGCGGAACCTTGGCCGCCAGGCGCTGCGCCTCCTGGAAGCTCTTCTGCGCCTCCGCTTTCTGCTCCACCTGCTCCAGGGCCCGTCCGCGGACGAACTGGTAGCGGGCGAGGAGGTAGTAGAACTCGCTGCGGTACTTCTCCGGCCACTCGGCGTTGGCGTAGCGGGCCACCTCGTCGAGGATGATCGCCTCGTTGGTCGTCTTGTGGCTGATGAAGAACAGCCACTCCAGGGACTTGGAGAAGAAGCGCGTCTGCTCGCCGCGGCCGAGGATCTGGCTGAACTCGGCGAGGGCGGAATGGTAGAGCCCCATCCGGTAGAGGGTCTTGCCGAGCAGGTACTGGGACTCGAGCTGGAGCGGCGCCATCTTCGGGTCGCTCACCAGCTCCCAGGCGGCCAGAGCGGCCTTGTCGTACTCCTTGGCCAGGAACAGGGCGTTGGCCGCCTCG
The DNA here is from genome assembly GCA_035622755.1 of Myxococcaceae bacterium. Lineage (GTDB taxonomy): Bacteria > Myxococcota > Myxococcia > Myxococcales > Myxococcaceae > JADGRA01. The sequence continues at coordinate 4,786 of DASPUU010000220.1, forward strand.
AGGCGCTGGCGATCCGCGGTCTTGCCGGTCACGTCGAGCGCTTCGAAGCTGGTGGTGGGCGCGGTCTTCTTGCCCGCGCCCGCACCGGGCGGCGGAGGCATGGGGAGGTCCTTGGCGCTCTTCGGCTTGACCGGCGTCGGCTGGGTGAGGTCCACGCCCAGCGCCGGCTCGCTGGTGGCCGGCGCCGGTGCGGGAGGGGGCGGCGTCGGGGTGGCCTGGCTGAGGGCCGTTCCCCCCGTCGCCGTCGGCGAGCTGGTCGTCGACTTGGTCGCCGAGGTGGAGGTGGACTTCTTCTTCTTCTTCTTCGGCGCCGGCTTGGGGGCGGGCGTGTCCAGCCCCTGGAACGTCTGCGCGGCGGCGGGAGCCGAGGCGAGCAGCAGGCCGAGGGCGGCGACGCGCAGGGTACGGAGCATTCCGGCTACCCGTCGTGGAAGGTGGTGGGGAAGAAGAAGCCCAGGCCGACGTCGATGAACAGCTGGTTCTGGACGGTGGTCCCGCCGCTCACCGTGGGAGAACGCTCGCCGTAGATGTCGTCGCGCAGCTCGAGCCGGAGGGCCATGAACTTGTTGAAGAAGAAGCGCATCCCGATGCCCACCTCTCCGCCCGCGGTGAACACGCTCGAGCTCCCCGGCTGCCCCGCCGACGGTGGCCCGGCGTAGGTGAGGAACGCCGGACCGAGGATGCCGTAGAGGTCGAAGTGGACCACCCACTCGCCGAAGAGGTTGAACTTGCCGTAGATCGGCGTCCACTGGAAGTCGAGGGCGCCGAGGAACTTGATCTGTCCGGTGGCCTTGCCGTTGAGCTCGTCGTAGGTGGGGGAGCGGCAGCCGGCGGTGCTGCCGGTGGTGCAGATCTGCGCCGAGCCGGAGACGGCGTCGGCCGCGTAGCCGGCCCGGGCCATCACTCCCATCGTCTCGTCGAAGTTGTAGGTCAGGCTGAGCTCGAAGACGTACTTGGTGAAGAACGGATCGCGGAAGCTGAAGGCCACCGACGGCACGAGCTCCCAGCGCTGCTTGAGGAGGAAGACGTGGCGGGCCACCGGCGGAATGCGGTCCTTGAGCGGGCCGACGTCGCGCTCCAGCTCGGCGGTGTCACCGGCCTCCAGCTGGGGCGGCGGCGGGGCCGGAGGCGGAGACGGGGCGGCGGCCTGTGGGCGCGCCACGGCCGGCACGAGGAGCAGGGCGAGTCCGAGGAGGAGGCGCCGCATCACTCCGACTCCCGTCCGGTGGACTTGAAGGGGAAGAAGAAGGACACGCCAAAGTTGATGGTGAAGAGGTTCTGCAGCGCGCCAATGCTCGTCCCGGCCGGCGTGTCGACGTAGCTGGTGTCGATGAGCGACACGTTGACGCTCAGCCAGTCGAGGACGATGAACCGCATGCCGATGCCGATCTCCCCGGCGAAGGACGGTCCGCGCGTCGGCCCGTTGGGCTGGTTGGCGTCCACCGGCGTCGAGGAGGTCTCCGTCCAGACCACGCCCAGGCCCCCGAGCAGGTAGACGTCGAAGTGGAAGATGGAGTTGAAGATGCTCGCCTTGCCGTAGATCGGGCTCCACTCCATGTCGCCGAGGAGCGACCACTGGGGCACCGAGTAGTAGATGCGGCTCTGGAAGTTCCGCTTGGCGATGCTGACGTTGTCGGTGGGGACGAGCTGCCACCAGCTGGCGTGGGCCGAGATGCCGAGCGTGTCGGTGAGGAAGTAGGTGCCGCGCAGCGAGAGCCCCCACTTCGAGTAGTAGGGGTCGTTGATGCTCACGAAGATGAAGGGCGCCAGCTCGAAGCGGTGGGCCTTGAGGAAGACCTTCCGCTGGACGCTCTTCACCAGGTCATCCTGGGTGAGCTCCGCCTCGTCGAGCGGCGCGGCCGGGGCGGCGGGCGGCGGCGGCTTGGCCGCCGGAACGTCCGACTTCTGGCCCTCCTCGGTGAGGTCCAGGCCGAGTCCGGGGGTGACCTGGGCGGGCGGAGGCGAGGGTGGGGGCGGAGGCTGCTGCGCCGAGGCACCCGGCGCCAGCGCGAGGAGACACAGTAACGCTGCCAGGCGTCGCAAGGTCTCTGGGTCTCCGTCCGAGGGGGCCGTGGTCGAGCGCTCTGCTGTGGATCGGTCGGGCGAGCTTCGGCGCCCGGGAAGTCTACCTGCGCTCCCTGACCCCAGCAATCTCGCGGCTCAGGCGGACAGCTCGCACTGGTCGAGCGGTGGTGCGATGTCGGACGTTCTCGCTGGTCGCACCCGCGCAGTGGCCTCTGATACCTTGCAGGGTCTCCCTCTTCACGACACCCTTCGGAGGTCGTCCCCGCACATGCCGCGTCATCGCCTGCTCGCCGCCGCCTCCGTCGTGCTCGTCGTGGCCGTGGCCGCGTGCACCGCCAGCACCGAGCTGGGCATGCCTTGTACGCCGGTGAAGGCGCTCGTCGACGGGGGCAGCACCTGCACCCCGCCGGCCCCCGCGAACTGCGTCACCATCGGCGAGCTTTCGGCGGGCAAGGACTTCGTCAGCTTCGGTGCCACCGAGTGCGAGGATCTGATCTGCGTGGTCGACCAGGCGTCCGCCAGCCAGCAGCTGTCGGAGGCGCAGCGCGACGCCGGGGCGGGGCTCTCCAGCCCGGCCGCCGGCTACTGCAGCCGGGCCTGCGTGCAGGGGAACAACTCCACCTGCACGCCCCAGTTCGAGGACATGCAGGACATCCCCGGCAACACCATGACCTGCCGCGAGCTGGTCCTCGACCCGCAGATCATCGCCGCCATCTGCAACCTGCCCGCCGACGCCGGGGGCAACCCAGCGCTGTGCGAGCAGTACTTCGGGAGCAACCGCTCGTCGTTCTTCTGCGCACGGGGCGCCCCCGCGGACGGCGGCATCTGAGCTAGGGGCGGCCGGGCCGCGCGGCCAGCTCGCCCCTCAGCTCCACCCGGCTCCCGGGCGCCACGCCGCGCTTCTCGGCCCAGCCCCCGGCCACCTCGAGCACGTAGAGCGAGGGACGGCCCACGGTGCGGTGGTCGGTGGACCTCGGCTCGGCCTGCGCCACCACCCCCACCACCGCGCCGGTCCGGTCGAGGAACACCATGTCCAGGGGAACGAGCGTGTTCCGCATCCAGAAGCCGTGCTCGTCCTCGGAGGGGAAGATGAAGAGCATCCCGGTGCCCTCGGGAACGCTGGTCCGCCACATCATTCCCCGGGTGCGCATCGGCTGGGTGTCGGCGATCTCCACCGAGAGGGGATGGGTCCCCCCGTAGGCGTCGTGCACCACCACCTGGCCGCGGTCGAGGGGCGGACCGACCCAGTCCCGCGCGGTGACGTCGCGCGCCGGAGCCGGCGGGCCGGACGGGGGAGCCGGAGCCGGCCCGCGCCCGGTGCAGGCCAGGGCGGCCAGGCACACCGCTGCGGCGGCCTTCACGGCTTGACCGTCTTGTTCAGCAGCTTCCCGGTGAGTTCGCGACCGAGCGAGTCGGTCATCAGGCGCTCCACCAGGTCCTCGAAGGAGAAGCGCTGCGTGTCATCGGCATAGACGAAGCGAATCCCCATCCCCGCGTCGTCGCTCTCCCCCTGGGACCAGACCACCTCGCCGAGCAGCTCGAAGGGCTCGCTGCGCGTGGGAACGCCGAGCTTGAAGAGGAACCGCGTCCCCACCGGAAGGGGCTTGCGCGTCCGGATGAACGTCCCCCCCTTGGAGATGTTCTTGGTGTAGTCGGCGAAGAAGCTGTTCAGCTTCTTGTAGTCCACCCGGAGCTCGATGGGTGCCCGGGGGTGAACACGACCGTCGGTCTTCGGTTCCGTCATCGGATGGAGGGCGAGTATAGGGGAGTCGGATGCGCCACGTCGTCACCCTTGCTCGGGCGCTGCTCCGCCGCCCCGCCGGCTGGCTGGTCACGGGCGGCCTGGCCGCGGGCGGCTGCCTCCTGCTGCTCCTCCCGCTCTTCGGTCAGCCGGGCCTGGAGCTGGGCCTGGGCGTCTCGGCGCTGCTCACCCTGGCCGGGATGTTGCTCGGCGTGGCCGCCGCCGACCAGGCGCGCCGGCCGCCGCGTCCCACCGTGCCCCGGGTTGAGCCGCCCGGCCCCATCGGGGCGGTCATCGCCGCCGTCGGCGCGGCCTTCCTGCTCGGGCTCGCCGGGGCCTGCGCTCCCTTCCTCGCCGCCGTCGCCTTCACGCTGCTCGACACGCCGTGCAACCCCTGGGCCCAGGCGGGCATCTACCCGCTCCTGGTGGTGCCCTCCGCGCTCGTCGCCGCCGCGGCGGGGGTGCTCTCGCGCACCGTGTTCCCGCGCCGCCTGGGAACAGGGTGTCTGGCCGCCCTCCTCTTCCTGGCCGCGGGAGCCTGGACGTTGTGGCCCCTCGCCGTCGGGCCCCAGGTCTTCGCCTACAACTTCTTCCTCGGCTGGTTCCCGGGACCGCTCTACGACGAGGCGCTGCGGATCCCCGCCGCGCTGGTCTGGTTCCGGCTGGAGACGGTGCTCTGGGCGGCCATCCTCGCGCTCTGGGCGATGCTCCTCTTCGTCGCCCCGGGGCGCTCGAACGCCGGGGTGAAACGCCGGGTCCTCCCCCTGCTCGGGCTCAGCCTGCTCGGCGTCGGCCTCCTCGAGGCGCACGCGGTGGACCTCGGATTCCGCGCCGCCGAGGCCCACCTCCAGGAAGCGCTCGGCGGGCACGCCGAGACGGCGCACGCCGAACTCTTCTTCCCCGCCGAGAAGCCGGCCGAGCAGGTGGAGCGGCTCCGCCGGGACGTGGAGTTCCGCTGGGAGCAGGTCTCGCAGTTCCTCGGCGGCGCCCCGGCGGAGAAGGTGCGCGTCTACGTCTTCCGGTCGGCGGCCGAGAAGGGGCGACTCATCGGCGCCTGGCAGACGCAGGTCACCAAGGGGCTCGCCGTCTACCTCAACGACGCTCCCTTTCCCCACCCGGCCCTCGAGCACGAGCTGGTCCACGCCCTGGCCAGCCGCTTCGGGAGCGGCCCCTTCGGGACCACGGCGCGGTTCGGCCTTTTGCCGGTGATGGGGGTGGTGGAGGGCGTGGCCGCCGCCGCCGAGGAGACCCGCGGAGAGCTCCCGCTGCATGCCTGGGCGGCGGCCATGCGGCGCCAGAAGCTGATGCCCGACGTCCGGGAGCTGCTCCGGCCGGACGGCTTCTACCTCAGCGCCCCGGAGCGGGCCTACACCGTCACCGGCAGCTTCATCCGCTGGCTCCGGGAGACGTACGGCGCTCCCAAGCTGCAGCTGCTCCTCGCCCGCGCCGACTTCCCGGGCGTCTACGGGCGCCCCCTGGACGCGCTGGCCACCGAGTGGGAACGGATGCTGGACGGGCTCCAGCTCGACGAGCGCTCCGTCAACCGGGCCTTCGCCAAATTCCGGGGCGGGAGCGTCTTCTCCCGGCGCTGCGCGCGCGAGGTGGCCGGGCTGTCGGCCCGGGCCCGGACCGACGCCGACCCGCTCCGCGCGCTCGAGGAGACCCGCCGCTGCGCCCGGCTCCAGCCCGACGAGCCCTCCTTCGTCCTCGCCGAGGCGGCCCTGCTGGCCAAGGTGGGCCGAATTCCCGAGGCGGCGGCGACGCTGAGCCGGCTCCAGTCCCGCGTGGAGGCCTTCCCCGCGCTGGAGGTGGAGGCCGGCCTGGCGCGGGTCCGGCTGGCCTTCACCTCCGGAGACCTCGCCGAGGCGGCGACCGTGCTCGAGCAGCTCGCCCCGCTGCGGCCGGGTCTGGACCTGGAACGACAGGTGACGCTGTGGCGCGCCGCGGAGTCGGCCGGAGCTCCAGGACGAACGGTGATGGCCTACCTGGCGCGGCCGGATGACCTGAGAACGCTGGGGCTCCAGCGCGCGGCGCAGGCGGCACCCGACCAGGCCCTCCTCCACTACCTCCTCGGCCGGCGTCTGCTCGAGGACGGAGCCCCGGCGGCGGCCGCCGCCCACCTGCGCCGCGCGCTGGCGCTCGGCCTGCCCTCGCCGGCGGACCAGGAGGCATGGCGGCTCAGGACCGCCGCGGACTACCGGGCGGGGGACTGCGGCGGGGTGGCCGACGACGTCGGACAGATGCCGGACTTCGGCCCGGGGCTGCGCGCCGAAGTGACGGAATGGCAGACGCGGTGCGCTTTCGATGTCAGGACGTTCCACGGCCCGCTGGTACCGGCCGATCCTTTTCGCTAAGGGTCCCGGCCCGATGCGCTTCGAGACACGGGCCCTTGTGGACGGCACGCTGGACGAGGTCGAGCGGGCGATGCTGGATCCCCGCTACCTGGACTACCTCTTGCAGCACCACGGCGTCTTGCTCGAGGTGCAGCTCCTGGACCGAACAGAGGAGGGGGCGGTGGTCCGCCGCCGCGTCCGCTACCGGCCGAAGCCGGTCATCGCCGCCGTGGGGCCGAAGCCGGTTCCGCCGGAGTGGTTCGCCTTCGTGGAGGAATCGACCTACGACCGCTCGCGCCACGAGCTCCGGTTCAGCAACGTGCCGACCACGGGAAAGATCAGCCGGCTGCTGCTGAACACCGGCACGCTGCGGCTCGCGCCGGCCGGGGCCCGGTGCCAGCGGACGCTGGAGGGGGAGATCAAGCTCGCCCTGCCCTTCCTGCTCAGGCCGCTGGCGGTGGTCGGCGAGCGCATCATTCACGCCGAGGGGCTGAAGATCCTCGACGCCGAGGTGCCGGTCCTCAACCGGTTCATCCGCGAGGTGGTGCGGAGCGCTGGAGAGGCATGAACCTCCGGCGGCTCCCAGTCCTCTGGCTCCTCGCGGCCCTCGCCGGGTGCGCCACCACCAAGATCCCGGGTACGGAGATCGAGGAGACCAGCGACTCCCGGGCGATCATCGACGTGATGACCAAGTACAACGCGGCGCTGGACGCGCAGGACGCCGCCGGCATCCTGGCCCTGGTCGACACCAGCTTCTACGACGACGCCGGCACGCTCACCCCGGAGGACGACCTCGACTACGCCGGGTTGAAGAACAAGCTGCCCCAGATGCTGCAGAAGCTCCAGGACGTGCGTGCCCGCATCACCGTCAAGACGATGCGCATCGACGGGGACCGGGCAGCGGTGGTCTACACCTATGCGGTGACCTACCGCATCGGCCAGAAGACCCAGACCGACACGGACATCAAGCAGATGGAGCTGAAGCGGGTCAACGGCGTGTGGAAGATCGTCAAGGGCCTGTAGAGGCCCTTGCTGCGCCCCCGTCGGCGCTCACTCCACCGGCCGGACCTCGGCCTCCACCACGCGCCAGTGTCCGTCCTCGTCGGCGAAGAGGGCGTCCACGTGCAGCTGGCGGAGCTCCCCCTCGGTCAGGGTGGCCACGCCCTGGGAACCGGCCCGCGCCACGGCCAGCCGGCCCACCCAGCGCATCCGGCCGTCGGGCTCGGCGCGGACCTCGGACTGGAGGGTGGCCACGCGGATTGCGCCTCCGCGGAGGAGTTCGCCGAGGAGGAGCCGCCGGAGGTCGTTTCGGCCGCCGAGCGAGGGTGAACGGAAGCGCTCGGAGACCTGGGACAGGATGCGTGCCGCGTCGCGGTGGCCGGCTCCGTCCTCCGCCTCGCGCACCGCCGATCGGACCTGCTCCTCGGGCGACTGCGGGCGGGGCCAGAGGACCACGCCGGCGGCGCCGGCGAGCACGGACAGGGCGGCGACGAGGACGAACGAGCGGCGCATGGGCTCCGGCGCCGGAGCATGCCCCGGAACCGGGGCGAGCGGGGTGCTAGCGTCCGCCCATGCCCACCCGCTCTGGCAGCGCCCGGCAGGTCCCGAAGAAGCGCAAGGCTCCCGTCCGCCGCCGCAAGGCGACGGTGCGCGGGCTGCCCGCCGGCCGCCTCCTGGAAGAGATCCCCGAGAGCGCCCGCGTCCTGGCCGAGGCGATCAGCGCCGACGGCGGAACGCCCCTCGCCACCTACCGCGAGCCGCTCGGTGGACACGGGGTGGTCTTCGCCGCCCTCCCCATCGACAAGGTCCAGCCCACCCCCTACCAGCGGGATCTCTCCGAGCCGCACCTGCGCCGCCTGGCCGGGGCGATGACCCGGGTCGACCGCTTCCTCGATCCGCTCATCGCCGTCCGCCAGGACGGCCAGTACTGGACGCCCAACGGCAACCACCGCCTCGGAGCGGCGCGCTTCCTCGGCGCGCAGGCGGTGGTGGCCCTGGTGCTCCCCGAGCCGGAGCTGGCCTTCCAGATCCTGGCCTTGAACACCGAGAAGGCGCACAACCTCAAGGAGCGATCGCTGGAGGTGATCCGCATGCTGCGCGGACTGGCCGCGGCGCGGGGCGGCACCGAGCTCGAGGTGGCGCCGCTGCTCGAGGAGCCCGCCTTCGTCACGCTCGGGGCGGCCTACGAGAAGCGGCCGCGGCTCTCCGGGGGCGCCTACCAGTCCATCGTGCGGCGGGTGGACGGCTTTCTCGACGAGCCGCTCGGGGAGGCGTTGTCCGTGCGGGATGAGCGGGCCGAGGCGGTGCTCCGGCTGGACGACGCCGTTTCCGCGGTGGTGGAACGGCTCAAGGCGCGCGGGCTGACCAGCCCCTACCTGAAGGCCTTCGTGGTGGCCCGCATCAACTACCTGCGCTTCGTGAAGACGCCGCCCGAGTTCGACGCCGCCCTGGAGAAGCTCACCCGCTCGGCCGAGCGCTTCAACGTGGACCGGGTGCGTCAGGAGGACGTGCGGGCGTCCGGCCCGCCCGACGCCGCCGACGAAGGGTAGAATCGGCCGCCTCTCGAATGCCCGAGCCCACCGTCCTCGTCGTCGATGACGACCGCGCCAACCTCGAGTCGGTGACGCGCATCTTCCAGCACGAAGGCCTGGCCACGCTCACCGCCTCCGGCGGGGAGGAGGCGCTCACCCTGCTCCGCCGCCCGGAGGTGGCGGTGCTGGTGACCGACCTCATGATGCCCGGCGTGGACGGACACGAGCTCCTCCGCACCGCCCGCTCCATGCGTCCGGACGTGGAGGTGGTGCTGATGACCGCCTACGGGACGGTGGAGGCGGCGGTGGCGGCGATGAAGGAGGGCGCCTACGACTTCATCACCAAGCCCCTCAAGCGCCACGCCCTGGTGAAGACGGTGCACAAGGCGCTCGAGCGGCGGGCGCTGATGGCCGAGAACGAGGCCCTCAAGGCGCAGCTCGCCGACCTCGGTGCGCCCGGCGGCCGGACCCTGGTCGGCCAGTCGCCGGCGTTCCGCATCCTGATGGAGACGCTGCGCCAGGCGGCCGCCGCCCAGGCCACCGTGCTCCTGGTGGGTGAGTCCGGGACGGGGAAGGAGCTCGCCGCCCGGGCCCTGCACGAGCTCTCCCCGCGGGCGAGCGGCCCGTTCGTGGCGGTGAACTGCGGGGCCATCCCGGAGACACTTCTCGAGGCGGAGCTGTTCGGTGTGGAGAAGGGCGCCTTCACCGGGGCGCTCGCCCGGCGCGAGGGGCGCTTCGAGCGCGCCCACGCCGGCACGCTCTTCCTGGACGAGGTGGGGGAGCTGTCCCTCGGGGCCCAGGTGAAGCTGCTCCGCGCGCTCCAGGAAGGGG
>DASPUU010000221.1:0-11444 GCA_035622755.1 Myxococcaceae bacterium
AGGCGCTGCGCAAGCTCACCGGGACCATCGCCAAGAGTCAGACCTGCGTCATCTTCATCAACCAGATCCGGATGAAGATCGGCGTGATGTTCGGAAATCCGGAGACGACCACCGGCGGAAACGCGCTGAAGTTCTATGCCAGCCAGCGGCTGGACATCCGCCGGGTGGGGGCGATCAAGAACGGCGATGCGGTGGTGGGGAGCCGCACCCGGGTGAAGGTGGTGAAGAACAAGGTGGCTCCGCCCTTCAAGGAGGTGGAGTTCGACATCATGTACGGCACCGGCATCTCCCGCGAGGGCGATCTCCTCGACCTGGCCGCCCAGGACGGCATCGTGGAGAAGAGCGGCGCCTGGTACGCCTACGAGGGCGAGCGCATCGGCCAGGGGCGGGAGAACGCCAAGGACTACCTCCGCGACCACCCCGAGGTGGCCCGGGCAGTGGAGCTCAGGGTGCTCGAGAAGTACGGGGTGGTCCGCCCCTCGCCCGTGGCCGCGGTGCCCGACGAGCCCGACGAGGAGCGCCGCACCCCCCGGGTGAAGGCGGTGAAGTAGCTCGAGCCGCGGGTCCGCTCCGGCCTTGCAGCCCCGGGCACCCGGAGGTTAGGTCCGGTCCTCAGAGTGAAGGACCTTCCCAGGGCGGGCTGGCTGCTCGCATTGCTCGACGAGGTGGTGCGGCAAGAGGCCGCCGCTCTTCCCGAGGCCGGCCAGAAGGGCCGCCCGGTGGCGCGCGCCCGCGCCTACCTCCACCGCGCGCTTCGCGAGAGCGGGCTGGTCTACGGGACGCCGGAGCTTCCCGAGGGAGCGGCGCCGGGCGGCGCCCCGGAGCGAGCTCTCTTCCTCGCCATCCTCCGCACCCTGGGCCGCCTGGCGCTCGACGCGGCGCGCATCCTGGAGATTCCTCCCGGGCCGCGGGCCGTCCAGCTCCTGCGCATCTTCGCCGCCTGGGCCGGGGCGCTCGACGCCGCCGACGAGGTCGCCGACCGCCTGGAGCAGGGCATCCCGGTGTCCGGCCGCCTGGCCGGCCGCATCGAGTCGGCCCTCGCCCGGCGCTCCCTCTCCCTCTCCGCCGATCCGCTCTACGGGCTGGTGCTGCACAACGGCGCCTCCTACGTCGATGCGCAGCTGTTCGTGCACCTGGCGGTGGACTTCTGGACCGGGCGCCGCCTCGGTCGCCGCCCGCTCCGGCGCCGGCTCGGGGTGGCGGCCCGCCAGAAGGCGCTCCTGGTCGAAGTCCTCACCGCGCTGGCCTGCGCCGAGCGAGCCCCCGGCCCGGAAGCGCGCCGCGCCATCCTTCGCCAGGTCGACGACCTCGACCTGCCAACCCGCCTGGCGGCCACCCTGCGCTCGCGGCTCAGGCGCTCCTTCGACGGTCCGCACGACCTGGAGCGCCTGGTGAGGCCGGTGCGCAGCCGGGAGATGCGCCGCTTCGTGGTCGAGCAGACGGTGCTCGCCTCGCTGGTCGAGGGCCGGCGCTCCCCCAAGGAGCTGGCCTTCATCCGGGGCCTGGCGGCGCAGCTGGGCATCACCGTGGAGACGCTCAAGCAGATCGAGGCCGAGGTGGCCGAGTTCTACGCCCACCACCGCTCGGTGGTGGACGTCTTCACCGTGCAGGACAACGCCGCCGCTCTGGCCGACGAGGTGGTGGAGGGGATGATCGGAACGGTGGACCGGAGCCTGCACGCCGTGCTGGCCGAGGCTCACCAGATGGGCGAGCTGTCCTCTCTGCTCGGGCGGCTCGCGCGGGGGCAGTCGCTGAGCACGGCCGAGCGGCGCCGGCTGCGCGAGCAGCTGCTCGACCTGGCCAAGGTCATCCCGGCGCTGGCCATCTTCGCCGCTCCGGGGGGGATGCTGCTCCTGGCGGCGCTGGTCAAGGTGCTCCCCCAGAGCTTTCTCCCCTCGGCCTTCCAGGACGCGCCGCCGCGGCCTGCGCCCGAGCGGACCGCGGAGCGGCCGGGCTGACCTCCCCGGACGCGGGGCCCCGGGGAACTCCCCGCGGTCCTCAGCCGCCGCGGCGCCGGATGTCGACCAGGAGCCGCCGCAGCGCCTCGCTGGTGGCCAGGTACTCCTGCTTCCCCTTGTCGTCCGCCAGGCGCTGCTCGAGCTTGGGGAGCGAGTCCTTGAGCGCCATGGCCGCGGCGGTGCCGCTCTTCACCAGCCAGGAGAGGCCCTGGAGCACGGCCATCCGGGTCTCGGCGTCGGACTCGTCGACGAGCTGGGCCAGGGTCGGGGCGAGCTCGCCGTGTGCGGAACGGCCGATCTCCAGCGCCGCACGCTGGCGCACGGCGGGCGACGGGTCCTTGAGCTTGCCCGTCCAGCAGGCGAGGTCCTGCTTGCACGCCGCGGCCGCCTCGAGAGGGGCCCGGAACACGCTGAACACCTTGGCCCGCTGCTGCGCCACCTCGCCGGCCGGGGTGGAGCAGCCGTACTGCTTGCACTCCGACGCCGCCAGCGCCGGCTCGGCCTGGTCGAGCCGGTCGAAGGCCGCCTTCTCGCGCTCGTCTCCGAGCATCCCCACCGCCGCCACGGCGAACTGCCGCGCGTTCCAGGTGCCCTTGCTACCCGCCTTGAGCAGGGCGGGCAGCGCATCCCGGTTGCCGATCAGCACCAGGGCGCGTGCGTACTCCGCCCGCGGGAGGGGCTCGTTCTCCTCGACCACCATGGCCATCAGCGGCGACACCGCCGGCTGGGCGCGGAGCTTCCCCAGCCCGTTGGCGGCGAACATCCGGCCGTACCACTGCATGCGAGCGTCGGCGTTCTGGAAGCCGAGCTTCTTGAGCAACGCCGGCTCGGCGGCCGGGGCGGTGAAATCCTTGAGGACGTCGGTGGCCTGCACCACCAGCACCGTCCCGTCGACATCCTGGCGGCGGGCCCAGGTGGCCAGCTCGGGGTCCTCGCCCTGCGCCACCTTGACCAGCGCCACCACCGCCGGCTGGCCGATTTGGTAGAGCGAGAAGCTGGCCTCGTTGGCGAAGTTCTGGTTCCCGCGCTGCTTGTAGAGGGCCCTGAGGAGGACGTTGACCGCCCGGGGGTCCCCGATGTCGCCCAGCGCGGCCACCGCGCGGCGGTTGACCTGGGGCGAGCTGGCGTCGTCGAGGGCCAGCTCCATGAGCGGGGCGACCGCCTCGGTGGCCCTGAGCGCGGCCAGGGCCTGGATGGCGTCGATGCGGACGTAGTCGTCCTTGGACCGGAGCAGGCGGAGGAGCGCCGGGGCCGAACGTGGGTCGTGGATGCTCCCCAGCGCCTGGGCGATGGCGGAGTTCATGCGGCTGGTCGCCCCGTCGGTGGCTCCCAGGTCGAGCGCGTCCTGGAGCGCCGGGAGGCTGGAGGGATCGTGGAGATCTCCCAGCGCGCGGGCGAGGGCCGCCTTGACCTCGGGATTCTTCTCGGTGGCCAGTTCCCGCTGCAGCATCGGGGCGAAGCTGGCGTTCAGCTTGCCGGAGCTCCGCAGGGCCTCCACCACCCGGACCTTCTCCGACGAGCGCTTGGTGCCGTCGAGCTGCGCCGACCAGTAGTCCGGCGTGGCCGGGTCCTTGCTGCACGCAGGCAGCAGCGAGACGCCCAAGAGGAGGCAGACGACCGCACGACGTGCGTGTTGCATGTTCCCCTCCAGCCCACCCAGCGGGGACTCCCGCATAGACGAGCGGCGCAAGGTCGGTCAATTGTGGCTCCGGGGTGCGACGTTGCTCTGCACTTGCGGCCAGCCGACTCGCTCCGTCAGGCTGCCTCCGTGCGCCTCGTGGGCTCTGCCCCACAGGCGGGAAGGCTACGCCGTGGACCGTCCGCGCATCGTCTTCATGGGCACGCCCGCCTTCGCCCTTCCTTCGCTGGAGACCTGCCTGGCGCTGGGGGCGGTGGTGGCGGTGGTGACCCAGCCCGACCGCCCGCGCGGGCGGGGACAGGACGTCCAGGCGTCCCCGGTGAAGGACCGTGCCGCGGCGGCCGGGGTGCCGGTGCTCCAGCCGGCCCGACTCAAGGGAACGGACTTCGCGCGGACCCTCGCCGAGCTGCGGCCGGCGGCGGCGGTGGTCGCCGCCTACGGACGCATCCTCCCCCCGGACGTCCTGGCCGTTCCGGAGAAGGGCTGCCTCAACGTGCACGCCTCGCTGCTTCCCCGCTGGCGCGGCGCCGCCCCCATCGCCTGGGCCATCGCCGCCGGTGATGCCGAGACCGGGGTCTCGCTGATGCAGATGGGTCCCGGCCTCGACGACGGGCCGGTGCTCGCCGCCCGGCGCGAACCCATCCGGCCGGACGACACCGCCGAGAGCCTGGGCGTCCGGCTCGCCGAGCTCGGGGGCCGGATGCTTCGAGAGGAGCTCCCGCGCTTCTTCGCCGGGCTGCTCGTGCCCCGGCCGCAGCCGGGCGAGGGGGTGACGCTGGCCCGCACCGTCACCAAGGCGGATGGCTGGCTCGACTGGTCGCTGCCCGCCTCGGTCCTCGAGCGCCGCACCCGGGCCTTCACGCCCTGGCCCGGCTCCTGGACCACCGTCGGGGGCGCGCTCCTCAAGGTGCACCGGGCCCGGGTGGGCCAGGGCAGCGGCGCGCCCGGCGCCATCCTGGCCACGGACCGGGGCCTGGAGGTCGCCTGCGGCGAGGGTTCGCTGGTCCTGCTCGAGCTGCAGGCGGAAGGGAGGAGGCGGCTCCCGGCGGCCGATTTCCTGCGAGGCCACCCGCTCGCCGCCGGGAGCCAGCCCTTCGATCCTGCTCCCATCGACAAGGCGGCCAGGCCATGAACGTGCTCGTGCTGCATGGACCGAACCTCGACCTCCTCGGACGGCGACCCGGAGACGAGCCGGCGCTCAGCCTGCCGGCGCTGGACCGGAGGCTGGCCGAGCGCGCCCGGACCCTCGGACACGTGGTGCGTGCGCTCCAGAGCAACCACGAGGGCGCGCTCCTGGACGCGCTGCGCAACCCCGGGGACTGGGCCCAGGCGGTGATCCTCTCGCCCGGCCTGCTGGCGCTCACCTCGCACGTGCTGCGCGAGGCGGTGGCCAGCGCGCGGCTCCCGGTCATCGAGGTTCACCTTCACGATGGCTCGGGGAAGGGCTCGGTGCGCCGCCACTCGCTGCTCCAGGACGTCTGCGCCGCGCGGGTGGTGGGAGAGGGCCCGGACGGCTACCTGCGCGCGCTCGAGCGGCTGGGAACGGTGGCCCGTCCCGCCCCGCCCCGGAAGACGCTCGGCCGGAGGGAGGCCGCCGCGCCGGCGCCGGCGTCGACGCCCGCCGGCAAGACGCTCGGGCGCCGTGCCGCCCCCGCGCGCGCCGCCGCGGCGCTCGCCGGCCGCCTGGCTCCCGGGGCCCTCAGCCGCGCGGTGGTCCGCCAGCGCATCGCCGACCGCCTCGCCGGCCGGCTGACCCCCGCCGGGCTCTCCACCTGGGCGCGCACCCAGTGGCTCGAGCTCCAGCGCGGAGGGGCCGCGGAGAGCGGCCAGCGGGAGCTGCTCGAGGACACCCTGCAGCAGCTGCTCCTCTCGGAGCAGAAGCCGTCCCGCCTGGGCGACGAGCAGCTCGTCGAGCTGATGGCGGCGCTGGACGGATGAGGCCGCGGGTCCTGGCGGTGGAGCTGCTGGCGCGGCTCGAGGCCACCGATGCCTGGCTCACCCCCCTCCTCGACGCCCGGCTGTCCGAGTCGCCGTTCCGCGATCCGCGCGACGCGGCCCTGCTCACCGAGCTGACCTACGGCGCCACCCGGCGGCGGCTGGCCTTGGACTTCGCGCTTCGCGGCGTCTCCGACCGGAGGCTGGAGGCGCTCGAGGACCGGGTGCTGGCCGCGCTCCGGCTCGGGGCCTACCAGCTCTTCTATGCCCGGATCCCCGCCCGGGCGGCGGTGGCCGAGACGGTGGAGGCGGTCAAGGAGCTCGGGCTCTCGCGCGCCGCCGGCTTCGTCAATGCCGTGCTGCGCAAGCTGGCCGCGCTTCCCGTGCAGCCTCTTCCGCCCGGGGAGCCCTGGGCAGAGCACGTCGCCGTCCGCGAGAGCCATCCCCGGTGGCTGGTGGAGCGGTGGCGCGCCGCCTTCGGGACGGAGGCGGCGGAGGCCATGCTCGCCGCCGACAACGTCCCGCCCCCGCTGGTGGTCCGGGTCAACAGCCGGCGCACCTCGCGCGATGCACTGGCCGCCCTCCTGGCCGAGGCCGGCCTCGACGCCCGGCCGACGGGGCATTCGCCCGCCGGTCTCGTGCTCGCCTCGCCGGGACGCGTGGCCTCGGTGGTGGGCCATTCCGAGGGGTTGTGGCAGGTGCAGGACGAGGCGGCGCAGCTGGTGGTGCACTACGCCGAGCTTCCGCCCGGTGCGCGGGCGCTCGACGTCTGTGCCGCTCCCGGCGGGAAGGCCTGCCAGCTCGCCGAGCGCGGCCCGGTGGTGGCCATGGACCTTCACCCGCGAAAGCTGGAGACCGTGGGGCGCGAGGCGGAGCGGCTCGGCCTGGCCGGTGAGGTGAGGCTCCTGGCCCACGACGCCCGGCTGCCCTTTCCGCAGGACCTCGGGCGGTTCGACGCCGTGCTGCTCGATGCCCCGTGCTCGGGCCTGGGGACGCTCCGGCGCAACCCCGAGCTCAGGTACCGGCGAACCCCGGACGACATCCTCCGCTTGGCCGCGCTGCAGGCCGAGATGCTGGCCAACGCCGCGACCGCGGTGGCGCCGGGTGGGCTGCTCGTCTACGCCGTCTGCTCGCCCGAGCCGGAGGAGGGCCCGGAGCAGGTGGCGGCCTTCCTCGCCGGCCGGGCGGACTTCGCCCTCGCCCCCCCGGAGGGTCGGGCGCGCGCGGACTGCCCGCTGGTCGAGGGATGCCTCCGCACGCTGCCCGGGCCGGAGGGAATGGACGGCTTCTTCGCCGCCCGGCTGCGACGCCTCTGACCGGACCGGAGCGATTCGACTGTCCCTCCGCGGGCGGAGAAGGGCAGACTCCCCGCCTCGTCTCGTCGCTCCCCAAAGGAGAGCACCATGCGACTCGTCGTCCTCGCCTCCCTGCTGGCGGCATCGCCGGCGCTGGCGGCTGATTTCGAAGGCGTCATCACCGGCAAGTCCATCGGCACCGAGCAGGCCGATCCGATGCGGACGATGACCCTGTCCGTCGCCCCGGCCGGGTTCCGGGTGGAGGGAACCGTGTCCCCGGGCAAGAAGGAGGGCGGCCCGGGAGCGCCGCTGCACTTCGTCATGCTCTGGCGAGCGTCCGAGCCCGGGGTGACCTACTTCCTCAACCTCGATACCAAGACCTACCTGAAGCACGAGCTGACCAAGGACAACCCGGGCGATCCCTCGGCCAAGGCGCCCACCGTGGAGAAGCTGGGCAAGACCACCCTCCTCGGTCGCTCGGTGGAGCGGGTGAAGATCGTCCACTCGTCCGGGTCCACCGAGGAGATGTGGATCGACACCTCTCTCCGCTTCCCGCCGGCCGCCGTCTCCGCGCTGAGCCAGGGGGATCCCAGCCGCCACAACACCTGGTGGGCGCTGGAGAAGGCGGGCGTCACCGGCATCCCGCTCAAGCAGGTCTTCGGCGAGAAGAACGGCTGGGAGGCGACCCAGGTGGAGAAGAAGAGCGTCTCCTCGTCGCTGTTCCAGATCCCGGCCGGCTTTCACCAGGCCAAGGACGCGCTGGAGATGCTCTCCCCCGAGCAGCAGGCCGAGATCCAGAAGAAGCGCCAGGAGATGATGCAGAAGATGACCCCGGAGCAGCGCCAGAGGATGGAAGAGATGATGCAGAAGATGCAGCAGCAGAAGGCCGGGCAGTAGCGCCCCCGGGGCCGACCCTGGCCGTCTCGCGATGGGACCGGCGCTCTGGCTGCTCCTCGCCCTCTCGGCGGCTCCGGCGCCGGAGTTCGAGGGCATCCTGGAAATGAAGCTCCTCACCGACCCGACGGCCAAGGGCGGCTGGACGGGGGGGACGGTGCGCATCCTCGTCTCCAGGGCCGGCATGCGCTCGGAGGTGGTCGCCCAGACGACCCGCCAACCCTTTCAGATGGTGTCGCTGGTCCGGGCGAGCGAGCCGACGGTGACCTACACCCTGGACGAGGCGTCCAAGACCTACCAGCGGCTGGACAACACCGGCGCCGGCGAGCCCGCCGGAGAGGCGCCCACCCTCAAGCGCCTGGGCCAGGAAAAGATCCTCGGCCGCACCGTGGAGCACGTCCTCCTCACCTCGACCTCGAAGGGGAAGGAGGAGGAGATCTGGGTCGACACCTCGCTCCTGCCGCCGGCTCGATTCGTCTCGGCCTTCGAGCGGGACGGCGGGGACGCCTGGTGGACGGCCCTCAAGGCGGCCGGCCTGGAGGGGATCCCCCTGAAGATGATCTTCCGGTCCACCGCCCCGGGGAGCAAGCAGACCGGCGTCGAGGCGACGAGCATCGAGCGCAAGCGCCTGCCCGACTCCACCTTCGACGTGCCGGCCGGCTACCGAGAGGCGAAGGGTCCGGGCGAGTAGGGAGGCCCCCCACGCCCGGGGTGGGTCACTCGTCCTTGCCCGCGGCCGCCTTGAAGGCGTCCAGCACGGCCTGGGCGGCGCGGTCCAGGTACTTCCCCTTGCGCACCAGGATGCCGATGGGCCGGGAGATGACCCCCTCGGCGAAGGGTTTGGCCACCAGGGTGCCGCTGGCCACCTCATGCTCGACGCAGGCCAGCGGGAGCACCGCGGCGCCCAGGCCGAGCTCGACGGCGCGCTTGATGGTCTCCACGTTGTCCATCTCCATGGTCGGGTCGAGCACGAGCCCCTTCTCGCGGAGCACCCGGTCGAGCGCCTTGCGCGTCGGCGACTCACGGTCGAAGGCGATGAAGGGGGTCCCGGCCAGCGCCTGGATGGAGACCCGGGCCTTCGAGGCGAAGGGATGACTGGGCGCGACCACCACGCCGAGGCGGTCGTCCCGGAAGGGGAGAACGTCCACCCCGGCGCGCGGCTGCGGGTAGGCCACCACGCCGATCTCCGCCTGGCCGAGGATGACGTCGTCGTACACCTGGTCGGCGCGGCGGTAGAGGAGCCGGAGATTCACCCGGGGATGGGTCCGGAGGATGTCCTTCTGGAGCTCCTGGAGCTCGTGCAAGCCGACCGAGTAGATGGTCGAGACGCTCACCGTCCCCACCACGTCCGCGGACTGCTCGCGGATCTCCTGCTCCACCTCGCCGAAGCGAGTGAGGATCTCCTTGCTCCCGCGGAAGAGCCGCTCACCGGCCGGGGTGGGAGTCACCTGGCGCGCGCTCCGGCTGAGGAGCTTCTGGTGGTAGCGGGTCTCCAGGGCGCGGATCTGCTGGCTCACCGCCGACTGCGTCACGTGGTTGAGCTGGGCCGCGCGCGAGAACGACCCGGTCTCCACCACGTCGCAGAACATCTTCAGCGACTCGAGCTGCATTAGGAATTATCCTCCCCCAGGAACTTATCATTAGCTCAAATAACACCTCGTTTCAAGCCCGCCCGCCCCCTCAGGCGGACTCCCCGCCGTCGACCGGCAGCGCCGCCCCGGTGAGGGACGCCCCGAGCGGAGAGGCCAGATGGAGGACCAGCGCCGCCACCTCGTCCGGCGTCACCGCGCGGCCGAGAGGGTTCCGGGCGAGGATGGCGGCCCGGGCCTGGTCGCCGCTCCGGCCGGTCTTCTCGGAGACGGTCTGGACGGCCCGGGAGAGCATGTCCGTCTCCGTCCAGCCTGGACAGACGGCGTTCACGGTCACCCCGCGGTCGGCC
Organism: Myxococcaceae bacterium; assembly: GCA_035622755.1. GTDB lineage: Bacteria > Myxococcota > Myxococcia > Myxococcales > Myxococcaceae > JADGRA01. Next base: position 9,661 of record DASPUU010000221.1, read on the forward strand.
CACTCCATCGCCAGGGCCCGCGTCATGCCGACCAGGGCGTGCTTGCTGGCGCAGTAGGCCGAGGTGTAGCGGATGCCGCGCAGCCCGGCGATGGAGGCCACGTTGATCACCCGGCCGCCGCCCGCGGCGGCCATCGCCGGGACCAGGGCCGCGCACAGCGCGTAGGGCGCGACGGTGTTGATCGCCAGGACGCGCTCCAGCTCGGCGCGCGAGGTCTTCTCCAGGGGTGCAGAGAGCGAGACGCCGGCGTTGTTCACCAGGACGGCGGGCACCGGGCGCCGCGCGCGGAGCGCCTGGCAGGCGCGCTCCACGGCAGCGGCGTCGGCCAGGTCACAGACCATCCGCTCGAGGGCCTCGCTCCGGGGCCCGGCGCGGGCGGCGAGCCCGTCCAGGGACTCGAGCGTCCGGGCCACCGCCAGCACGCGCCAGCCGTCCCGGAGGAAGGCGTGGGCGATGGCCTGGCCGATGCCCCGGTTGGCACCGGTGACCACCGCACCTCGCTCGGCAAAAAGGAGGTCGCCCATGGGCTCCGACCTGCGCTCGCGCGAGGTTAGCTCTCCGCCCCGGACTTGGGGCAGGCTGTCGACCTCGATGAGCACCACGGTCGCGCTTCTCACCTCCGGGGGAGACGGTCCGGGGATGAACGCCGCCCTCCGCGCCGCGGCCAAGACGGCGAACGCGCGGGGGGCCGAGGTGCTCGGTGTGCGCGACGGGTACGACGGCCTCATCGACGGCCGCTTCGTTCCCCTCGGCCGGGGCGCCCCGGAGGGGGACCCGCTCGACACCAACGGGCTGGACTTCGTCGCCCGCCAGGGAGGCACCGTGCTCGGCACCGCGCGCAGCGAGCGCTTCCGCACCGAGCCGGGCCGCGCCCGGGCCGCCGAGCAGCTCCGCGGGCGGGGCGTCAGCGGCCTCCTGGTGGTGGGGGGCAACGGCTCGCTCACCGGCGCCCACGTTCTCGCCCGCGAAACCGGCGTCGCCGTCCTCGGCGTCCCCGGCTCCATCGACAACGACATCGGCTGCACCGCCACCTGCATCGGCGTGGACACGGCGCTCAACACCATCGTCGAGGCGTGTGACCGGATCTCGGACACCGCGCGCTCCCACCGGCGCGCCTTCGTGGTCGAGGTGATGGGGCGCCAGTCCGGCTACCTGGCCATGGCCGGTGCGGTGGCGGTGGGCGCGGACGCGGTGGTCTTCCGCGAGCAGCAGCGGGACGAGGCGGCCCTGGTGCAGTCGGTGGCCGACGTCATCCGCCGCGGCTTCGCCGAGCGGGGAAAGCGCCGCGTCCTCATCCTCAAGGCCGAGGGCGTGGAGGTTCCCACCACCCGGCTGGTGCGTCTGGTGGAGGAGGTGGTCAAGCCCGTCCTGCCCGACCTCGAGACGCGGGCGGTGGTGCTCGGCCACCTGGTCCGCGGTGGCAACCCGTCCTTCCTGGATCGCATGGTGGCCGCGCGGCTGGCGTTCGCCGCCGCCACCGCCCTGCTCGACGGGGCGACCGACGAGATGGTCGCCTGGCAGCCGCCGATGCCCGGGGGCATCGCCACCCCCGACGCGTCGGTGAGGCGCTTCCCCCTGGAGGTGGTCCTCGAGGAGACGGCCCGCCTGCTCGACGGGACGAGCCCGGTCACCCAGCGCCGGGTGGGGCTGATGAAGAAGGTCGAAGGCGTGCTCCAGCTCTGAGGAGGGTGCCGATGGCCGACGTGGACGTGCGCTCGCTGTACCGGCTGGACGACCAGCTCGGCGACGACGAGCGCGCCGCCCGGGATGCGGTGGCGCGCCTG
>DASPUU010000222.1:0-2317 GCA_035622755.1 Myxococcaceae bacterium
TAGGCCTCGATGGGCTCGAGGTCGAAGGTGAGGACCTGCCCCCGCGTGCTCTCCGTCGCCTGGCGGGTCCGGGCGTTCTCGCGCTCCATCCCCCCGTAGACCTGGGCGAGCACGCTGCTCCCGAGGTGGAACGGCTCGTCCAGCATCTCCAGCTTCTTGTTCAGCGCATACGTCCGCGCCGCCACCGCCTGGGCGCGGAGCGCCTCGAGCGGAAAGGAGGGGGGCATCTCGCCGCCCAGGACGGCGGCCACGTAGTCCTCCATGGGGAGGACGTTGACCAGCAGCAGGCGTCCCCGGTGGACCAGGGCCACCACGTCGCCCCGGACGCCGGTGCCGCCGGCGCGGATCGGCTCGTCGCCCGTGCCCCGGTCGGTCTCGCCGGCCCGGAAGCGGACCGCCGGCCGCTCGGCGACGATTCCATTCACCTCCAGCCGCCCCTTGACCAGGCGGATGCGCGCCTCGCCCGGGCCGAGGGGGGTGAACGGGCCGTCCTCGGTGTCGGGTCCGGCCGCCAGGTTCCGGCCCTTCAGCGTCACCGGTCCCGGCCGCTCCCCGATGGCGATGCGCACCGTCTCGGCGGCGTGCGCCCGGCCGCAGAGAAGGCCGATGAGGAGTGCGGTGCGCGCGCGCAAGGGGGGACAGGCCCCGACTTTCGCCCGGGTGCGCCGGGAGGGCGAGGAAAACTCGACCCGGGGGAGGTGCTCCGTCGCTCGCTCGCTCAGGCGCCCGGCGCCATCGAGCCCAAGCCGCCCAGGGACCACCCTCCGTCGCAGACGAGCACCGCGCCGGTGATGAAGGCGGCCGCCGGCGAGCAGAGGAAGAGCACCGCCTCGGCCACGTCCTCCACCGTCCCCATCCGGCCGAGGGGGATGCTCCGCACGACACGGCCGCGCTCCTCCGGGCCGGGCGCCAGGCGCTCCATTCCCTCCGTCCCGGCGATGGGCCCGGGGGTGATGGCGTTGACCCGGATGCCCACCCCGCCCCACTCCAGGGCCAGCACCCGGGTGAGCATGTCCACGCCCGCCTTGGCCGCGCAGACGTGGCTCTGGAAGGCCGCCGGGGCGAAGGCCTGGGGAGCGGAGACGTTCACCACCACGCTCCCCGGCTGGCGCAGATGCTCGAAGGCGGCGCGGCTGGCGTTGAAGGTGCCCAGGAGGTCGATGTCCACCACCGCCCGGAAGGCGTTGGAGGACATCCCCACCGCCGGGGCGGGGAAGTTCCCGGCGGCGCCGTTGACCAGGATGTCCAGCGGGCCCCAGCGCTTCACCGCCTCGCCGATGGCCGCCGCCACCGCCGGGTAGTCGCGCACGTCGGCCGGATGGAAGGCGGCCTCGCCGCCGGCGCCGGTCACCGCTCGCACCGCCCGGGCGCCGCGCTCGGCATTCCGGCCGAGGAGCGAGGCGCGCGCGCCGGCCCGGGCCAGGCGAAGGGCGATGCCGAGGTTGATGCCGCTCGTCCCGCCGGTGACGAAGGCGTGCCGGCCGGCGAGGAGCTGCTCGGGAAACGGCGAGGTCATGCTCCGCGCCCCCGCCACACCTCGTCGTAGGGGCAGCTGCAATCCGTCTCCGACGGCTCGGGATAGGTGTAGGTCTCGCCCCGGAAGTTCCGGAACAGGGTCTCCGAACCTCGCCGCTCCACGACGTACTCCGGCTGGAGCGTCACCTTCCCTCCCCCGCCGGGGAGATCGACGGCCAGGTGGGGGACGGCCAGCCCGGAGGTGTGGCCGCGCAGCGCCTCGAGGATCTCCACGCCGCGCGAGAGCGGCGTGCGCAGGTGCTCGCATCCCTCGGCGACGTCCATCTGATGAAGGTAATAGGGACGCACCCGCGCGCGCAGGAGCGCATGGCCCAGCTCCTTGATGATGCGCGCCTCGGAGTTGACCCGGCGCAGGAGGACGGCCTGGTTCTCCACCGGGACGCCGTGGTCGACGAGGAGCTCGCAGGCCGCCCGGGCCTCGGCGGTCAGCTCCTTGGGATGATTGAAGTGGGTGACCACGAAGAGCGGCGCGTGGCGGCGGAGCAGGCGCGCCAGCTCGGAGGTGATGCGCATCGGGAGGCAGACCGGGATGCGCGTCCCGATGCGGATCATCTCCACGTGGGGAATGGCCCGGAGGGGAGCGAGGAGCTCCTCCAGACGGGCGTCGGCGAGGAGCAGGGGGTCGCCCCCGGAGACGAGCACGTCGCGGACCTCGGGATGGGCCCGCACGTAGGCGATGCCCTCCTCGAGGGCGGCCCGGCCCAGCTCCGCCTCCCCGCCGCGGGTGATGCGGCGGCGCGTGCAGTGGCGGCAGTAGGTCGAGCAGCTGTCCAGGGCGAGG
>DASPUU010000223.1:0-22374 GCA_035622755.1 Myxococcaceae bacterium
CCGCCCGCGCGCCATGACCGCCCCGGCGCCGGAGAGCTCGTCCGGGTGAACGACCTCGGCCGGTGTCCCGAGCGCGGTGAAGCGCTCGGCCAGGTGGACGACCTCGGTGAGCTGGGCGTCGGCGCGCCGGCAGAGGAGGGCCATCCGCTGCGGGGCGCCCCCGGGCCGGAGCACGGAGAAGCCGGCGAGCAGCGCCTGGTGCAGGGCGGCCACGTTGCTCCCGTTGAGCGCCCGGAGGCGGGACCGCTCCGCCTCGGGCAGCCCGGCCAGCCGCCCCGCCTCCTCGATGAAGGCCCGGGCGGCCATGTCCGAGTAGCCGGGCATGGCCGGGATGGTGGTGTTGAGCTCCAGCGCGGCGAGGTGTCGCGCGGCGAAGAAGTCCACCCGGGCGATGGCCAGGAGGCGGAGCGAGGGGGCGGAGCGCTCGACGATGCGCCGCTCGAGCGGTCCGAGCGAGTCGAGCAACACGGCGCGCTCCGCTCCCGACACGAGGGCCTGGGCCATCTTGAAGCCCGCCGAGGCGATGCACGCGGACAGCTCGCGGCGCGCCGCCACCTCGGCGGCCTCGAGCACCACCGGGGTCGCCCCGACCGGGATGGGCTCGGTGCTCCCGTCGCCCCGGGTGACGGCCAGCCCGAGGGCGTAGGCGCGGGCCCCGAGCGGGCGAGCGAATCGAGGGGCCTCGGCAGCCAGCGCTTGGAATCGGGGGAGCACCGAGGCTAGGACAGCACACACCATGGCCATGGTCACCGGCGGTCAGCTCGTCGCCCGCATGCTCAAGGGCGAGGGCATTCGCCACGTCTTCACCCTGTCCGGGCTCCACGTGGCTCCCATCTATGCCGGCTGCGTCGAGGAGGGCATCGCCGTGGTCGACACCCGCCACGAGCAGGCGGCCGCCCACGCCGCCGATGCCTACGCACGCATCACCCGTGGCCCCGGCGTGGCGGTGGTCACCGCCGGCCCGGGCGTCACCGATGCGCTGACCGGGGTGGCCAACGCCCAGGCCGCCAGCTCGCCGATGCTCCTGCTCGGGGGCGCCGCGCCGATGTTCAACCAGAGCCGGGGCAGCCTCCAAGAGATGGAGCAGGTGGACCTCTTCCACCGCATCTCCAAGTGGTCGGACCGGGTGCCGAGCCCGGAGCTGGTGCCGCTCTACCTGGCCAAGGCCTTCCGGGTGGCCCTCTCGGGACGGCCCGGGCCGGTGTTCCTGGAGCTCGCCTGGGACGTGCTCTGCAACGCGGTGGACGAGGCGGCGCTGCCGATGCCGTCGAGGTACCGCACGCTGGCGCGGATGCCGCCCGACCCGAAGGGCGTCGAGGAGGCGATGGCGCTCCTGGCGGCGGCGGAGCGACCGGCCTGCATCGCCGGCTCGAGCGTGTGGTGGGACGGCGCCTGGGAGGCGCTCGGGCGCTTCGCCGAGCGCGCCCAGGTCCCGGTGTACCTCAACGGGGCAGGGCGGGGGTGCCTTCCGCCCGGCCACCCGCTCTTCTTCCAGCACACCCGCAAGGAGGCGCTCACCGGCTCGGACCTGGTCTTCGTGGTGGGGACGCCCTTCGACTTCCGCCTCAACTACGGGAGCGAGCCCACCTTCAGCGCCAGCTCGAAGATTGTCCAGGTGGACGTCGACCCGGTGGAGATCGGCCGGAACCGGGCGGTGGACGTGGGCCTCATCGCCGACAGCGCCTCCGCCCTGGCCGCCTTCGCCGACGGCGCTCGGCCGGTGAAGCGAGCGGCCTACCTCGACGAGCTCCGCGCCGCGGAGCGGAAGAAGGCCGAGGCCCTGGACGCCTGGTGCCGGAGCGACGACGTCCCCATCCACCACTACCGGCTGGCGCGGGAGCTCTCCGAGGTGGCCAACTCCGGAGGGCGCGACCCGGTCTTCGTCGCCGACGGGGGCAACTGGGTGGCCATGGCGGCCAAGGTGGTCTCCGTCCAGCGGCCGGGGCGGTGGCTCGACCCGGGGCCGCTCGGCTGCCTCGGCGTCGGCGCGCCCTTCGCCATCGCCGCCAAGCTCCTCCACCCCGAGCGCGGGGTGTGGGTCATCCAGGGGGATGGTTCCTTCGGACTCAACGGGATGGACTTCGAGACCGCGCTCCGGTTCAAGCTCCCCATGGTGTGCGTGGTCGGCAACGACGCGGCCTGGGGGCAGATCCGCATTCCCCAGGTGGGCATGTTCGGGGCGGAGAAGTCGCCGGCCACGTTGCTCGCCCCCACCCGCTACGACGAGGTGGTGAAGGCCTTCGGCGGCCACGGCGAGCGGGTCGTCGAGCCCGGCGACATCCGCCCGGCTCTGGAGCGCGCGGCGGCGAGCGGAACGGTGGCCTGCGTCAACGTGATGCTCGACCCGGAGGCGCCGGTGAAGGCCGGGGCGATGGGGTACGCGGTGTGAGCGCGCTCCGGCTCAGGCGGGAGGACACGGCGCTCCTGCTCATCGATGTCCAGGAGCGGCTGGCGGCGGCCATGCCGCCGGCCGAGCTGGAGCGGATGCTCCGGCGCACCGCCGGGCTCATCGAGGGCGCCCGGGCGCTCGCGCTCCCCATCTCGCTCACCGAGCAGTACCCGAGGGGGCTCGGGCCGACGGTGGCCTCGCTGCGCGACCGGCTCCCCGGCATCGCTCCGGTGGAGAAGCTCCGCTTCGGCGCGCTCGACGAGCGCGTGCGCGCCGGGCTGGCCAACCGGGTCCACGTGCTGGTCGCAGGGATGGAGACCCATGTCTGCGTCTACCAGACGGTGCGGCAGCTGTCCGACGAGGGGTTCCGGCCGGTGCTCTGCGCGGACGCGGTCATCTCGCGCTTCGCCATCGACCACGCGCAGGGGCTCCGCCTGGCCGAGGGCGCCGGGGCCACGGTGGCCACGGTGGAGGCCGTGCTCTTCGATCTGCTCGGGGAGGCGGGCACCCCGGAGTTCAAGCGGGTCAGCGCCGCCATCCGCTGAGGTGGGGGGGCCCCGGCGATTGCACCCGCCCGGGCGCGCACGTTAGGACTGACGCCCGATGGTCATGGACCTCTCCGTCGACTTCCACTTCTGCTCCGCCCACCGGCTCCCCTACTACGACGGGCCGTGCAACCGGATGCACGGCCACAACTACCGGCTGCAAGTCACGGTCACCGGGGTGCCCAACCCGCACGACGGGATGGTCCTCGACTTCGAGATCCTCAAGCGAAAGGCGTGGGAGCTGGCGCTCAACCAGTGCGACCACCACAACCTCAACGACTTCATGGACAACCCGACCGCGGAGAACGTGGTGGTCTGGATCTGGGACCGCCTCAAGCCGGCCATCCCGGAGCTCAAGGAGCTTCGCTTGTGGGAAACGCCCGAGTACTGCGTCACCTACCGACCGGCCTGAAGAAGGGCCGGCCGGTCGACCTGGCCCGGATGCGCCAGGCGGTGGCCGATTTTCTCACCGCCGCCGGTCTGGATCCGGACTCGGCGGAGCTGCGCGAGACGCCCGAACGGGTGGCCAGCGCCTGGGCCTCGGGCTTCCTCGACGGCTACCTGCGTACGCCGGCCGAGGCGCTCGGCGAGACCTACCCCGCACCGGCCGGCTCCCGTGGTGAGCTGGTGGTGGTGACCGGGCTCCGTTTCCATTCCATGTGCCCGCACCACCTCCTGCCCGTGGAGGGGCGCGCCACGCTGGCCTACGTGCCGGGGCGGCGCGTGGTGGGTTTCGGCCGACTCGGCGCCCTCCTGGATACGCTCGCCCACCGCCTCGTCCTTCAGGAGCAGCTCGCCCGTGACGTGGCCCACGCCCTGGCGACGGTGCTCGGCAGCCCGGCCACCGCCTGCGTGCTCGAGGCGCACCAGGCCTGCCTGCGCGCTCGCGGCGAGGAGCAGTCGGACGCGGTGACCCATGCCGAGGCCTACACCGGAGCGCTGCGCCGGGACGGGCGGCTCCGCCGCGAGCTCTGGGTGCGCATCGGTGCCGCTCACGGGACGGGCCGGTGAGCCCGGGGTCGGGGCTCGCCGGCCGGGTGGCGCTGGTCACCGGCGCCTCGCGCGGAATCGGCCGCTCGGTGGCCCGGACGCTGGCCGGGGAGGGCGCGGCGGTGGCCGTGCTCTCCACGCGGCTCGAGGGAGGGGCCCCGGTGGCGGACGCCCTCCGGGCGGCGGGAGGCCGCGCGCTGGCCGTGGCCGCCGACGTGGCCAGCCCGGCCGCCGTCGACCGGGCGCTCGGCGAGGTGCAGCGCGCCCTCGGACCGGTGGACATCCTGGTGAACAACGCCGGCATCGTGCTGCGGCGCTCGCTCGCCGAGACCTCGGATGCGGAGTTCGACCGGGTCCTGGCGGTGAACCTGGCCGGTCCCTTCTACCTCGCCCGCCGCCTGGCGCCGGCGATGGCCGCGCGCGGGTGGGGACGGGTGGTCAACGTCTCCTCCATCAGCGGGACGGAGGGCACGGCGGGGCTGGCCGCCTACTGCGCCAGCAAGTGGGGGCTGAACGGATTGACCCGGGCGCTGGCCGAGGAAGTGCGGGGGCGGGGGGTGCTCGTGGCGGCGGTCCTTCCCGGGAGCACCGACACGGACATGCTCAAGGGCTCGCCCTGGACGCCGGACATGTCGCCCGAGGAGGTGGCCGGCGTGGTGCGCTACCTCTGCGCCGAGGCCCCCCTGGCCATGACCGGGACGCTGCTGGAGGTGTTCGGCTGATGCGCCCCTCCCGCGCCCAGCTCGACGACTGCGCCCGGGCCCTGGCCTCGGTGCTCGCTCCGAGCCAGCTCCGGGCCGATCCCGACGCGCTGGCCGACTACGGCCGCGACGAGTCGGACCTGGGGACGACGCCGGCGGATCTGGTCGTCCTTCCCCAGAGCACCGCCGAGGTCAGCCAGGTGCTGCGCATCGCCCGCTCCCACCGCGTGCCGGTGACTCCCTGCGGCGCCCGGAGCGGCAAGAGCGGCGGGTCGATGCCCGTCGACGGAGGCCTGGTGCTCAGCGTGGAGCGGATGCGCGCCATCAAGCGGATCTCGGTCGAGGACCTCACCGCCACCGCCGAGCCGGGAGTGATCACCGGAGATCTGATGAAGGCCGCCGAGGCGGTGGGGCTCTTCTACCCGCCGGATCCGAACTCCTGGGAGTGGTGCACCCTGGGCGGCAACGTGGCCGAGAACGCCGGCGGTCCCCGAGCCCTGAAGTACGGCGTGACCAAGGATTACGTCCTCGGTCTGGAATGGGTGCTCCCGGACGGGGAGGTGCTCCGGGTCGGCCGCCAGACGATCAAGGGAGTCGCCGGCTACGACCTGGTCGGCCTCTTCGTGGGCAGCGAGGGGACGCTCGGCATCGCCACCGAGATCACCGTCCAGCTGCTTCCTCTGCCGCGGGTGGTGCAGACGGCGCTGCTCATCTTCCCCGACGTGCAGGCGGCGGCCCGCGCGGTGACGGCCATCCTCGCCGGCGGCATCCTGCCCCGGACTCTGGAGCTGCTCGACGACGTCTCCATCCGTGCCGTGGACGGCCGTGGCTTCAACTTTCCGCCCGGGACCGGCGCGGCGGTCATCGCCGAGGTCGACGGGCGCGAGCCGGAGGCCGTCTTTGCCGAGCTGGCGCAGCTCGGGGAGATCGCCGCCGCGCAGGGGGCCACCGAGACGCTCCTCGCCCAGGGCGAGGAGCAACGCGAGCGGCTCTGGGCGGCGCGCCGCACGCTCAGCGTCGCCCTCCGGGCCCTGAAGGCCCACAAGCTCTCCGAGGACATCGCCGTCCCGCGCTCGCGCATCCCGGAGACCATCGAGCGCCTCAAGGCGCTGGGCGCCGAGCTCGGGCTCACCGTGGCCACCTACGGCCACGCCGGGGACGGGAACCTGCACGCCAACATCCTCTTCGACTCGGCCGAGCAGCGGCCGCTCGTGGACCGCGCCCTCCACCGGCTGGCGGAGCTGGCGGTCGGGATGGGCGGGACGATCACCGGGGAGCACGGGGTGGGGCTGGCCAAGCGCGACCTCCTCCCCCTCGAACAGTCGCCGGGGGTTCTCGCCCTGCAGCGCCGCCTGAAGGCCCTGCTCGACCCGGAAGGCCTGTTGAACCCCGGAAAGATGTTCAAAGAACAGTAAATTCAAAAGGTTGAATCCCATCACTCCCGGGAATGGGACCCAGAAGGCCCTCGGCTGCGCCCCGGCGCCGCTGGCGGGAAACCGTTGGCGGGCTCGAGCGTCCAAGTGCGTGACGGATTCCGGGCCGCCTTCCCGCGGCACCCCCCGGGACGTCGAGGAGTTCGAGGAGGTTACGCACGATGGCGAGCACCGCCCCCCGCGAGAGCATCGCGCCCTACCTGAGGCAGCTCGGAGGCCGACCCCAGCTGACCCGGGAACAGGAGTATGCGCTCGCCCGCCGGGCCCGGAGGGGAGACGAGCAGGCGCGGGAGACGCTCGCCCTGTCCAACCTCGCCTTCGTCGTCGCGGTGGCCAAGAAGTTCGCCCATCGCGGGGCGCGCCTGGATGACCTGGTGCAGGAGGGCAACGTCGGCCTGATGAAGGCCATCGAGCACTTCGACCCGAAGAAGAACGTCCGCTTCGCCACCTACGCGGTGTGGTGGATCCGCGCCTACATCACGCGGTACCTGAAGGACAACCGGAGCCAGGTCCGCGGCGGAGAGGCGGAGCGCGGCTCGATGGTGGACTTCAGCCTCGACGTGACCATCGACGAGGACGGCGAGACGACCTTCCTCGAGCGGCTGGAGGAGCCCGGCCCTGGACCCCAGGACACCTTCATCGGCAAGGAGCAGGACGAGGAGGTCCAGGCGGCGCTGGCCAAGGTGAAGAAGCGCATCGGCGAGCTCGGCTGGGACATCGTCCAGGAGCGCCTCACCCAGGACAAGCCCCGCACGCTCGAGGAGCTCGGGCAGCGCTGGGGCGTCTCGCGCGAGCGCGTGCGCCAGGTGGAGCTCAAGACCAAGCACTTCCTGGCCCGGTACCTCTCCGCCTTCAACCAGGATCAGGAGCCGGACGTCACCGCCGACGCAGCCTGAGTCGGTCCGGACCACGCCGTCGGGCCCTTGACGCCCTGCGTGATGGGCCCTCGGCCCCTCTTGTGACAGCGCGTTGAAGCTCGTGCGCACGGCGTGCTAAGCGCCCGTGCCACCATGCACCGGGTCGCAATCCTCGTCGCCCTCTGCTCCGCCGGCGCGCTCGCGGCGGACGGTCCGGATGGCGGCGCCGCTCCGTCGACCTTCGCCGACCTCGACGCGCTCTGGCTCCAGAGGGACCAGCCCGGGGCACAGGACAAGCTGCTCCAGCTCACCGCCGACGGTGTCCGGGACCACCCGCAGGACTTCGAGGTCCTCTGGCGCGCTGCCCGCATCCGCCTCTGGGCGGCCGACGGCGAGAGCGGGGACAAGAAGCGGGACATCGCCAAGGAGGCGTGGGACCTCGGGGACCGTGCGACCAAGGCCCGTCCCCAGGCGGTGGAGGGGAACTACTACGCGGCGGCGAGCATCGGCTCCTACAGCCAGGCGGTGGGGATCCTCAACGCGCTCGCCCAGGGCCTGGAATCCAAGTTCAACGAGCGCCTGGACAAGGCCATCGCCATCGACTCCAAGTACGCCCACGCTGCGCCACCGGCGGTGAAGGGCCGCTATTACTTCGAGCTCCCCTGGCCGAAGCGGAACCTGCGCAAGTCGGCCGACTGGCTGAAGAAGGCGCTCGGGCTCGACCCGAGCGCGCTCCGCCCGCTGGTCTGGCTGGCGGAGACCCAGTGGCGTGACGGTGACCCGGCGGCGGCGCGCGCCAGCCTGGCCAAGGTGGAGGCGGGGAGCATGCCCGACGACCCCGCCGAGGAGCGCCGCTGCAAGGAGCTCGGCAAGAAGCTTGCCGCCGAGATGGACAAGGAGCACTGAACGCCGATGCGTGCCGAACAGCAGCTGGCGCCTCCGGCGCCGCAGCAGAACCTGGTCTCGCTGCTCGTCGCCCGGGCGGCCCGTCCGGATCTGGTCGGCGCCACCTCGCACGAGGGGGGCGGCTGGAAGAGCGTCACCTGGGGGGCAATCCGGGACGAGGTGCGGCGGCTGTCCGCCGCCCTCGTCGCGCACGGGGTCAAGCCAGGGGACCGGGTGGCCATCTTCGCCGCCACCTCGCTCCGCTGGTGCGTCGTGGACCTGGCCGTCTCGGCCGCCCGCGGGGTGACCATCCCCATCTACGCATCCAACACGCCGGACGAGGTCCAGTACATCCTCGACCATTCCGGCTCGACGCTGCTGTTCGTGGACAGCGACGTCGCCGACGGGAAGCAGCCGGGTCGGCTGAGCCGCGTCCGGGCCTGCCTCTCGCGCCTGCCGGGGGTGAAGACGCTGGTCGTGTTCGAGGGACCCACCGGCCCGGGCGAGGTCACCTACCGCGACTACATCGCCCGCGGCGACGCCCAGGAGAAGGCGGACCCCCGCGGCTTCGAGACGCGCGTGGCGGCGATCAAGATGTCCGACCCGTGCCTGTTCATCTACACCTCCGGCACCACCGGCAACCCCAAGGGGGTCCAGCTGACCCATGGCAACTGGGCCTACGAGGCGAACGCGGTGGCCCAGATCGGGCTCATGCGCCCCGACGACTCGGTGATGCTCTTCCTGCCGCTCGCGCACAGCTTCGCGCAGGTGGTCAAGGCCGCCTGGCTCGGCCTGGGGTTCCGGATGATCTTCTCCCGGGGCACGGAGAAGCTGATGGCCGACCTGGCCGAGACCTCGCCGTCCATCCTCCCCTCCGTCCCGCGGATCTTCGAGAAGGTCTACGAGGGCGTGGTGGGCAACGGGTCGGCCGCTCCGGGCGTCAAGGGCAGGCTCTTCCGCTGGTCGATGCGGCTCTTCGACGAGTACGTCGAGGCGCGCATCCAGGGTCGCGAGTACGGCTCCCTCTCTTTCAAGCTCGCCCAGCGCTTGGTCTTCGCCAAGGTGCGGGCCACCCTGGACGTGAAGCTGGGCGGGAAGATGCGCCTCTTCGTCTCCGGCGGGGCACCGCTCTCGCGGAAGATCGCCCACTTCTTCGACCTGCTCGGATTCGAGGTGCTCGAGGGCTACGGGCTGACCGAGACCTCGGCCGCGGCCACGGTGAACCGGCCGCACCGGGTGAAGATCGGCACGGTGGGGATGACCCTTCCCGGCTGCGAGGTGAAGATCGCCGGCGACGGGGAGATCCTCATCCGCGGGCCGAACATCATGACCGGGTACTTCCGCAACCCGGAGGCGACCCAGGAGTCGATGACCGAGGACGGCTGGTTCCGCTCCGGCGACATCGGTGAGCTCGATCCCGACGGCTCGCTGCGCATCACCGACCGGAAGAAGGACATCATCGTCACCGCCGGCGGCAAGAACGTCGCGCCGCAGAACATCGAGAACTCGCTCAAGACCAGGCCCCTCATCAGCCAGGCCATGGTCTACGGCGACAAGCGCAAGTACCTGGCCGCGCTGATCACCGTCAGCGAGGAGCCGGCCAAGAAGGTCCTCGCCGCCGCCGGGGTCACCTCATCCGTGAGCTACGCCGAGCTGGGCCGGCGCCCGGAGATCGTCCGCGCCGTCCAGGAGGTGATCGACGACTTCAACGCTCACGAGCCGCCCTACAACCAGCTCAAGCGCTTCGTCATCATGGACCACGACTTCACCCAGGAGACGGGCGAGCTGACGCCGACGCTCAAGGTGAAGCGGAAGTTCTGCACCGCCAAGTACCAGGCCGTCCTCGACGGCCTGTACGACGGAGAGGCGGTCGTGGTCTGAGGAGCGGGCGGCCTCAGCCGTCCTTGCTCACCGGGGCCGTCGACCGTGGCTGCGTCGAGCCGTCCGGCGCCTTGCTGCCGAGCGCCTCGGGCGGGCGCGGCTGGCCCTCCGGGGCCGCCTGGTCCTCGCCGAAGCCCTTCTTGAAGTTGCGGATCGCCTGGCCGATGGAGGAGCCGAGCTGGGGGAGCTTCGCGGTGCCGAACAGCAGCATCACGATGACCAGGATGATGAGAAGCTCGCTCATCTTCAGACCGAACATGGGCTAGATGTGCCCCAAACCGGCGTCCGGCGCAAGCCGTGCTCGGCCGCTTGACGCCCCTGCCTGACCGCCCTACGGTCCGGCGCCTCCGTTGATTCCTGAATCACTCTCCCCGGGAGCGACCATGGCCGACCTCACCGCGAAGACCATCCTCGAGCAGGACATTCCCGCCAGCCTGAAGGCGAAGCCGGAGCTGGCCAAGGACATCAACGCGGTCATCCACTTCGTCATCACCGGCGACCAGGGGGGGACCTGGACCCTGGACTGCACCAGGACCTCGGACTGGGTCTCCGCGGGCGCCCAGGGGACGCCGAAGATGACGCTCACCGTGAGCGACCAGGACTTCATCAAGATCCGCAGCAAGCAGCTCAACGCCCAGATGGCCGCCATGCAGGGCAAGCTGAAGTTCAAGCCCATGGACATGGGGCTGGCGATGAAGCTGGGCAAGCTCCTGACGTGATCGAGCCCGGGGATCTCCCGCTCGCGGGGATCCGGGTGCTCGACCTCACCCGGCACCTGCCGGGCCCGTACGCCACGCTCCTGCTCGCCGAGCTGGGGGCCCAGGTGGACAAGCTGGAGGAGCCCGGGGGCGACCCCACCCGCGGGCTTCCCTTCGGGGCGGCGGAGCACGAGACCTACTTCGCCGGGCTCAACCGCGGGAAGCGCTCGCTGGTGCTGGACCTCAAGCGGGCCGGAGCCCCGGCGGCGGTCTTCCGCCTGGCCGGACGCTACGACGTGCTCGTCGAGGGCTTCCGTCCCGGGGTGCTGGACCGGCTCGGGCTCGGCCACCAGGCGCTGCGCGCCGCCCACCCGCGCCTGGTCATCTGCGCGCTCTCCGGCTTCGGGCAGATCGGACCGGACCGGCACCGCGCCGGCCATGACCTGGGCTACCAGGCGCGGGCGGGCCTGGTCGGCTACGGCGGCGGTGCCGGCGGGCCGGCCATCCCCGGGGCGCAGGTGGCGGACGTCGGCGGGGCGCTCTTCGCGGCGGTGGGAATCCTGGCCGCGCTCCAGGGCCGCACCCGGACGGGCCAGGGCCGGGTGGTGGACGTCGCCCTGGCCGACTCCGCCACCGCCTTCCTGCACATGCAGCTCGCGGCCCACCTCTCCGGCGGCCTCCCCCTCGGGCGCGGCACGGACGCCCTGAACGGGGGGCTGCCCTGCTACCGCCTCTACCGCACGGAGGACGGGCGGCACCTGGCGGTGGCCGCGCTCGAGCCCCGCTTCTTCGCCGCGCTCTGCGAGCGGCTCGGGCGCCCCGAGCTGGCCCGGCCGGCCTACGCGGGCGGGGCGGAGGCCGCCTCGGTGCACCGGGCGCTGGAGGTACTCTTCGCCTCGGCGCCGCTCGCCGTCTGGGAGACCCGCCTCGCCGGGCTCGACGCCTGCGTCGAGCCGGTGCGGGAGCCCGCCGAGGTCGTCCAGGACGTGCAGTTCCAGGCCCGCGGGCTCTTCCCGGCACTGCCCGGGCAGGGGCGCACGATGGCCACGCCGCTCCGGCTCGGCCCCCCGGCGGCGGCGCCGGCCCCGCGCCTGGGAGCGGATACGCGGCAGGTGCTCCGCGAGGCGGGCTTCACCGAGGCGGAGCTGGCCGCACTGGGCATCCCCTGACGACGCCCCCCGGGGGGTCCTTGCGCGGGGTGGGGCGGCTGCGATTGACTCCAGAATCAATCGCTCCCCCAGTCGCCGGAGGTCACACCCCCTTGAGTTCCCCCTTCACCGAGGAGCACCAGGCCTTCCGCCGCACCGTCCGCACCTACGTGGAGAGGGAGCTCGCTCCCCATGCCCTGGAATGGGACCGTGCCGGCATCTTTCCCCGCGAGGTCTTCCGCCAGTGCGGCGAGCTCGGCTTCCTGGGCATCAACCACGATCCGGCCTGGGGAGGCAGCGGTCTCGACTACTGGTACGTCACCGCCTTCTGCGAGGAGCTCACCCGGAGCCGCAACGCCGGCGTGAACATGGCGCTGCTGGTGCAGAGCCAGATCGCCACCCCCATCATCGGCGAGGTCGGAACCGACGAGCAGAAGGCGGAGTTCCTCGCCCCGGCGCTGAAGGGCGAGAAGATCGCCGCCCTGGCCATCAGCGAGCCGGGGGCGGGCTCGGACGTGGCCGGCATCCGGACCACCGCCCGCCGGGTGGGGGGGGACTTCGTACTCAACGGCTCGAAGATGTGGATCACCAATGGCACCCGGGCGGACTTCCTGACCTGCGCGGTGCGGACCGGCGGCGAGGGCTACCCGGGCGTCTCCCTGATGACCGTCCCCACCGACATCCGGGGCTTCGGGGTGAGCAAGAAGCTCGACAAGATCGGCAACCTCGCCTCGGACACGGCCATCCTCTACTTCGAGGACGCCAAGGTGCCCGCCCGTTACCTCCTGGGCGAGGAGAACCAGGGCTTCGCCCACGTGATGACCAACTTCCAGGGCGAGCGGCTGGTGGCGGCCATCGGGACGGTGGCCGGGATGGAGCGGATGGTGGAGGACGCGGTCGCCTGGGGGCGGGACCGGAAGGCCTTCGGCCGTCCCATCCTCGGCTTCCAGGTCTGGCGCCACAGGCTCGTCGAGCACCTGGCGGCCATCGAGGCGGCCAAGCGGCTGACCTACCACGCGGTGGACCTCTTCGACCGCAAGGAGTACCCGGTGCGCGAGATCTCCATGGCCAAGCTTTTCGCCGGGGACCTGGCGCAACGGGTGGCCTACGACTGCCAGCAGTTCCTCGGGGGCATGGGCTACATCGAGGAGACGCCCATCGCGCGCGCCTGGAGAGACATCCGGCTGGTGACCATCGGGGGCGGAACCTCCGAGGTGATGAAGGAGATCCTCTCCAAGCTCGAGGGCTTCTGACCGCCAACCCCGTGCGCCCGGGGCGCGACGCCCCTCAATGCGTGGACAGGAAGCCGACCAGCACCGCGTTGAAGGCGTCCGGGTTCTCCCGCTGCACCACGTGGGCCGCGCCGAGAACGGTCTCGCGCCGCGCGCCCGGGACGCAGGAGGCCACCGCGTCCGCCACCTCCCCGAAGAAGAGGTTGGACCGGGCGCCGGTGATGACCAGGAGCGGTGCCGCCAGCCCCCCCAGCTGGGCGCAGGTGAGCAGCGTTCCCCGGTGCGCGAGCTGGAAGGCGAGCGTCCCGGCGTTGTCCTGGATCTCGCCGCGGAGCGGCGGCGGCAGCGCATCGTAGGCGCCGGCGTTCTGACTCTCCCAGTCGAAGAGCGTCCGCGCCGCCCGGTCCGGGTCATCCGCCCGGAGGGCCGTCTCCATCGCCGTCCAGACCGCGTCCTGCTGTCCGGCCAGCCGGTCGAATCCGGTGCGCCCGGCGGCCACGGACGGGGTGAGCGGCTCGACCAGGGTCAGGGTCCGGACGACCTCGGGATGGGCGAGGGCGACCTCGAGCGCCAGCCGGCCGCCGGCGCCGTGCCCCACCAGGTGGACCCGGCCGAGGTGGAGCTCGCGGATGAGCGCCAGGAGGTCCGCATCGTGGTTCGCATCGGTGTAGTCCGAGCCGTTGCCGTCCCAGGCGTTGGGGTAGTGGTAGCGGCGGCTGTAGGCCACCCGCTGCCAGCCCTTGAAGGCCGACCCGCGTTGGGCCGCCCACACGCGGAGGTCGGCGATCGAGCCGTGGACGAAGACCACCGGCGCCCCAGAGCCCTCGGTGACGAAGGCGAGGATGGCCCCCGAGGACAGGGGAATGGTGCGCGAGTCGGCGATCTGCGGCGAGCGCGGCTCGTAGGAGTGCGGCATGTACTGGCAGGCCCCGGCCAGCAGGGCCACCGCCAGCATCACTTCTTGGCGAAGAGCGCCTCCGCCTCGGAGAGGAGCCGTGCCCGGTTCGCCTCGCCGATGTGTCCGCCGTCGCCGAGCTGGAAGAATTCGCAGAAGTTGGCGTCGTCCTTGTCCCCGGGGACCTCGGCGAACGGCTCCTTGCATTGTTTGGCCACGCTTTCGTCGTAGTGGCGGCACTGCCGGCAGGCGTGCAGGTCGTGGCCGCAGGAGGGACAGGTGTCCCCGCGACCGACCTGATTGCCGATCACATCCAGACGGCTGCCGCACCATGCACACCCGGGCATCGCGGGCCCGGAGTCTAGCGCCGGGCCCTGATTCTTGCGCTGGCGCAGGGGCGCCGCACCGCGCTAGGGACGCCTTCACGATG
Organism: Myxococcaceae bacterium; assembly: GCA_035622755.1. Lineage (GTDB taxonomy): Bacteria > Myxococcota > Myxococcia > Myxococcales > Myxococcaceae > JADGRA01. The sequence continues at coordinate 14,085 of DASPUU010000223.1, forward strand.
GGCAAACCGTACCGGCCCAGGGACCACTACTTCCGGAAGGCCAAGGCCGAGGGATTCCGAGCGCGCAGCGCCTTCAAGCTGGAGGAGGTGGCGCGCCGCTTCGCCCTGCTCCGGGCCGGGGCCCGGGTGCTCGACTTGGGCGCGGCCCCGGGAGGGTTCCTCCAGGTCGTGGCCGAGGCGGTGGGGCCGTCGGGGCTGGCGGTGGGAGTGGACCTCGTCCCGCTCCGGCCGTTCAAGCAGCCGTGGGTGCGCACCGGGGTGGTGGACGTGGTCGCCGACGACGCCCTCGATGCGCTGGACCGGATCTCCCCCGGACCCTACGACGCCGTGCTCTCGGACCTGGCGCCGAAGACGAGCGGCATCCGGGGCACCGATGAGGCGCGCTCGCTCCGGCTCGCCGAGCGGGCTCGGGAGATCGCGCGGGCGCGCGGCCGCCCCGGCTCGAGCTTCCTGGTCAAGGTCTTCATGGGCGGCGGCTTCGAGGCCTTCCGCGAGGAGCTCCGGCGCTCCTACGCCCAGGTGCGGGTGGTGCGCCCGGAGGCCACCCGGTCGGCGAGCGCCGAGGTGTACCTGGTCGCGCTCGGGCTCGGCGCGCCGAGCCGCCCTAGCCGATCCTGAGCCGGGCGGCGCGCAGCTTCCCCACCTGGACGAGGTGGGTGCCCGGTCCGAGCTCGAGCCTCAGGTCCGAGATCCGGGAACCGTCGAGGCGGACCGCTCCCTGCCCGATGAGCCGGCGGCCCTCGCTGGTCGAGGAGACCAGGCCGGTATCGGCCAGCGCGCGCACCAGCGGGATGCTCGGCGCGCCGGCGAGCCGGACCTCGTGCTCGGGAAGGCTCTCCGGGTCGAGCTGCTTGCGGGCGAACCGCCTCTCGAAATCCTCCCCCGCGCGCCTTCCGGCCTCGGCGCCGTGGAAGCGCGCCACCATCTCCTCGGCGAAGCCCGCCTTGGCCTCCTTCGGGTTGAGCGAGCCGCTGGCCGCCCGGGTGCGCAGGGCCTTCACCTCGTCGAGCGGCCTGGCCGAGAGCAGCTCGAGGTAGCGCCAGAGCAGGTCGTCGGAGATGGACATCAGCTTGCCGAACATCTGCTCGGGCGGCTCGGCGATGCCGACGAAGTTGTCCAGGCTCTTGGACATCTTCTCCCGGCCGTCGAGCCCCTCGAGGATGGGGCCGGTGAGGATGACCTGCGGCTCCATCCCCAACTCCCGCATCAGGGTGCGGCCGACGAGCAGGTTGAAGAGCTGGTCGCTGCTCCCCAGCTCCACGTCGGCCCGGAGCGCGACCGAGTCGTAGCCCTGGAGCAGGGGATAGAGGAGCTCGTGGAGGGCGATGCTCCGGCCCTCGCGGAAGCGGGTCTTGAAATCCTCCCGCTCCAACATCCGGGCCAGCGTCCACCGGGCGGCCAGCCGGACCAGTCCCTCGGTGCCGAGCGCATCCAGCCACTCGGAGTTGAAGCGGACCTCGGTTCTGTCGGCCAGGAGCACGCGGAAGACCTGGGTCTTGTAGGTCTCGGCGTTGGCCAGGACGTCGTCCCGGGAGAGCGCCGGGCGGGTGGCGTTCTTGCCCGAGGGGTCACCGATGAGCGCGGTGAAGTCGCCGATGAGGAAGACCACCCGGTGGCCGAAGTCCTGGAAACGCCGCATCCGGGTGAGGAGCAGGGTGTGGCCGAGGTGGAGGTCGGGTGCGGTCGAGTCGAAGCCGGCCTTCACCACCAGGGGCTCCTCCTTCTCGTAGGAGCGTCGGAGCTTGGCCTTCAGCTCGTCGGCCACGTGCAGGTCGACCGAGCCGCGGGTCACCTCGGCGAACTGCTCGTCCGGCGTCGCTCGGCGAAGGAAGGAGGTCATCGCGCGGGGAGGGGAGGCACCTATCACACCTCCCTCGGTGGGCGTCCGGGCGAAGGTGGCCTCCTCGGTCACCACCTGGTCCACCGGGACGTCGCCCGGCCCCACCGGGAGGGCGTCGAGCACCTGCTCCCGCAGGGCCAGGCCGACGCGCTGACTGGACGGGGAGGCGGCCCGGAGGGTGGCGTCGTAGTAGCCGCCCCCGCGGCCGAGGCGGTGACCCTGGCGCGTGTAGCCGAGGGCCGGGACGACGAAGAGGTCGATGGCCTCGAGCGGCACGGCCGGGCTGCGCTCGGCGGGCTCGCGGATGGCCAGCCGTCCTGCAGGGGCCAGCTCGTCCAGGGAACGCACGGCGCGGAAGGCGAGGATGCGTCCCTGCTCCGGAACCACCGGGAAGCAGACCGTCTTGCCCGCGGCGAGCGCGGCGCGGAGGACGGCGTCGGTGGGCACCTCCCCTCCGAGCGGCGCGTAGAGCGCCACCGTCCGGGCGCGCGCGAAGGCGGGGAGGGCCAAGAGGCGCGTTTGGGCGCGGGCCCCCCGCGCCGCCACGTCGTCGGGGGCGAGTGCGCGGCGGAGCGCGACGAGCTCTGCGCGCAGCGCGCACTTCGCCTCACCGGTCTCCGCCATCACACCCTGGAGCGGCCATCCGCCGCTCTCGAAAAAAGTCCCCCGCCGCTGGGCCGTGTGCGCGGCGTCCATTGAACCCTGTCAGTCAGGTGGGAACCAACGCGGCGGCCGTAGGTCTCCCGCCCTCCGGAGAGGGCGGGCGTGACACATGACCTCCGGGGATGGCTCCCGGAATGGACGTATCGGTTCGAATTTCTGCCGCACATCACGCACCCCGCAGGGGACAGCCTGGCCGGGCGCTCCTTCGTCGCTCCTCCTCGTGTGCTGCGAGCCCCGTATGGGTCGAGGGAGGCCGAACGGCGGCCTCCCTCACGGCCCGTCAGATTAAGAATCGCCCTCCCCGGGGGTCAAGCCGACCTGCGGCCGGAGCGCCGGCGGATGTCGTGTAGAATTCGAGCCTTCGCCGTGGAGGGGGTCGCCGCTCCCGGCCTTCCCGTGAAACGCTCCTCGCGCGTCGCCCAGCTCCTCTACCTCCTCCCCGCGCTCGCCGCCGCGGCTCCCCAGCTTCCGGAGAGCGCCCGCTGGGGCGCGGACGGCGAGCTCCGCTGGGAATCGCCGGACGGGGTCCGGGTGCTCGGGCGGGCCGGCAGCCCCAACCCGTGCGGGTTTGCCGCCGGCCGGACGGTGGTCGACGCCGCCTGGGAGGGCGACGTCCTGGTGGGGACGGTGAGCCTGTGCATGAACGGCACGGGCTGCCCGGCCGGTGAGCTCCCCTACTTCGCCATCTACAATGGGTCCAACGGAACGCTCGTCGCGGACGTCGTCCTTCCCGACGGATGCGGGTCGTCGGCCCTGGACGGGAGGCGGCTCGTCCTCGGCCCGCGGGCCAAGCTCCGCACCGACCTGCCGCGGCACATCGCGCTCGGCACCCAGGCCCTCGAGGAGCGGCGGGGGAGGGCGGCCCGCGCCGAGTTCGAGAAGGCGCTCGCCGCGAAGGAGGACCCGGCCCGCGCCTACCTCGGGCTCGGCGAGTCGGCGGTGCTGCTCGGCGAGAACGACGCCGCCATCGAGGCCTACCGCAAGGCCTTCCAGTACGCTCCGGGCGGGCTCGTCCTCTACAACCTGGCCTGCGCCCAGGCGCGCAAGGGCGATCTGGAGGAGGCCTTCCAGGCGCTCGAGGACGCGATGAAGCACGGCTTCAGCGCCGCCGACGACATGGCGCGCGATCCGGACCTGGCCGCGCTGCGCACCCAGGATGCGGTCCGGTTCCAGACCCTTCTCCAGAAGGCCCGGGCCAACGCCGCCCACCGGCCGGCCCGCTCGGGGGGACGGGGGGCTCCGTGAGCCCCTTCGCCCAGGCGGGGTGGCACGCCGGCCGGGTCTTCGGCCAGTACGAGGTCATCGCCCCCTTGGGCCGCGGAGGCATGGCCGAGGTGGTCCGGGCCCGGACCCTGGCCGGACCGTGGGCGGGGCAGATGGTGGCGCTCAAGCGGCTGCTTCCGGAGCTGGCCCAGGTGCCGACCTACGTGCAGCGCTTTGCCCGGGAGGGCGAGCTGGCCACCACCCTGCACTCGCCGAACATCGTGCAGACGCTCGAGGTCGGGCTCTTCGAGGGCATCTGCTTCATCGTCATGGAGTGGGTGGATGGCCGCGACCTGGCCCAGGTGCTGCGCAAGTGCCGCCACCGACACATCCCCGTCCCGGTCGACTTCGCCGTCTACCTGGCCCACGTGCTGCTCTCGGCGCTGGACTACGCGCACCATGCCCGCTCGCCGAGGGGCGAGCCGCTCGGGCTGGTCCACTGTGACGTCTCGCCCTCCAACGTCTTCATCTCCCGCGGGGGGGAGGTGAAGCTCGGCGACTTCGGAATCGCCCGGGTCCGGGGGGGAGGGCGAGAGGCCCAGCTCGCCGGAAAGCCGTACTACCTCGCCCCGGAGGTCCTCCAGGGGGAGGTGAACCAGGGCGTCGACCTGTGGGCGGTGGCGGTGATGCTCTACGAGCTGCTCACGCTCCACCGTCCTTTTCAGGGGCGTGACCCGGAGTCGGTCTTCGCCGCCATCGAGGGCGGGCGGTGGCGACCGCTGGCCGAGGCGCGCCCGGAGGCTGGTGCGGCGCTGGACGCGGTCATGCGCCGCGCGCTCGACCCGGACCCGGACCGGCGCTTCGCCTCGGCGGCCGAGTTCTCCCGGGCACTGGAGGCCATCTACGACGAGCGGGTGGGGACGCCGCTGGCCATCGCCGCCCTGGTGCGCGGGCTGTTCGGGGCCACCGAGGAGAACCCGGTCCTCTAGCCGGCGGCACTGCGCTGGTCGGGTGACTGGCTGCGGATCCGGTCCACGGCCCGGCAGAGGGCGTCGACGGCCCCGTCCACCTCGGCTTCCATGGAGCCCGGCCCGAGCGAGATGCGCACGCTGGAGCGCGCCTCCTCCCGGGACAGTCCCATGGCGGTGAGGACATGGCTCGCCTCGAGCGTCCCCGAAGCGCAGGCCGCCCCGGTGGAGACGCAGATGCCCTCCAGGTCGAGAGCGATGAGCACCGTCTCCGCCTCGACCCCCGGGAAGCGGAGGTTGGTGGTGTTCGGGACGCGCGCCGCGGTCCCGTTCACCCGGGCACCCGGCACCCGCTCCAGCACTGCTCGCTCGAGTCGGTCGCGGAGCACGGACACACGCGCCCGGGTCTCCTCCAGCGCGCCGTGCGCCAGCTCGAGGGCGAGCGCGAAGGCCTCGGCGAGCGGGACCGAGGGGGTACCGGCCCGCCGTCCCGCCTCCTGGTGCCCGGGGCTGAGCGCCTCGAGCTTCACCCCGCGCCGGACGACGAGCACCCCGATCCCCGGGGGCCCTCCGAACTTGTGCGCCGAGAGCGACAGCAGATCGGCATCCGCCTCGCGGAGCGAGACCGGGACCTTGCTCGCGGCCTGCACCGCGTCGGTATGGAAGAGCACGCCCGCCGCGCGGCAGGCGCGAGCCGTCTCCCCGACCGGCTGCAGCACCCCCGTCTCGTTGTTGGCCCACATCAGGGAGCAGAGGGCGGTGTCCGGACCGAGAGCCGCGGCCATGGCCTCGGCGCCCACTCTCCCGTTCGCACCCGGGAGCACCTCGGTCACCTCGGCTCCGAGAGGGCGCAGCTGCCGGGCGGCGAAGAGCACCGCTGGATGCTCGAGCGCGGACACCACCACCCCGGTGCGACGCGGATCGGGGCGTGCGAGCCAGCTTCCCTTCACCGCCAGCGCGTCGGCCTCGGTGCCCGAGCCGGTGAACACCACCTCCCGCCGCTCGCAGCCGAGGACCTGCGCCACGCGCGCGCGCGCCGCATCCAGGCGGTCCCGGGCGGCCCGCCCGGTGGCATGAACGCTGCTCGGATTGGTCGCCGTCCCGGTGCCCCACGCCGCGGCGAGCGCGGCGGCCACCTCGGGACGGAGCGGTGTGCTGGCGTTGTGGTCGAGGTAGATCACTGCTCGCCGGCGAGGAGCGAGCGAGGCTTCTCGCCCTTCACCCCGAAGGCGTCGAGGAAGGCGAAGAGGAGGCGGCGCTTCGCGCGCGCGGCCCGATCTCGCGACGGGGGGAGCGGGACCCGTGCTCCGGCCATGCTCCCGTGGCCGCCGGCCGACCCTCCGCGGTTCTCGCACAGCTCGCGCATCAGCCGCCCGGCGTTCATCCGGCGATCCCGGACGCGCAGCGAGAGGTAGAGGCTGCCCTCGTAGGTGCCGTAGGCCAGCGACCACTTCATCCCCTCGAGGAACATGAGGCGCTCGGCGACCTCGGCCACCATGTCCGGCGAGTAGATGTCCTTGAGGTCGGTCACCACCACCGTTTCCCCGTAGACCTTGGCCCGCTCGATGGCCAGGTGGTAGAGGCGGAAGTACTCGGCCGGGAGGTCGGGATGCTCGATGCGGCCGAGCAGGTGCTTGTCCACCTTGGGGAAGAGCCAGAGGTAGGCCTCGACGTCGCGCGGGGTCGTCTGACGGCCGAGGTCACGGCTGTCGGTCTTGATGCCGTAGAAGAGCGCGGTGGCCACCTCCGGTGAGGGCTCGAGCCGCGCCGCGCGGAGGTACTCGACGAGCATGGTGGAGCTGGCGCCGAAGTCGCCGCCCACGTCGGCGAAGGGGGCGTGGAGGCTCGCGTCCCGGAGGGGGTGATGATCGACGACCACGTCCACCGGGTAGCGGGCGGGGATGGAGTGGTTCCCGGTGGAGGGCTGGGTGTCCACCACCCCGACCAGGTCGTACTCGTCGAACACCACCTGGCTCACCGGGGAGACCGGGAGTCGGAGGACCTTGACCAGGGCAAGGTTCTCCGACCGCCCGATGATGCCGCCGTAGGCGACGTGGGCCTCGAGCCCGGCCTTCTTCTCCAGGAGGAAAGCCAGCGCCACGGCCGCCGCCAGGCTGTCCGGATCCGGGTTGTCGTGGGTGAGGATGACCGCCCGCGTGCGGGTGCGGCCGAGCTCCAGGAGCGCCTCCAGCTTGTCCCGCACCGGCAGGTCGGCGAGCGGGCGTTCCGGGGGCTCCTCCGACTTGACGCGGCTCGACAACGGGGACGGCATGCTCGGGGGGCCTCTCACCTCCGGACCATCGTACGGAGGAGCCGGATGCTGTTCCCATAGCGCTCCGGGAAGGGTGTTTCCAGCACCCCCGGGGTCCGAGGGAATCGGGGGTCGTTCAGCAGGGTGCGAAACGCCGTAAGGCCCAGTTTTCCCTTGCCGATTTCCGCGTGTCTGTCCCGTCTGCACCCCAGGGGGCCAGCGCTGTCGTTGAGATGAAAGCAACGGATGCGGCGGCGGCCAAATCTCCGGATTGATTCATCCAGGACGGCCGTCATGCCCCGAGCGGTCGAGATGTCATACCCAGCCGCGAAAAGGTGGCATGTATCCAGACAGACACCTACACGCTCCGGTTCAGCGGTCCGGGCGAGGATCTCCTCGAGCTGCTCGAGCCTGAAGCCGAGCGAGTTCCCCTGGCCGGCGGTGTTCTCGAGGCAGATGCACGGGCCCCGGCGGTCGGTGCGCGCGTGCAGCGCGTCCAGCGCCTCCGCCACCCGGCGCAGGCCCCGCAGCATGTCCGGGTGGGCGCCGGGGTGGAGGACCAGGACCGGGATGCCGAGTGCGGCACATCGCCGCAGCTCCTCGCGAACGGCGGCCAGCGAGCGCCGGCGGAGCAGGGAATCCTCGGTGGCCAGGTTGACCAGGTAGCTCCCGTGGGCGATGGCCGGAAGGCGATGGGCGCGCACCGCGCGGCGGAAGGCATGCGCCTCGCCCGGGTCCAGGGGCGGGCTGGCCCACCCGCGCGCCGACCGGGTGAAGACCTGGAGGCTCCGCGCGCCGTCGGCGCGGGCCCGGGCGACGGCCTGGGAGATGCCCCCGGCGATGGAGGCGTGGGCGCCGACGTGCACGGGGGGCGCTAGTTGATGGCGCGGTAGCGGCGCGCCTGGTCGCGGAAGAACTTCAGCCCGTTGTCGAGCGAGTTCTCCATGGCATCCATGAGCAGGGTCCGGAAGCCCGAGGCCGTGCCGCGAAACGCCTCGTAGTAGCGCTGTCGATCGATGGAATGGATGACGCAGGGCAGGTAGCCGTTGCGCTGCAGCACGAGGTTGCTCGCCATCCGTCCCACCTTCCCGGAGTGCTCGCTGAAGGGGAAGATCTCGAGGAACTGGAACTGAAAGGTGGCCGCCTGCTTGATCGGGTGGTACTCGCGGAACTCCGTCGACCCGGTGAACTCGACCAGCTTCTCGAGCAGCGCTGGAATCTTGGCCGGCTGCGCGATGTCGTGGAAGTAGGTCCGGTGCAGCGGCATGTCCCGCCGGAGCCCGGCCCGCTCGCGCTCCTTGGTCAGCTCCTTCTCGGTGCGCTCGCGCCGCTCGGCCGCCGCCCGCGCCGCCTGGGCCTCGGGGG
>DASPUU010000224.1:0-14723 GCA_035622755.1 Myxococcaceae bacterium
GCCCAGGTCGCGCGGCGTCACCGGCGGCCCTCCCAGGGAGCCCGGCATCGAGGCCGCTGCGGCGAGCAGGTTCCCGAGGAGGAGCGGCGGCGCGTTGGACCCCCCCAGCCGCCGCAGGCCGAGGATGCACAGGGCAAAGGCCACCCCGCTGGCCAGGGCGAGCAGATTTCCCGAGAGCTGCCCCGGGGTGAGCCGGTCCCGGAAGAAGAGCAGCAGGCCGACGGCGAAGAGCGGCACCGAGAGCAGCTCGCCGCGCGAGGGGCGTTCGGAGAGCAGGATCGGGCTGAGGAGCAGGACGTAGAGCGGCGCCGTGTCCTGCAGGAAGATGGCGTTGGCGGCGGTGGTCAGCTTGGTGGCCAGGGTGAAGAGCACCACCGTCACCGCGTAGGCCGCGGCCACCGCCCAGCTCCGCGGAGACGGCCGGGCGCGCGCCCCGGGGAGCAGGGCGAACAGAACCACGGCGGCGACCAGCGACCGCCCGAGCGAGATCTGCCAGGCGCTGAGCGAGCAGAGCTTGATCGCCGCCCCGGCGGTGGACCAGAGCGCGGCGGCGGCGAGGATCAGCCAGGGGCCGGAGACACGCCCGGCATCGGGAGGGGAGGGCACGGTCTGGAGGCCATCCGTCCAGCCTGCTAGAGGGATGGGGCGTGAAGATCTACACGAAGACCGGAGACGCCGGTGAGACCGGTCTCTTCGGCGGGGGCCGGGTGCCCAAGGACAGCCCGCGCGTCGAGGCCTACGGCGAGGTGGACGAGCTGAACGCGACGCTGGGCGTGGCCCGCGCCGGCGGGGTCGGCGCCCTGGATGGACTCATCCAGGTGCTTCAAGAACGGCTCTTCACCGTGGGGGCGGTGCTGGCCACGCCCCGGGGCTCCCGGGCCGACGCCCACATCCCGCATCTCCGGCCGGAGTGGATCTCCGAGATGGAGGCCACCGTGGACCGGCTCGAGGTGGAGCTTCCGGCGATGACCCACTTCATCCTGCCTGGCGGGACGCCGGGGGCCGCCTCGCTCCACCAGGCGCGCACGGTCTGCCGCCGGGCCGAGCGCCGGGTGGTGCCCCTGGTCCGCGAAGGGACCGTCGACGCCGAGGTGCTCGTCTTCCTCAACCGGCTCTCGGACCTGCTCTTCGTCATGGCCCGGGCGGTCAACCGGAGCGCGGGGGTGGAGGACGTGAAGTGGATCCCGGCGCCCTAGAGCGCACGGCGCCGGAGCCTCTCCCCGCATCGCGCCTCGAGGAGCTGGCGCGCGGTGCCGGGTTCGACCTGGTGGGCTTCGCGCGCGCCGAGCCGCTCCCGCCCGACGCCCTGGGAGGCTGGCTCGCGGCCGGGATGGCGGCGGACATGGACTGGATGGGGGAGAGGGCCGCGGAGAGGCTCGACCCGCGCCTGCTCCTCCCGGGCGCCCGGACGGTGGTGGCCCTGGCTTGCAACTACCGCGTGGATGACTCGGAGGCCGAGGGCTCGCCGGTGGCGTCCTATGCGCGCGGCCGCGACTACCACGCCACCCTCCGCGACCGCCTCCGCGCTCTCCGGCGGGCGCTCCGAGCCGAGTTCCCCGGCGTCGCCGACTACGGGTCGGTCGACCATGCCCCGGTGATGGAGAAGGTCTGGGCGGCGCGTGCCGGCCTGGGCTACGTGGCGCGCAACGGCTGTCTGGTGACGCCTCGCTTCGGCTCCTGGGTGGTGCTGGCGGTCCTGCTCCTCGACCACCCGGTCGACCGGTACGGCCCCGGGCCCACCGAGGACCTCTGCGCTCGCTGCCGGCTCTGCGTCGACGCCTGTCCCACCGCCGCGCTCGACGGCCAGCGGCGCGTGGACGCCCGCCGCTGCCTGTCCTACCAGACCATCGAGAACGTGGGCCCGGCGCCGGAGCCGCTGCGAACCGCCTTCGAGGGAACGGTCTTCGGTTGCGACGTCTGCCAGACCGTGTGCCCGCTCAACGCCACCCCGGTCGCCACGCTGGACATGCGCTTCCGTCCACGGCCGGTGGCCGCGCTCGATGTCCGCGCCCTGGCCGGCCTGTCGCCCGACTCCTACCGGGCGCTCGTCCCGGGGACCGCTCTGGCCCGCGCCGGGTACGACGGCCTGCGGCGGAACGCCGCCTACGCGCTCGGAGCGGCCCGCGACCGAGGAGCGCGGCGGCTCCTCGAGAACCTCGCGGGAGACCCGAGCCCCGTGGTGAGCGAGGCGGCCCGCTGGGCCCTGGCCTGCCTCGGGCCATGACCGACCGAGCGGGGAGGGCCCGCCACCTCGAGCGGGGCGTGGTGGCGCTCATGTGCCTCCACGTCCTGCTCAGCGCGCTCACCTACCTGGCGGCGAAGCGAGGCGTCGCCGAGCTCCACCCGCTGACCCTGCTGCTCTGGCGACTGGTGGTGAGCGCCGGCACCTTCACCGTGCTCCTGGCCACCCTTCCCCGGCCCCGCCTCCCCCCGCGGTCGGCGCTGGGCCGCGTCCTCTGGCTCGGGCTCCTCTCCGGCCCGCTCAACCAGGCGCTCTTCCTCGAGGCCATGCAGCACACCACCGCCGCCCACGGCGCCCTCATCTTCTCGCTCACCCCCCTGGGCGTGTACCTGGTGGAGCTCGCGCGCGGGCGGGAGCGGCCGCGCTGGACTGCCAGCGCGGGCATCGCCCTGGCGCTGGCCGGTGTGCTGGTGCTGCTCCTCGCCCGCGGGGCGGGGGCGCTCTCCGGCCTGTTCCTCGGCGATCTCCTCCTCGTCGGCTCGCTCCTGGCCTGGGTCTTCTACACCACCGAGGGTCGCGCCCTGGTCGCGGCCCAGGGACCCTTCCGCACCAGCGCCTGGTCCAACATCGCCTCCGCGCTGCTGCTCCTTCCGCTCGCGCCCTGGGCCCTCCAGCCGGAGGCATTGCTGGCCAGCTCCACCCTGGCCAAGGCGAGCGTCGTCTATCTCGGGCTGGGCAGCTCGGTGCTCTCCTACCTCATCTGGTTCGCCGCGCTCGGTCGCACCGACGCCTCGAAGGTGGCGGTGTTCAGCAATCTCCAGCCGGTGGCCACCGCGGTGGCGGCCCGGGTGGTGCTCGGCGAGCCCATCGGGTGGGAGGTGGTGGTGGGGGGAGCGCTGGTGCTGCTCGGCGTCCGGCTCACCCAGGGCGTGGGGCGAAAACCTCTCCCCGCGCCCGACGGCCGCCCGTAGCATGCCCTCCGTGGGCCCCGTCCGCCGCGCGCGAGCTTCCCCCGGTGCGCTCCTGCGCCGGCTCTGGGACCGGACCCTCGAGGTCTCGCTCGCCGACCACGCCGCCCAGCTCGCCTTCGCGCTGCTCTTCGCCGTCTTCGCCTTCCTCTTCTTCCTGGTCACCCTGGCCGCCTACCTCCCGGTCCAGCCGGCGGTGGACGCCCTGATGCGTGCCATGGACACCATGCTCCCCAGCGAGGTGGCCGACGTGCTCGCCGGTCACCTCCACCAGCTCGTCCGCCAGCCGCGGCCCCACCTGCTCGGCCTGGGGCTCCTGGCAGCGGTGTGGAGCGCCTCCCGCGGGGTCGATGCCATGAGGGTCACGCTCAACCGCGCCTACCACGTGACCGAGCGGCGAGCGTGGTGGAGGGCGCAGCTCGTCAGCCTGGCGGTGACCGTGGCTGGAACGGCGCTCATCGTCGTCGGCCTGAGCGCGGTGGTCATCGGCGGGCGCTTCGGGGTGTGGCTCTTCTCCTGGTTCGGGATGCGCACCGAGTTTCTGCTCCTCTGGGGGTGGCTGCGCTGGCCGATCACCGCGGTGATGGTGACCGCGGCCATGGCGCTGGCCTACTACGTGCTGCCGGACATCGACGCGCCCTTCCACCTCGTCACGCCGGGCTCGCTGGTGGGGGCGCTCGTCTGGCTCCTCGCCACCTGGGGCTTCGGCCTGTGGACGGCCAACGTGGCCCGTGTGGACCTGGCCTACGGGTCGATCGCCGCGGTGATGGTCCTCCTCACCTGGTTCTACCTCTCGGCGTTCGCCTTCCTCCTCGGCGGCCTGGTCAACGCCGTGCTCTCGCCGGAGGCGGAGGAGCGCGCGCCGAGGTGAGCCCCGCCTCCGGACCTCAGAGGAAATCGGAGCACGAGGCGTAGTACCCGCAGCGGCAGGCGAGCTTGCATTTGCGCTCCTCGAGCTCCGCACCGCAGTTGAGGCATGTCCGGACCAGGCGCTCGGCCGGGACGCTCGGGGCGCTAACCGCCCGGGGTGCCGGCTTCGCCGGGCCGGTGCCGGAGGTGCGCGGGTGGGAGGCCATCCCGAGCCCCGGACCGTAACAGTTCCCGCCGACCGCGGGGGGACCGACCCCGCCCGCGGCTCCCTCTGGCTAGGCTCGCCAAGGCCATGGAACCCATCCGACCGGTGGTGCTCGAGGGACGCCACGTCCGGCTCGAGCCCCTCGCGCCGCACCACCTCGGGCCCCTGCAGGCCATCGTCGCCCGGCACCGCGAGACCTACCGGCTCACCGCCGTCCCGGCCGAGCCGCAGGGCATGCCTCGCTACCTCGACCAGGCGCTCGAGCAGGCGCGCTCCGGCGCGGCGCTCCCCTTCGCCACCGTGGACCGTGCCCGGGAGGCAGTGGTCGGGTCCACCCGGTTCTGGAACCTCGAGTTCTGGACCTGGCCCGAGGGGCACCGGCTGCAGCGCCCGGCCGGCGTCCCGGATGCGGTGGAGATCGGCTTCAGCTGGCTGGCCCCCGAGGCCCAGCGAACCGGGGTGAACACCGAGGCCAAGCTCCTCATGCTCGCCCACGCCTTCGAGGTCTGGGAGGTGCACCGGGTGACGCTCAAGACGGACGTGCGCAACGCCCGCTCCCGCGCCGCCATCGAGCGCCTCGGGGCGAGCCTGGACGGCCTGCTTCGGGCGGCATCGCCGGCCGCGGACGGCGCCGTCCGCGACACGGCGCTCTACTCGCTGCTCGCCTCCGAGTGGCCGGCCGTCCGCGCCCGCATGCGGGCGAGGCTCGAGCGCGGCTGACCGCCCCCAGCCGCGGGTCCTACCTGAGCCGGCTCTCCGCCGCCCCCCAGTCGATGTTGGCGAAGTAGGCGTCCACGTACTTGGCGCGCTCGGTGGGCTTGTAGTCGGGCACGAAGGCGTGCTCCCAGGCATCCATGACCAGGATCGGCCGGAAGCCGGCCGGGTTCCCCTCCTCGTGCGAGCTCACCCAGTGGTTGGAGAGCCAGCCATTGTCCGGGTTCTGGTAGGTGATGGCCCAGCCCACGCCGGGCATGGTGGCGATGGCCCGGAAATCGGCCAGCCAGATGTCGTAGCTTCCGAACCGGGATTCGATGGCCGCCTTGAGCTTCCCGCTCGCCGCCCCGCCCGAGCCCCCCGGCTTGAGGTTGCCGAAGTAGTACTCGTGGAGGACCATCCCGTTGTATTCCCAGCCCATCCGGCGGGTCATCTCCGCGTAGGCCGGGTTCGAGCCCGCCGCCTGCCCCTCCTTGGCCATGCCGTAGAGCGTCTCGGTGAGCTTGTTGGTGCGGTTGACATATCCCTCGTAGAGCTTGAAGTGGCTCTCGAGCAGGCCGTCGCTGATGCCCTTCAGGCCCTTGAGGTGGGCGAAGCTCTTCGGCGCGTACTTCTTCGGTTCGTCTGCCATGGTTGCCTCCCGGAAGGTGGGCAAGGCTTAATCCCTCCGCCGCGCGTTGGCGACCCCCATGCCCGAGCTTCCCGAGGTGGAGATCGCCCGACGAAACCTGGCTCGCTGGCTCGGCCGCGCGGCGGTGGCACGGGCCGAGGCAGACCGGACGCGCATCTTCCGGGGCGCGGACCGCTCGGCCTTCACCCGGCTCCGCGGACGTCTGACCTTCGCCCGGCGGCGGGGCAAGGTGCTCCTCCTCGGCTTCGAGGGCAACCGCGGCTTCCTCTCCCACCTGGGGATGACCGGCAAGTGGGTGCGGCGCCGCTCCGGGCAGCCCGAGCCCTACAGCCGCGCGCGCCTCGTCCTCGACGACGGGTCCGTCCTCCACTACCGCGACCCGCGGCTCTTCGGGCGCATCGAGCCGGCCCCAGCCGGTGCCCTGGAGCGGCTGCCCGCCGTGCGGGCGCTCGGGCCCGACCCGCTCCTCGACGCGGTCGACGGCCCGACGCTGGAGGCGGCGCTCGGCACGTCGCGGGTGCCGGTCAAGGTCGCCCTGCTCGATCAGCGGCGGCTGGCCGGTCTCGGCAACATCCACGCCGCCGAGGCGCTCTGGCGGGCCAAGGTCTCGCCGGTCCGTCCGGCGCGCAGCCTCCGCCCGGAGGAGTGGCGGCGCCTCGCCCGGGCGATCTCCGCCGGCATCCGCTTTGCCCTCGGTCGGGAGGACTCCGAGGAGGTCCCCTACGTCGAGGAGCCGGGGACGCCGAACCCATTCCGGGTGTACGGGCGGGCGGGCAAGCCCTGCCCGCGCTGCCGGACGGTCGTGCGCAGCGTGCGCCAAGCCGGGCGTTCGACGTACTTCTGTCCGCGGTGCCAGCCGGCAAGGAGAAAGCGATGACGGTCAAGGCGAAGGGGTTGGACCACGTGGCCATCGTGGTGCGCGATCTCGAATCGGCCATCCACCTCTACCGGGACACCCTCGGCCTGGAGCTGACCCACGTCGAGGAGGTCCCCGAGCAGGCGGTGCGGACGGCCATCTTCGGCGAGGGGATGGGCCGGGTGGAGCTCATCTGTCCGACCACGCCCGACTCCGGGGTGGCCCGGTTCCTCGAGAAGCGAGGCGAGGGCCTGCATCACATCTGCATCGAGGTGGAAGATCTGGAATCGGCGCTGGAGGCCCTGCGCCGCGCGGGAGCCCCCCTGGTCGACGCCGCCCCGAGGCCGGGGGCGGGAGGCGCGCGGGTGGCCTTCGTGCACCCCCGGGGAATGCGCGGGGTGCTCACCGAGTTGCGCGAGGGTCCGAAGGGCTAGGGAAGGGGACCGCCATCCGCCAGGAAGCGGAAGCAGAAGGAGCCGACGGCGTTGGTCGCCGGGTTGGAACCGTCGACGCACTGGTCGTACTTCCCCGGGCAATCGCTGTTGTCGGTGCAGGGCTTGGCGCAGAAGCAGCCGTTGTCCCGGCAGCGGCATTCCAGGCCGGTGTCGCACGGCGCCTCGACGGCGTAGACGGTGCAGGCATCGCCGTACGAGCCGGTCGGGCTGCTGCAGGCCGCCGCCATCGCCAGCGCGCCCACGCTGGCCGCCGCCATCGCCAGCGTTCTGAAGGTGCCGTTCATGAGCAGAAGGCTACCTCGGAATGAATCGCTCCGTGAGGTCACGGTCGTTGACACTCCGGAGGGCGGTGGCTTTACTCGCGCGCCCTTTGTGCCTCCGTCTGGAGAATTGCACGTGAAGGCTTTCTTCCTGGCCGTGTCGGTGCTGTCGGGCACCGCCCTCGCACAGGCACCCACCACGCCGCCCACGTCGTCTCCGGGCACACTCCCGGCCAGCGGCAGCGTGGTCGCACCGGCCGTGCCGGCCGGCGTCACGCCCAGCCCGCAGCTCGACGAGGCCATCCAGCGCGAGATCGACGCCAAGGTGGCGCAGGCGAAGAAGGAGCTCCAGGAAGAGATGCGCGCCCAGGCCGCCACCCAGGCGGCGACGCAGCCCGGCTGGGAGGACGCCACCGTCACCAGCCGGACCAAGCTCCAGCTCTTCGTCGCGCACGGCTACTTCCGCGTCCGCCCCGAGCTCTTCAATTACTTCGACATGGCCCAGCTGCCCTTCAACGGCTACTGGCTCTTCCCCGTGCCCGACGGCGGGAACCCGATCATCAACCCCGGCGGCCACACCATCACCGGCGTCAACATGCGCTTCCGGCTCGAGCCGACGGTGAACGTCTCGGAGGAGCTCCGCATCAAGGCGCAGATCGACATGCTCGACAACCTGGTCTGGGGAAGCACCCCGGCCTATGCCTACACCCGCTACCAGGGCACCGACGTGGCGCTCCTCTCGGTGGCCAACCAGGTGCCGCCCAGCGCCGGCCTCAACGCCGCCCTGGACAGCATCGCCGTGAAGCAGGTCTGGGGCGAGGTCTCCACGCCGGTCGGGCTGCTCAAGTTCGGACGGATGTCCACCAACTTCGGGATGGGCATCAACTACAACGACGGCAGCTGCCTGGACTGCGACTTCGAGTCGGTCATGGACGCCTTCCAGTTCGTCGCCGAGCCGCTTCCCGGGTTCTACGTCATCCCCATGCTCGAGTACGACGTGACCGGGCTGGTCAACGCGCGCACGCTCGACTACGCCGAGCAGCTGGACATCACCCAGGCGGACAACTCCACCGCCTACCGGATCCAGATCGCCCGGCTCGACACCGAGCAGCAGGCGAAGGCGAAGATCGAGTCCGGCGGAACGGTGATCAACTACGGCCTCGACTTCTCCTACCGCTACCAGAAGTACCAGTACAACTCGATCAACGCCACCTACAATCCCCCGGACGCCTACCAGCCCGGGGCCACGCTCGGAAACCGGACCGCGCGCTTCGGCAATCTCTCCATCCCGGACATCTGGCTCAAGGTGGAGAACCGGACCTTCCGGGTGGAGCTGGAGGCGGTCTCGTACCTCGGGTCGTTCAGCGCCCCCATCCTGCCCGGCGGCGTGGCGGCCAACGTCACCGTCGTCCAGTTCGGAGTGGCCGGCGAGGCGGAGTACAAGATCCTCCACGGCGCGGTGGGGCTGGGCTTCAAGGGAGGATTCGCCAGCGGCGACTCCGCGCCCGGCTTCGGGGTGCGCGTCACCCGGGCTTCGCTCAAGCCGGGGGCGACCACCCCCGCCGCTCAGCCGGGCGACATCGACGGCGCGCAGTTCGGCCGCCAGTACACGTGCCCCACCAATCCCGCCCTGACCTGCACCGACGCCGACATCCGCAACTACCGCTTCAATCCCAACTACCACATCGACCAGATTCTCTTCCGCTACATCATCGGCACCATCACCGACGCCTGGTACATCCGTCCGTCCGCCTACTGGAACATCTCCGACGGGCTGCAGGTCAGCGGCAACATGGTCTACTCGCAGTCCATCTATCTCTCCTCCACGCCGTCGGCGTCGCGGCCGGGAGCGGGCTCCAACGCGCTCGGGCTGGAGATCGACCTCGGCGTCCGCTACCAGACCGAGGACGGCCTCTTCGCCTGGCTCTACTACGGCATCCTCTTCCCCTTCGACGGGCTCCAGAACACCGACGTGGTCCTGACCCAGAGCCTGCACGTCGCCCAGAGCATCCGGGGGATGATCGGGATCCGCTTCTGAGCATGGGCGGGCGAGCGGCGCTGGGGCTGGCGCTGGCCTTTGCGCTGGCGGCATGCGGGGTGCGCGGAAATCCGCGCCCGCCCCTGCCCGAGACCGCTCCACCGGCGCCGGCGGCCCTGCCCGACGCCGGGCGCTGAGGTCCTCGGGCGCGATGGACCACTTCCGGTACCGGCGAGGCATCCTCCACGCCGAGGAGGTTCCCCTGGAGCGCATCGCCGCCCGGGTGGGCACGCCGACCTACGTCTATTCCGAGGCCACGCTGCGCCGGCACTGGGAGGTCGTCACCCGGGCCTTCGCCGGGCACCCCACCCTGGTCTGCTACTCGGTGAAGGCGAGCTCCAACCTCGCCCTCCTGGCGCGCTTCGCCGCCTGGGGCTCGGGCTTCGACGTCGTCTCCGGCGGGGAGCTGGCCCGGGTGCGGCGGGCCGGCGGCGACCCGCGGCGGGCCGTGTTCGCCGGCGTGGGGAAGAGGCGCGAGGAGCTGGTGCAGGCCCTGCGCGCCCGGGTGCTCCTCATCAACGTGGAGAGCGCCGAGGAGCTGGAGCTCCTCGACCAGGTGGCGCGCGAGCTCGGTGTCCGGGCGCCCTTCGCCGTCCGGGTCAACCCGGCGGTGGACCCGCGCACCCACCGCGCCATCTCCACCGGGATGGAGACCTCGAAGTTCGGCGTGCCCCTGCGCGAGGCGTACGCCCTCTACCGGCGCAGCCGCCGGATGCGGGGCCTGGTGGCCCGGGGCGTGGACTGCCACATCGGAAGCCAGCTCACCGACACGCGCCCGCTCGGGCGGGCGGTGGCCCAGGTGGCCCGGCTCTACCAGGAGCTCGTCGGCCAGGGGTACCCGCTCTCCCTTCTCGATGTCGGCGGCGGGCTGGGCATCCCCTACCGGGACGAGCGTCCGCCGCACCCCCAGGCCTGGGCCGGCGTGCTCCTCCGGGCCGTCCGCGGGCTGCCGGCCACGCTCCTGGTGGAGCCGGGGCGGCTCTTGGTGGGCAACGCCGGCGTGCTGGTCACCCGGGTGCTCTTCCGGAAGCGCTCTCCGCGGCGGCAGTTCGTCATCGTCGACGCCGGGATGAACGACCTGCTCCGCCCGGCGCTCTACGGAGCCGAGCACGAGGTGGTTCCGGTGCGCCGGCGGCGCGGACCGACGGTGCGGGCGGAGGTGGTCGGGCCGGTATGCGAGTCGACGGACACCCTGGCCTCCGCCCGGCGCCTGGTCCTCCCCGAGCAGGGGGACCTCTTCTGCGTGCGCACCGCGGGCGCCTACGGGATGAGCATGGCCAGCAACTACAACGGGCGCCCCCGCCCGGCCGAGGTGCTGGTGCACGGGCGCCGCTTCCAGGTGGTACGCGCGCGGGACGCCGTCCGGGACCTCTGGCGCGGCGAGTCGACGGGACGCTAGGGTCCCCTCCCCAGGGACGACATGCTCAGACTCTCCGGCTCGCTCACGGCACTGGCCACTCCCTTCCGGGACGGACGGCTCGACGAGGAGGCCTACCGGGGGCTGATCCGCGACCAGCTCGAGCAGGGAACGTCCGGCCTGGTCCCGGTGGGCACCACCGGCGAAGCGGTGACGATGAGCCCCGCCGAGCGCTCCCGCGCCGTGCGCCTGGCCGTCGAGGGCTCCGCCGGACGCGTTCCGGTGGTGGCCGGGGCGGGGAGCAACTCCACCCAGGCCACGGTGGAGGCCATCGGCCAGGTCCGCGAGGTCGGCGCCGACGCCGCGCTGGTGGTGACCCCCTACTACAACAAGCCCAACCAGGCCGGGCTGCTCGAGCACTACCGGGCCTGCGCCCGTGCCCACCCGGGCTTCCCCCTGGTGCCCTACAACGTTCCCGGCCGAACCGGGTGCGACCTCCTCCCGGACACGGTCCTGCGCCTGCTCGATCTTCCCGAGGTGGTGGCGCTCAAGGAGGCCACCGGCAACATGGCCCGGACGGTGGACCTGGTCGAGCGGTGCGGGGACCGGCTCGCCCTCCTCTCCGGGGACGACTTCACCGTCGCCCCGTTCATCTCCCTGGGGGGAGAGGGCGTCATCTCCGTGTCCTCCAACGTCGCCCCGCGCCTGATGGCGGATCTCGTCTCCGCCGCCCGCGCCGGGGATCGCACCCGCGCCGCCGAGCTCCAGACGAAGCTCAACCCGCTTCACCGGCTGCTCTTCGTCGAGCCCAATCCCATCCCGGTCAAGTGGGCGCTGTACCTCCTGGGCAGGTTCGGCCCCGAGATCCGCCTTCCCCTGGTCCCCCTGGGCGAGCCGCACGCCACCGCCCTGGCCGCGGAGCTCCGGCGGCTGGGTCTCCTGCGGGCCTGACCCATGCCCCGGCGCGTCCTGGTCACGGGCGTCACCGGACGGATGGGAGCGGCGGTGGTCCGCGCCCTCCGCGGCGACGTTCGCTTCCAGCTCGCCGGGGGAGCGGTGCGCCCGGGGAGCGGCCTGGCCGGGCAGGACGCCGGGACCCTGGCCGGGCTCGGACCGCTCGGGGCTCCCACCTTCGAGGATCCGGGCAAGGCCGCCGCCGAGGTGCGCCCCGAGGTGGTCATCGACTTCTCCCATCCCGAGGGCACCGGGGAGTGGGCCGAGGTGTGCGGGCGGAACGGGACGGCGCTGGTGGTGGGCACCACCGGTCTGTCCGGAGTGGTCCGGGAGCAGATCGACCGCGCCGCCCGCTCGGCGGCGGTGGTCCTCTCACCCAACATGTCGGTGGGCATCAACGTTCTCCTCGACGTGGCCGTTCACCTGGCGCGGCTCCTCGGAGAGGCCTGGGACGTCGAGGTGCTCGACCTCCACCACCGCCAGAAGCGGGATGCCCCGAGCGGCACCGCGCTGCGGCTGGCGGAGGTGCTGGCCCGCGCCGCCGGCCGCGATGCCTCCGCCTTCCGCCTCGCCCGTGCCGGGGAGGTCGGCCCCCGGCCCCCGGGGGAGATCGGCGTGCAGACGCTCCGCGGCGGCGACGTGGTGGGCGAGCACACCGTCTATTTTCTCTCCGACGGGGAGCGCATCGAGGTCACCCATCGCGCCACCAGCCGGGACCAATTTGCCCGCGGCGCGGTCCGGGCGGCGGCCTGGGCCTGCGCCCAGGAGCCCGGCCTCTACACCATGCAGGACGTGCTCGGCCTGTGACCCGCCACCGTCCAGTGGACCCGGTGTACATCGGGCTCGGCTCGAACCTCGGTGACCGGGAGGCGCACCTCGCCGCCGCGGCGGAGGCGCTGGGCCGCATCGACGCCGTGTCGGTGCGCCGCTGGTCCCGCCTCTACGACACCGAGGCGGTCGGGCCGCCTCAGCCCCGGTATCTCAACGCCGTCGTCGAGCTGGAGTGCGAGCTGTCTCCGCGGCGTCTCCTCTCCATCCTCCAGCGCATCGAGCAGGAGCTGGGGAGGACGGCGAAGGGCCTCATGCGTCCGCGGACCATCGATCTCGACGTGCTGCTCTGGGGAGAGCGCATCCTGGTCGAGCCGGACTTCCAGATTCCCCACGCCGAGCTCCACGCCCGGCGCTTCGTGCTCGAGCCGCTGGCCGAGCTCGCCCCGACCGCCCGGCACCCGGTGCTCGGTCTGACCATCCGCCAGCTGCTCGAGTCCCTTCCGCCGGCCGACGTGGCCCCGGTGAGGGGCTCCAGCGTCTGGCGCTCCCCCCCGGAGAGGAAGCACCCGTGATCCCTGCGCTCGCGCTCCTGCTCGTCGTCGGTGCCGATCCGCAGCTGCCGCCCGGGCATCCCCCCATCGCTCGCAGCGACGGCGGCCCGGCGGGCCTCGGCGGGCCGAGCTTCCCCGGGGGTCAGCCGCCGGCGGCGGCCGGGGGCCCGCCGGCCAGCGGGGCTCTCCCCCCGGGGCACCCGGCGGTGAAGCCGGGAACGATGCCGCCCACGGCGGACGACCTCCTCCGCCAGCTCGACGCCACGCCCGACCTGCGCACCCGGGCCAAGCCCTTCGAAGTGTCGGCGGCGCTGGGAAAGCTGTACTTCACCCACGGGCGGTACCCCGACGCCGTGGTCTACCTGCGCCAGGCACAGGAAGGAGCCGCCGGGGTTCGCGCCCTCTACCTCAAGGAGCGCCGCCGGGTCCGCGGCCCGCCTGGCGATGCCGCAGCCGCCGGGTGCCAGGCGAGCCCCGAGCTTCCGCCCTCGGCGGTGGCCGCCCGGGCGCAGGAGAAGGCGACGGCCGGGGACGCCGCCGCGGCGACGGCCTGTGCCCGCGAGGCGCTCGGCCCCGCCCTCGAGGCCGTGGGGTTGCTCGGCAACGCGCTCTTCCTGGCCGGCGATTCCGCCGGCGCGCTGGCCGCCTACGCCTGGGTGCTGGAGGTGGACCCCGCCGACCCGCTCGCCCTCTACGGGCGCGCCGGCGTCCAGTTCGACACCCGGCCGGACGACCTGGCCGCGCTCCGGGCGGTGAAGAAGGATCTCACCGAGCTGCTCGCGCGCTGGCCCCAGATTCCCCAGGCCCCCCAGGCGCGCGAGCTCCTGGCGCGGACCGAGGAGCTTCTCAAGGCCGGCGGGGCGACGAAGTTCGCCGCCTCGAGGCCGAAGGCGCCCGCGGCGGCGGCATCCGCGCCCGTCCCCCACCCGGCGCCGGCCGAGGTGCCCGCGCTCAGCCCGGAGACGGTGGCCGGCCTCCAGAGCGTGGAGCGCACGCCGGAGCTGGCCAAGGACCTGGGCGACCTGATGGACCAGGGCGAGGCCGCGCTGGTCCAGGGCCAGTACCAGGCGGCTCTCGACGCCTACCGGCGCGTGATGCCGCTCATGCCCGACAGCGGCCGGGCCAAGGCCGGGATGGCCTGGGCGCTCGTCGGCCTCAACCGCCAGCCGATGGCGGACCGGGTGTGGAGCGTCGCCGTGCAGTCCGACCCCGCCGCGGTGGAGCAGCTGGGGGACCTGCTGGCCAAGAAGGGCAACACCCAGGAGGCTCGGGCGCTCTGGGGGAAGCTCGCCGCCACCTCCCCGGCCTACGCCCAGAAGGTGAATCTGCAGAAGAAGCTGCAGTGACGCTCGGGTCAGTGCCTCACAGCTCGGTCGGAAACAGGGCGATGAGCAGCTCGGTGGGCTCCCCCTCGGCCTGCGTCGTCTCGAGGCTGGCCACCAGGCGGTGGATGCGCTGGCGCAGGTTCGCCAGCTGAGCAGGCTTCAGCCGGAGCATCGCCCGGGAGACCACCATCTGTTCGGGGCGTGAGGAGCGCCGGCCGGAGGTCTCCTCGAAATCGCGGAGCGCGTTGCGCAGGATCTGCACCCGCGCCGAGGCGGCTCCACGCCTGGTCTTTCCTCCGAGGAGCGCGGTGTCCACGCGGAAGCTCCGGGCGACGGCCCGGTAGATGCGTTCCAGCTGGCGGCCGCTCACCCGCTGACCGGCGACCCGGATCAACCCGTGCCGCTCGAGAAGGCCGAGGTGGTAGTAGACCTTGGTCCTCGGCATCCGGAGCTGAGAGGCGAGGGCTCGAGCGGTGAGGGGCTTGACGATGAGCAGGGTGAGCATCCGGTGCCGCTGGTCGTCGCTCACCGCGCGCAGCTCCGCCAGGGTGGTGATCGGCTGGGCGGCGGGGAGCTCCTCGGTCGC
>DASPUU010000225.1:0-10000 GCA_035622755.1 Myxococcaceae bacterium
AGCGGCTTGGTGAGGAAGTTCTCCGCGCCGGCGCGCATCGCCTCCACCGCCGTCTCCACCGAGGCGAAGGCGGTCATCATCACGAAGGCGGCGGGCAGCCCCTCCTCCCGCGCGGAGCGGACCAGCTGGAGCCCGTCCATGCGGGGCATGCGCACGTCGGCCAGGACGACGTCGGCCCCCTGGTCGCGGAGGGCGGCCAGCGCCTCGACCCCGTCGCCGGCCTCGGAGACGGCGAATCCCTCGTCGGTGAGCAGGGTGCGAAGCGCATCCCGGGCATTGGGTTCGTCGTCCACGACCAGGATCCGGGCTCGCGGCGGCATCGCGGGGGAGGGTAGCAGAGGTTCGCCGGGGCTCCGCGGAAGAGGGGAAGCGGCGGCGGCGCTCATCGGTGGGCACCGTGTCGTACGGCCATGGAAAGCTCCCTGGGGCAGCTGGCTCCTTTGCACTCGGCGCGCCGATGCCGGGAGGGGCCATTTCCGGAGTGCTGGGCGCAAGACTTGCGGCGGCGCTTCTCCGGGATGCAGCTGGTGCGCCAGACGGGGGCCAGGCCCGGAGACGCTAGGGCGGCGGATCCCTGGGGAAGGCGAATTCCACGGCGTACACGCCGGCGCTGGGGAGGGGAATCTCCCGGAGCCCCACCCGGCGCAGGACGCCGATCATCCCCGGGTTGCTCACCAGCACGTCGGCCCGGAGCCCCTTCACCCCGTGGCCCTTCCCCACCTCGACCAGGCGGCGGACGAGCGCGGTGCCGACGCCGCGCTTCTGCCACGCCTCGGCGACGACGATGCCCAGCTCGCCCATCCCGCTGGTCGGGTCGAGGTCGTAGCGGGCGATGCCGAGCAGGGTCCCGTCCTCGAGCCGCTCGGCCACCAGGGCGCAGCTGCTCCGGGGGTCGGTGTCGAGCACGGCCAGGACCTCGGCCCGCGGGTGGATCTCACGCGGCGCGAAGTAGCGCTGGTAGACGCTCTCCGGCGACAGGGCGTAGAGCAGCTCGTGGACCTTTCGCTCGTCGGTGAGGCGGGCGGCCCGGACGCGCACCTCGACTCCGTCGGGCAGCGCCTCCAGCCAGTGCCGGGTCTCGAAGGGCACCTTGGGGACCGGCTGGTCGGGCAGCACCCAGGCCCGGGCCTTGGCCTGGGCGAGCAGGTCGGCGCGGTGGTCGGGGTGGGCGATGGCCACCAGGGCCAGCGCGCGCTCGCGCACCGATTTCCCCCACAGGTCGGCCACCCCGTACTCGGTGACCACGTAGCGTACGTCGCCGCGGCTGGTGACCACCGCCGAGCCTTCCGGGAGCACCGCCTGGATGCGGCTCACCGTCCCGTCGCGGGCCAGCGAGGGGAGGACGATGAGCGAGCGCCCGCCCTTGCTCCGCGCGGCGCCCCGGACGAAGTCGAGCTGCCCGCCGATGCCGGAGTAGAAGCCGCCCTCCAGGGTGTCCGCCGCCACCTGGCCGGTGAGGTCCACCGCCAGCGCGGTGTTGATGCTCACCATGCGGTCGTTGCGTGCGATGACCTGCGGGTCGTTCACCCAGTCGCTCGGCCCCATCTCCAGCTCGGCGTTTCCGTCGGCCCAGGCGTAGAGGGCGCGGCTCCCCATCAGGAACGAGGCCACCACCTTTCCGGGGAGGAGCGTCTTTCGCCGGCCGGTGACCGCTCCCACGCGAACCAGCTCCATGATGCCGTCGGAGAGCATCTCGGTGTGGATGCCCAGGTCCTCGTGGTCGCGCAGGGCGGCGAGGATGGCCGAGGGGGCCCGGCCGATCCCCACCTGGAGCGTGGCGCCGTCGGGGACCAGGTCCGCCACCTGCTCGCCGATGGCGCGGGCGACGGCGTCCGGGGCCGGCGGGGGTCGCTCCAGGAGGGGCGTGTCCACCGGGACCAGGGCGGCGCAGCGCCGCAGGTCCAGCCGGGTGTCGCCGGTGGTCCGCGGCATGTGCGGGTTGACCTCGGCCAGCACCAGCCGGGCGGTGTCCACCGCCGCCCGGACCACGTCGACGCTGACCCCGAGGCTGGCGAACCCGTCGGCGTCCGGGGGGCTGACCTGGACCAGCGCGGCATCGACCGGGAGGCGTCCGCTCCGGAGCAGGCTCGGGATCTCGGAGAGGAAGACGGGGGTGAAGTCGGCCCGGCCCTCGCGCACCGCGGTGCGCACGTTGGGGCCGATGAAGAAGGCGTTGTGCCGGAACCGGTCGGCGCAGTCGGGAGCGGTGTACGGCGCCGGCCCGAGGGTGAGCAGGTGCACCACCTCGTTGTCCGCCAGCTGGCGGCCGAAGCGGACCATGGCGTCGACCAGGCTCACCGGCTGGGCCGCGCCCGAGCCGATGAAGATGCGCCTTCCCGGCCGCAGCAGGCGGATGGCCTCGCCCGGCGTCATCAGCCGGTCGGAGAAGCGCTCCCTCCAGAGCTCCTGGGCCCCGTCGCGTTGCCTGGCAGTCTCGACCATGGAGGGGGGCGCCTGGCACGGAGAGTGCCACGCCGGGGCGGGTCGGGCGCAAGCTCCGACGTCGCCGGCGGCCGAGACGCAAGGAATGCGGTCCGGCCGCGTGGTGGCGCGGGCGAGCCGCTGGCCTGGAGATTGAAACGCCTCCGCTGCTGCCATGCCCATCCGCCGCATCGTCGTGGCCTACGACGGCTCGCCCCCGGCGCGCCGCGCCCTGGCCTTCGCCGAGGAGCTCGCGTCGGCCTTCGACTCCTCGCTCACCCTCCTCCACGCCATCCACGTTCCGGTCACCCCTCCCGAGGCGGCTCTGGCCGGATGGGCGGAGCTGCTCGCCGCCGAGCAGCGCGCCGGCGAGACGCTGGTCGACGAGGCGGTGCAGGCGGCGCGCAAGGCCGGCTTCCGGGCCGAGCCGGTGGTGGTGGTGGGAAGCCCGGCCGAGCAGCTCGCCGAGGCCGCCGCCGCCGCCGACGTCGACCTGGTGGTGGCCGGGACGACCGGAAAGGGGGCGATGGCCCGGGTCCTGCTCGGAAGTGTGACCACCCGGCTCCTTCACATCTCGCCCAAGCCGGTGCTGGTCGTCCCCTAGACAGCCCGTGCTCATCGCCGCGACGATTGCTCCGCGCCCGACTGGGGCGCTCATGGACGGACGCGGAATGGCGGTCAACGTCTTCGACGAGCTCCTCTCCTACGTCGGCTTCGGCCCCGAGGATGGCGAGGCGCTGCGCCGCCTCCACCCCATCGCGCAGCCTCGCCTGCCGCGCATCTCCGAGGAGTTCTACCAGCGCATCCTGGAGCATCCCGATGCGCGCCGCGCGCTCGAGGGCGGCGAGAGCCATGTCGGCCGCCTGAAGCGGACGCTGGTGGAGTGGATGGACAGCTTGCTCACCGGGCCGTGGGACGACGCCTACTTCGAGCGGCGGTGCCGGATCGGCCGGGTGCACGTCCGCATCGCGCTGCCCCAGCACTACATGTTCGGGGCGATGAACGTCCTGCGCCGGGGCCTGGGCGCGGTCATCGACCAGGGCTTCGCCGGCGACGCGCGGCTGGCCTCCCGGGTCCGGGTGGCCCTGGACCGCATCCTCGACGTGGAGCTGGGGATCATGCTCCACACCTACCGCGAGGACCTCGAGGCCCAGAGGATGGCCGCGGTCCGGACGCTCACCGCCGGTCTGTCGCACGAGATCCGCAATCCCCTCAACGCCGCCTCCCTCCAGCTGGCGGTGCTCGAGCGCCGGGTGAGGAAGCTGCCCAGCGCGGAGCAGACCGGTCCGCTCGAGCCGCTGGCGCTGGTCCGGGAGGAGATCCGCCGCCTCGACCACCTTCTCGAGGACTTCTTGCAGTTCGCCCGGCCCCGCACCATGCGGCAGGACCCGGTACCGATGGAGACGCTGGTGGGCCGGGTGGTGGACCTCCTGGCCACCGACGCCGAGGGGCGCGGAGTCAAGCTGAGGCTGGAGATCGAGGCGGGGCTGGAGGCCCGCGGAGAGGAGTTGCGCCTGCGCGAGGTGGTGATGAACCTGGTGCTCAACGCTCTGGACGCCAGCCCGCGCGGAGGCGAGGTCCGGGTCAGCGTGCGCCGGGTGACCGCCGACCAGCTCGAGCTCCGGGTCGACGACGAGGGCGCCGGCGTGAGCCAGGAGCTCCGGGAGCGAATCTTCCAGCCCTTCTTCACCACCAAGCCGGCCGGCTCGGGGCTCGGGCTGGCCATCGTGCAGTCCATCGTCGGCCAGCACGGCGGCGCGGTGCGCCTCGAGGAGAGCGGCGGGGGCGGCGCGTCGTTCCGCGTCCGGTTGCCGCTGGCCTGATGCGCCCGGGGACCGCAAGGGTTGCGCCCGGCCCTGGCGAGGACCGCACCCCCTTCGTTCCGGATCACGGTGCGATGGGCCCGGGGTGGCGTTGGTCCGGCGGTTGCTGTCTGCTCTCGGGGTGAGAGGATCGGAGCCGTCGTGACCCCCTTCGAGCGCAATGCCCGCAATCGGCTCCTGGAGCGCCGGGAGCGGCTTCTGCGTCGGCTCTCCGACGAGGCGCTGCGCATCCGCGCGGCCGCGGCGGCGGGCGAGGTGGGAGGGGCGTGGGTCCAGGACCAGGCCCTGACCTCGACCGAGCTCTCCGGCGTCGACCATGCCCTGGTGCGGCTCATCCTCGGAACCTTCGGGACCTGCGAGCGATGCGGGCGGGCGCTGGGGACGCAGCGGCTCCGCGCGGATCCCGAGGCGCGCTTCTGCCTGGCCTGCACCGACGCCGGGTGGGCCGTCGGAAGAGCCGGCGGCACCGACCGTGCTATCACTCACCCGGCCGAGCAGGAATTCGAGGAGGATGCCATGGCAGGGAGCTCGAAGAGCGGGACCATGCTCGAGGGCCATCACGCGAGGCTGGAACGGCTCTTCACGGATCTCGTCGCCGAGGCGAAGAAGGACGACCGCCGCAAGCTCCGCGACATGTGGAGCGAGTTCGACCGCGGGCTCCGGGCCCACATCGCCGCCGAGGAGGCGGACCTGCTCCCCGGCTTCGCGCGCGAGTTCCCCGCCGAGGCGGCCCGCATCCGCCGCGACCACACCTTCTTCGAGAACACCCTCACCGAGTTCGGCGTCAACCTCGACCTGCACCTCCTGCGCGAGCAGGCGGTGGAGGACTTCGGCAACCGGCTGCGCCTGCATGCCGAGACCGAGGACCACGGACTCTACCCCTGGGCGGAGCGCACGCTCGGGGACCGGGAAAGGGCGCGCATCCGCACCCACCTGGAAGGCCAGAAGGGCTAGAGGCCGACGCCGAGCACCCGGCCGATGAGGTAGGTGGTCCCGCCGGCGAGCGCTCCCACGGCGAGGAGCCGGAGCCCGCTCAGGGCGGCGTTCCTTCCCGAGAAGAGGCTGAGCGCGGCGCCGATGGCGAGGAGCGCGACCGCGGAGGTGCCCAG
Organism: Myxococcaceae bacterium; assembly: GCA_035622755.1. Classification (GTDB taxonomy): domain Bacteria; phylum Myxococcota; class Myxococcia; order Myxococcales; family Myxococcaceae; genus JADGRA01. Next base: position 5,354 of record DASPUU010000225.1, read on the forward strand.
CACCAGGGGCAGCGTGCCCGGGCCGTGGGCGAGGAGGAAGGGCCCCACCGGGATGAACGCCCCGCCGGCGAAGGCGAGGAACGAGGCCAGTGCCGCCCCCCAGGGCGAGCCCAGCTCGTCCGGGTTCAGGCCCAGCTCCTCGCGGGCGAGCGTGTCCAGAGCCTTCTCCCGGTCCCTGACCAGGGCCGAGGTCATGGAGCGCGCCTGGTCGAGGGGGATTCCCCGGGCGGCGTAGATGAGGGCCAGCTCCTCGGCCTCCTCGGCCGGGAATCGCTCCAGCTCGGCGCGCTCCTCGGCCATCTGCCGCTCGAACAGCTCCCGCTGCGAGCGCATGGAGATGTACTCGCCGGCGGCCATGGAGAAGGCTCCGGCCAGGAGCCCGGCGATCCCGGAGAGGAGCACCTGCCGGGTGGGGGCGCCGGCCCCGGCCACGGCGAGGATGAGGCTGGTGTTGGAGACCAGCCCGTCGCTCACCCCGAAGACGCCGGCGCGCAGGTTTCCCCCGCCGCCGCGCCGGTGCCGGGCCCCGATGTTCCGGGTGGAGGTGGGCATGGGATGGATGGAGGCCAGCGGGGGCGCCGGGCGGAGCGCGGAGAAGCCCCGGAGCTTGAGCGCCACCAGCATCGGCCAGGTCCGGCGCACGCCGATGCGCCGGGCGAGCCAGGCCACCACCCGGGCCCGCCAGCTGGGAGCCCACGGCGGCGGGGCCCGTTCCAGGGAGCCGGCCACCAGCTCCGCCTGCCGGTCGGCGGCCTCGGCCAGCGCCCCGAAGAGGGACGCCAGGCGCGCGTCGGCCTCGGTCTCGGCGAGCTGCCGGTAGAGCCAGGAGGACTGGCGCTGCTCCTCCCATTCCTCGACCGCGTTCATCGCCAGGCAGCCTCCTCGCCGCGCCGGGGCATCCCTTCCCCGGGAGAGCCTTCTTGCCGCAGAGGGGTCTGCGAAGCGAGCGTCCCCTTCGGAGCGCGCAAGCCCTGCGGCGGCTCCCCGGGGTTGCGCCCCGGGCCCGGGGCATGGAATGGACCGTGCACGCTTCAGAGTTTGGAGCTCAGGGAGACACCATGCGCGTCCATGAAGTGATGACTTCCCCGGTGCACAGCGTCGGCGCGACGACCTCGCTGGCCGATGCCTCGGAGACGATGCGCGTTCACCGCGTCCACCACCTGCTCGTGGTCGACGGCCGGCGTGTTCTCGGAGTGCTCTCGGCCCGTGACCTGCTCGGGCGTCCACCGGGAGCGGTGGAGACGGCGATGAGCGCCCCGGTGGTCAGCGTCTCCCCGACGACCACCATCCGCCAGGCGGCCAATCTCCTGCGCGGGCACGGGGTGGGATGCATCCCGGTGCTCGAGGCCGGGCGACCGGTGGGCATGGTCACGGTGAGCGACCTGCTCGAGCTGGTCGGGCGCGGCGCCGACCGGGGCGTGGCGGAGAGCACGCGCTGGACCCTCCGGGATCGCGGGCCGCGCCACGTCCAGGTCCCGCCTCCTCCCGTGCGGCGCTCGAAGGGCGGCCGTCGAGCTCCGCCGCGGCGCTGAGCGGGGGCGCTGGCGGCTCACCGTCCCTCGAGGAGCAGGTCGAGGAGCTCGGCCTCGCCCAGGTGCTCGACCAGGTCCAGGTCCCGGATGATTTCCAGATCTTCGGCGGTCAGGGGGCGCGGCGCCCCGGCGTCGCCCGGCGAGCGGGGGGAGCCGGCATCCCGCGCGGCCGGGGCCGGCGAGCCCCCGTCGGGCGCGGCTGCCGCCAGCGCCATCCCCCCGGCCAGAAGCAAAAGGGTCGCCCACCGGGGGCGGCCGCTCACTTGCGGTGCGTCTCCCGAAGCCTCTCGCGCATCTCTTCCCGCTGCTCGCGCGTCATGCTCCGCCACCGCTTGAGATTCTCCATCAGCTGCTCGCGGCGGTCAGGATTGTTCTTCAGGTAGTCCTGGAAGCGCCGGCGGAGCTCGGCCTTCTGGGCGGCGTCGAGCTGGCTGAACTTTCGCGCCGCCTCGCGGAGCTCTTGCTTCTGCTCCACGGAGAGCTTCTCGAAGGCGCGAAGGTTCTGCACCACCCGCGCCTGGTCCTCGGCGGAGAGCGCCTGCCAGCGCTGGAGATTCTGCCGGATGCGGGCCTGCTCCTCGGGGGGCAGGGCCTTGAACTCGCGCAGCCGCCGCCGGAGCGCTTCCCGCTGCTCCTCGGAGAGGCTCTGGTAGCGAGCGGCGGCGTCCGGGGTGGGCGCCTGGGCGCGCACCGCACCCGGCGAGAGGAGGAGGGCGAGGGCCAGGCCGAGCCCGGGCCGGCTCACGGCCGTCCCTCCAGCTCGTGCAGATGCTCGACGACCTCGAGGTCGTCCGGGCCGTCCAGCCCGAGCAGCTCGTAGTCGGCGACCACCTCGTAGTTGAGGGCCACCCCGAGGGCCACCGTGTCCTGGAGCCCCGGGGGGAGCGCCGTGCCGCCCGGACCCCAGAGCAGCGCCGTCACCACCCCTGCGGCGAGCAGGCCTGCCGCCGAGGGAACGAGCACCGCCGGGCGGAGCAGCGCGGCGAGCCGCTCGCGCCAGGGGGCCGGCGCCTGCTCCAGTCGGGCCAGGACCCGGCGGCGGAGGTCGGGCGAGGGCTCGAAGTCCGGCAGGGCGCGGAGGGTGCCCAGTGTCCGGCGGAGCAGGGTTTCGGTGGAGCGACACCGCTCGCAGCCGGCGAGGTGCGCCCGGACGGCGGACGCATCGGCCGGGGTCAGCTCTCCATCCACGTACGCGGTGAGTTCGGCTTCCGTCTCGCAGCTCATGCACGACTCCGGAGGGGCTCCTCGGCCCCTGCTTGAAACGCGTCCAGCCTCCGCGCCACGGCCAGCGTCGCGCGGTGGATGAGGCTCTTCACCGCCGCCTCGCTCGCCTCGAGCGCCTCGGCGATGTCCCGGTAGGCCATCCCCTCGAAGCGGGCCAGGGTGAAGGCGGCCCGCTCGCGCTCGGAGAGGCCGGCCAGGGCCGCGCCGAGCTGCGACTCCAGCTCGCGCCCGGCGAGGTGGGAGTCGGGCCGCTCGGCCTCCGGGGCGGGCGTCTCCACGGGCTCGCCCTCCTCCGGACCCTCCGACACGTGCTTCACCCGGTACTCTCCCTTGCGCACCTCGTTGAGGCAGTGGTTGGCCGCCACCCGGTAGAGGAACGTCTTGAACCGCGCGCTGGGCCGGTAGCGACCGGCATTTCGGTACAGCTTCACGAAGATGTCCTGCGTCAGCTCCTCGGCCCGGGCCCGGTCCCCGACGAACCGGAACGCGAACCGCGCCACTCCCCGCTGGTGGCGGTCGAAGAGGGGCGTGAACGCAGACCGGTCGCCTCTGGCCACCCGGAGCATCAGCTCCGCGTCTGCATCCATGTCCACACGTTCCTCGAACACCTTCTGGACGGGTCCGGTTGCGGGCGGCGGGTCATCTGCTCCCGAGAGGAGCAGTGGAGGGGTATCGCTCCGGCCTGTCAGGGGGCTCGACTACGAGGGCCGGAGCAAGGTATACATGAACGGCCGTTCAGTCAGGCCAAGGGAAGGGCGCGCGCACATGGCGGTCAATCCGGAGAAGGAAAAGGCGATCGAGCTGGCGATGGGCGCCGTGGAGCGGCAGTTCGGCAAGGGCTCGATCATGCGCCTGGGCAAGGACGAGCCGCTCATCCGCGACATCCAGGTCATCTCCACCGGGGCCATCTCGCTGGACATCGCGCTCGGTGTGGGGGGGGTTCCCCGGGGGAGGATCGTGGAGATCTATGGCCCGGAGTCCTCGGGCAAGACCACCCTCTCGCTCCACATCGTCGCCGAGGCCCAGAAGCGGGGCGGCATCTGCGGCTACATCGACGCCGAGCACGCCATGGACGTGGGCTACGCGCGCAAGCTCGGCGTGCGCACCGACGATCTGCTCCTCTCCCAGCCGGACACCGGAGAGCAGGGGCTGGAGATCGCCGAGATGCTGGTGCGCTCCGGGGCCATCGACGCCCTGGTGGTGGACTCGGTGGCGGCGCTGGTCCCCAAGGCGGAGCTGGAAGGGGAGATGGGCGACGCGCACATGGGCGTGCAGGCACGGCTGATGAGCCAGGCGCTGCGCAAGCTCACCGGGACCATCGCCAAGAGTCAGACCTGCGTCATCTTCATCAACCAGATCCGGATGAAGATCGGCGTGATGTTCGGAAACCCGGAAACCACCACCGGCGGCAACGCGCTCAAGTTCTACGCCAGCCAGCGGCTGGACATCCGCCGGGTGGGGGTGATCAAGAACGGGGATGCGGTGGTGGGGAGCCGCACCCGGGTGAAGGTGGTGAAGAACAAGGTCGCCCCGCCGTTCAAGGAGGTGGAGTTCGACATCATGTACGGCACCGGCATCTCCCGGGAGGGAGACCTGATCGACCTGGCTTCCCAGGACGGCATCGTGGAGAAGAGCGGCGCCTGGTACGCCTACGAGGGGGAGCGCATCGGCCAGGGACGGGAGAACGCCAAGGACTACCTCCGCGACCATCCGGAGGTGGCCACCAGCATCGAGCGCAAGGTGCTGGAGAAGGTCGGCATCCTCAAGCCCTCGCCGGTGCAGGCGGTGCCCGACGTGGAGGTCGACGAGAAGCGGGCCCGGGTCAAGGCGGTGAAGTAGCCGCACCGCAGCACTCACCTCCCGAGCCGCCCGCTGGCTCCGGCCGATGAAT
>DASPUU010000226.1:0-6252 GCA_035622755.1 Myxococcaceae bacterium
CCCAGCCGTCGGGCTGCCGCGGGCGTGAGCGGCTCAACGCCGATGCCGACCCACACCGGGCGCACCTTTCCGAAGCTCCGAAGCTCGTTGACGATGCGCCGCACCTTGTCCACCGGGATGGCGAAGCCGATGCCCTGGGCGCTGGTGAGCAGGGCGGTGTTGATGCCGATCACCTCGCCGTCGAGGTTGAGGAGCGGGCCGCCGCTGTTGCCGGGGTTGATGGCGGCATCGGTCTGGAGGAAGTCGTCGAACGTCTCGGTGCGGGTCTTGAAGCTACGGCCCGTGGCCGAGAGGACTCCCACCGTCACCGTGCGTTGCAACCCGAGCGGCGAGCCGATGGCCACCACCGTCTCGCCGATCATCAGGTCGGCCGACGTCCCGAGCTGGGCCGCGGGGAGCGGCCCCCGGGCCTGGACGCGCAGGAGCGCCAGGTCGTTCCCGGCATCGCTGCCCACCACCTCGGCCTCCAGCTGTCGTCCGTCGGAGAGGATGACGTGGATGGCGGAGGCCCCCCGGATGACGTGGTTGTTGGTGACGATCAGCCCCCCCGGGTCGATGATCACGCCACTTCCGAGCGACTGGATGCTCCGCTCGGCGGAACGCCCCGGTCCGAGGAGGAGGTCCTCCAGGGTCGAGCCCCGGAGGCGGCTGTCCACCCGCTGCTCGGTGCCGATGAACACCACCGCCGGGCCGACCTTCTGCACCACCTCCACCACGGCGGTGTGACGGTGGGTCACGTCGGCACGGAGCGGCGCCGCCCCGAGCGCGAGCACGAGCGCCAGCCACTGCCTCGGCCGGCCGGAGGTCAGCGCGCCTCCCCGACGGAAAGGACGAGCTTCCCCACCGAGGCATTGGCGGCCATCCGGGCGAGCGCCACCGGCGCCGAGGCCAGGGGCAGGACGGCGTCCACCACCGCCCGGATGCGGCCGCCCGCGAAGGCGGGAAGGACCTGCTCCTCGAAGCTCCTGGCCAGGGCGGCCTTCTCCTCGAGCGGCCGCGTCCGCAGCACGGTGCCGATGATCCGTGCCCGCCGGTGGAGGAGCCGGGAGAGGTCGAGGTCCGCCCGGGGGCCGTCGAGCGTCCCCACCATCAGCATGCGCCCCCGCGAGGCGAGGCAGTTCAGGGACTCGGCCAGGTAGCGGCCCCCGACCAGGTCCAGGACGATGTCCACCCCGGCGCCCCCGGTGAGCTCGAGGACCCGCGGCGCGAAGCGGGGAGCCCCCGGCGGCACGAGCAGCGGGTGGAAGGGGGCCACCGCCCGGCAGCGCTCGAGCTTCTCCTCCGTCCGGGCGGTGCCGATGGCCTCGGCGCCGAAGAGCTGCACCAGCTGCAGCGCGGCCGTCCCCACGCCGCTCGCCGCCGCGTGGACGAGGACGCGCGCGTGGGGCCGCATCTCCCCCTGGAGGACGAGGGCGTCGAAGGCGGTGAGGAACGCCTCGGGAACCGCGGCCGCGGGCGCGAGCTCGAGCCCCTCCGGAACGGGCATTGCTTCCCGCTCGTGCGTCACCAGGCGCTCGGCGAACGCTCCGCCACCGACCAGCCCCATCACCCGCTCCCCGGAGCGGAACCGCTGCACCCGCTCGCCGGCCCGGAGGACCGTCCCGGCGTACTCGAGGCCGGGGATGTCCTGGGGAACGCCCGGAGGAGGCGGGTACCGGCCGAGGACCTGGAGGAGGTCGGCCCGGTTGAGCGCCGTGGCCTGGACCTGGACGAGGAGCTCGTCGGGGCCGCAGCCCGGCTCGGCGACGTCGGCGAGCTCGACGCCGTCCACGCTGCCGGGGCGGACGATGCGGACGGCCTTCATGGTCGGCCCTCCCCGTTTAGCACCAACCGGGGTATGCAGAGCGCCTCGCGTGGCCGCCCCCTGCCCCATCTGTCGACGTCCCGCCGCTCCGCGCGCGGAGAACCCGAGCGCTCCGTTCTGTTCGGTGCGCTGCCGGCTCGTCGACCTGGGCCGGTGGCTCGGCGAGGAGTACCGCGTCCCCGAGGCGCCGCCGGAGGGCGAGCGTGGGCCGCCGGCCGGCGGGCCGGCGGAGGAGGATGCGGAGGGTCGCCGCTAGGCTCCATGGAAGGCTACGTCGACCTGCACTGCCACCTGCTTCCCGGCGTGGACGACGGCGCGCGCACCCTCGAGGACGCGGTGGAGATGGCCCGCGTGCTCGTCGACCTGGGCTTCGCCGCCGCCGCCCCCAGCCCGCACGCCCGTCCGGACTTCGCGCCGGAGGAGGTGTGCCGGGACCGGCGGAGGACGCTCGCCGAGGCGCTGGAGCGCGCCGCCGTCCCCCTCCGGCTCCATCCCAATGCGGAGAACGCCCTCGTCCTGGACGGCTTCCTCGACGGGCTGGGGACGCCCCGGGCGCGCACCGTCAACGGCGGCCGGTACGTGCTCGTCGAGGCTCCCTACCACTCGCCGGTTCCGGCGCTTCCGGAGATGGTCTTCCGCATGCTGCGCAAGGGGGTGACGCCGCTCTTCGCCCATCCGGAGCGGTGCCAGGAATTCGACCGGCCCGGTCGGGCCGCCGAGGTGGTGCGCCTCGGGGCGCGGCTGCAGCTCGATCTCGGGGCGCTGGTGAACCGCTACGGCCCGCTCGCCCGCCGGCTTGCCCGGACCTTCCTCGAGGAGGGCCTCTATGCGGTGGCGGCCACCGACCTGCATGCTCCTACCGGTGCACGCGCCTGGCTGGAGAAGGCGCTGGCCGAGCTCCGGGCCCGGGCGGGGGAGGGGGCGGCGAAGGCGCTGCTCGCCGAGCACCCGGCGCTGATCCTCGGGGATGAGGAGCTCCCGTGAAGCGCGCGCTGCGCCTCGCCGCCAGCCTGGCGGTGACCCTGGTGTGCGGCGTCTACGCCTTCCGCGACACGCACTGGGCGGAGCAGTGGGCCAGCCTGCGCGCCGCGCATTACCTCTGGCTCCTGCCCTACCTGGTCATCCTCGGGCTGATCCACGTCTGCCGCACCCTCCGCTGGGGGCGCCTCCTCTCCGGCCTGGAGCGGGTCCCCTTCCGCCCCCTCAACGACGCCAGCGCCATCGGCTTCATGTACCTCCTGGTGCTTCCCTTCCGGATGGGCGAGTTCGCCCGCCCGTTCCTCATCGCCAGCCGGAGCAACATCCGCCGGAGCGCGGCCATGACCACGGTGGTGCTGGAGCGCATCACCGACGGGGTGTTCGTGGCCCTCCTCCTCCGGGTGCTCCTCTTCTTCGTTCCCCCGGGCGCCCCGGACGTCCGCTTCGTCCGCATCGGCGCCAACGCCATGTTCTCCATCTTCTTCGGGGGCCTGCTCTTCCTGCTCTTCGCCGCCTGGCACCACGGCCGGGCGGTGGCCCTGGTCCGCGGCGGGATGGGCTGGGCCAGCCCGCGGCTGGCGGAGAAGGTGGCCGGCATCGTCGATGCCTTCGTGGGAGCGGTGAAGCAGCTCCCCGGTCCTCTCGGGCTCCTGGCCTTCTTCGGCTGGACGTTCGTCTACTGGGGGCTGAACGGCTTCGGGATGTGGCTCCTCGCCACCCGCGGCTTCGACCTGCCGCTGGACCTGTTCCAGAGCTACGTCGTGCTCTGCGTGCTCGTGGTGGGCCTGATGATCCCCGCGGCCCCGGGGATGATCGGCACCTTCCAGGCGGCGGTCCGGGTGGGCCTGGCGCTCTTCCTCCCCGGCGAGCTGGTGCGCGGCCCGGGGCTGGCCTACGCCAACGTGCTCTGGCTGTGCCAGACCGGCCAGCAGATCGCCTTCGGTCTCTTCTTCCTCTCGGTGGACCGGCTCTCGTTCAGCGAGGTGGCCGGCAAGCTCGACGAGGAGCGCGAGGCGAGCGAGGCCAGGGCCGGCTAGGGTGCTCCGGCGGCGCTACGGGTGCTCGTCGATCCAGGCCAGGACGGCGTCGCGGATGCTCTGCGGCGGGTGGGGCTCGGCGGACGGGGCGGCGCCGTTGCGCACCGGTCGGCCGTGGAAGTCGAAGACGACCAGGGGGCGCTCGGAGAGCACGGCGGCCGTGGCCGGCCGGCGGGCGCGCACGGGCAGGGCCAAGGGCTAGTCCTCCTTGGGCGCCGCGTCGTACTTGCGGAGCAGGTCGTCCACCGCCTCGCGCAGGTACTCGCTCTGCGCGATCCGTGTGCGCCGCGAGAGCGCCCGCAGCCGGCGGACGTCCTCCTCGGTCACCAGGACATGCGTGCTGACGGTGTCGTCCTTCTCGGCGACCCCCGCGTCTGTGGCGGCCTCGGTGAGGGCCGACGAATCGGGCATGACCAACGTCCCTTCCCCCGGGGCAGCCGTGACTGGCCGCTACAGCGGGTCACGGGCCTCTAGCCCCGGTGACAGGGATGGTCGAGCCGCCCGTGGGGACTGTCAAAAAAGCTGACCGGCGATGCCCGGCCAGTCGCTCGCGCCGTCGAGCCGTTCGTCCTCGGCTGCCGCCTGGCGGCGGCGGAGGAGCGACGAGGCTTCCGACGGCGGCCGGAAGATCCAGCGAAGCCAGCACAGGACTCCGACGGCCGGTGCGGCGAGCAGGAGAAGCACCAGCGCCTGGTTCAGGGTCAGGCCGACGGTGGGTGCCAGGAGAACGCGGGTGATGATCGCCCCCCACGACAGCCAGATGACAAACGAGAGCACCTTCATCGGAAGGACCTCCAAGCCGTCCCCCGGCCGGCAGCGACGGCGCGCCCTCCAGGGCGTGCACTGCTCCCTATTGAGAGGAGCGCGCCCGGTCCGTCATCGTCCGATTCCTGCGCTCGCTGGGGCTCCGACGGCGTGTGGGGTGCGGTCGCGGCCTGGGCACGACAGCGGGCGCGGCGGCCCCGATCCCGGTGGTTTGCTCCGGGGTGTCGGCCCCCCGCGGTGCGGGGTGGGCTCCCCCCGGTGCGAGTACCCTTCACCGATGGATGGCGGAAGGCCAGCGCCAGCCCCGAGGCCGTTTCCGGGAGTTCCGGGAGGCGGTGGAAAAGGCGCGGAGCGAGCGGACGCTACCCTCCGGGTCATCGACGCCGCCGCCAGCCTTGGGACCTGGCAGGCCGCCGCTTGGTACCTGGAGCGCAGCAACCCGGCACAGTGGGGTCTCCGCATACGGGCGCAAGTCTCGCGAGGGATTCGCGATGCCCTGGAGTTGGCCCGGCAGCACTTCGGCCAGGGGTCGGAAACCTACGTGCAGCTCCTCGCGCTCTGGGCCGGCGAGCCTGTCGTCCGGCATGAGCCGGGCCGCCTGGAGCTCGTGGAGGGCGAGCGCCTTGACGAGGAGGCCACGCTGAGGCTGCGCGAGCTACGCGCCCGCCGCCTCCAAAGGTTCACCTTCCGCCTCGCAGCGAGACCCTACCGTCATTGAGCGGGCCGGCTGATAAAATGTCCACCCGGCGACTTTTGCTGAGAAAAGGGCTTTCGAGATGGGGAAGCTCGCTGCGTTGCTCAAATCCGAGTTGGAGCGGTGGAGCCAGAAGTCCTATGCGCAGTTAAGCGCCATCGAGTACCCGCAGGTTTATTCCGTGGGGAAGGCAGGGGACGCTGGCTGGTGCGAGGTTGAAGCCACGCTCCTAGAGAAGAACGACGATTACGTCCACGTCTCCCTCGCCGTCTCCCGTGGCGGGCTGAGCGCGTTCTTCCCGAGCTCCTCCAGCGTCATCGCTTACCGAGGAGCAACCCCAGAGGAAATGATTGCCCAAATGGAGGCAGACCCTCTTATCCAAATGGAGAGAAGGTGGCGAAGGAACATGCGCGAAGGACAACGCCTAGAATACGACGCCGATGAGGTTCAGCGTGCATGGGCGAACACGAGGTACCCGAACGCCATGCTGTCGATACTCGCTCTCCTCGACCGACGGGCGGCTTTAGCCACTGCCCTTCCCTGGGTTGCGCAGACTTGGCCGGACTTCTTTGGCGACATCGCATCGCTCGACCTAACCGGGCCGTTGTCGGAAGTGGTTGAGCGGGTGGACGAAGCCACCTGGCCGGGATTCTTTGGGATGAGTCGGACCATCGGCGACCGCATGGTGGAGGCAATCCGAGTTGCGGTCCCCAACCCACTCTCCAACTGAAACCCGACCCAGTTCCCATCTGCTGCGTCAGCAGACGGGCCTGGGGCTCCAATAGGCTCGAGTCTCGAATGACCGCAGGCGGAGACTGCCCCCGCGCCTGCCCCGCACGCCCCGACCTTTGCGTGGCAACACGTCGCCGCTGTCGCTGGTGCACGTGGGGCAGGAATGGGGCTTGGAGAAAAAGACGCCGGTTCGGTAATGAAAAAGCTGAAGGATGCTGAGTGGCTAGGGTCGGACTTGAACC
>DASPUU010000227.1:0-19408 GCA_035622755.1 Myxococcaceae bacterium
CGGTGACCGTCTACGAACTTCTCGGCCGGCGCGGCGAGCTGGGCCCGGAGAAGCGGGAGGTGATCGGCCTGTACGCCGAGGCCCTGGGGCTTTGGCGAGCGGGGCGATTCGCCGAGGCGGCCCGGGTGGCGGGACGGGCGGTCGCCATCGACCCCGGCGACGGCCCTTCCCGCGCGCTCGAGGCTCGCTCCCGGGCCCATGCGCTCGCCCCGCCGATGGGCTTTGATGGGGTGGTGAACCTGGACAAGTAGGGGAGGTCGACCGATGCGACGACTCGGGCCCTGGGGGCTGCTCGCGCTGGGAGTGGCCGGTGGGGCGCTGGCGCTCACCGCCGGGGACAAGGTCTACGTTCGCGCGCGCGACACGCAGGTGCTGAAGAAGGCCTCGCCCACCGCGGACACGGTGGCCAAGCTTCAGCCCGGCGACGTGGTCGTCTGGCGCGGCGCGGACAAGGACCAGCCGCAGTGGCACCGGGTGGACGTCCAGGGCCAGGTGGGCTTCGTCTGGTTCTCGAATCTCTCCGCCAAGCCGCCGGACAAGGAGCTGCTCACCGCGCCCAAGGGCTCGCGGCCGGTGGACCCGCAGGCGTTCGCCAGCTCGGGGGCCGCCGGGAAGGCTCTCACCGAGGGGGCCATCCGCTACGGAACCCAGGACGAGAAGAACAAGGGCGACCTCAAGCCCAGCATGCACGACGCCGTCCGCCAGACGCTGACCGTGGAGGCCATCGCCCAGCAGCGCTCGGTGGCCGAGCTCCAGTCCCAGGCGGCGCGCGTCCAGGGAGGCACGCCATGAGGTGGCTCCTCCTGCTTGCCGGGGGGCTGGCCGCCGCCTGCGGCGTCGTCTCCGGCATCAGCCATGGCAACGTCAGCGAGACCATCGCCGGCGCCACCAGCACCGGCGTCAATGCCGCGACGCTGGTGAACGACCTCAACAAGTGCGACCAGATGGGCGCGCTGGCCATCACCTTCGACGAGGAGCGGACCATCGGCGGCACGGTGGCGCTGAACTGGGTCCAGCTCGGGGGCGGCCTGCTGGTGGACGTGCCGGCCATCCCCGACGCGTCGCTCAAGACTCCGGCCCAGGTGCCCATCGCCCCCACGCCGCGGAACCAGCTCACCGTCTACCTCAACGTGGTGGGGAAGAACGTGGCTCAGCGCTCCTCGCGGCCGACGCTTCAGTGGACGTTCGGGGTGGTTGACTCGCCCACGGTGAACGCCTTCTCGGCTCCGGGAGGCTACGTCTTCGTCACCCGGGGGCTCCTGCTCAAGGTGAACAACGAGGCCGAGCTGGCGGGTGTCCTGGCGCACGAGGTGGCGCACGTCACCCACAAGGATGCCTTCGTCATCTACCGGCAGACGAAGATCGACCGCTGCAAGTCGGTGGCCTACACCAAGGCGGGAAGCAAGGAGGCGGGGACGGCGCTCCGCTCCTACGGGCCGGGGTTCATCCAGCAGGCCATCCGGGCCCTGGACGCCTTCAACGGAGTGCTCGACCTGGACTCGGTGGCCAACCAGGCCCTGCTCACGCTCTTCTCCGACGAGCTGGTGCACCGCTACTTCGAGAGCGGGCTGGGACGGGACCAGGAGCTGGCGGCCGACGCCGCTGGACTGGAGCTGACCGTGGCCGCCGGCTACAGCCCGCGCGGCTTCGTCGGCTTCGTCGGGGCGCTGCCCAACGACGGGAAGGCCTTCGCCCACCACCCGCCGCCTCGGGATCGCGTGGTGGCCATGAATCTCTTGCTCGGCGGCAACGGCCTCGAGCCCCTCAGCGCGCTGGCGGTGGATACGAGCAAGCTTCCCCTGGTGCCGCTCGGGAACCAGCTCGCCGCGGCGCGCTGAGGCGCCCTGCCGAGCAGGAGCACCGGCCTCTCCGGCCAGGCCTCGACCGGCACTCGTCCCGGCGTCGGCCCGACGGCGGACCGCTCAGCGCCGGGCGGCCTCGGTGAGCGCGCGGTGCACCGCCTCGAGCGCCTTCCGAGCGTCGAGCAGCTCCTGGCGCTCGGCGGTGAGCTCCGCCACCTGACGGGCCAGCATCTCTCGCTCCCCGCCGAGCGTGCTCACCGTCCGCCGGAGCGCCTCCATCTCCTCGCGGAGGCTCTCCAGCTCGGTCGCCAGGCGCTCCTCCTCCTGGAGCCCCTCGGAGATCTGCCGGTCCCGCTCCGCCAGGGCCGCCTCCAGGCGCTGGCGCTCCTCGGCCCCGGAGAGCTCGCGGGCGCGCAGCTCCTGGATGCCGAGCAGGGTCTCGTCGCGCTCGCCCTCCAGCGCCGCCAGCTCCTTCTCCAGATCGGCGAGCAGCTTGGTCCGCCCCTCGACCTCGGCGGCCAGCCGTCGCGCCTCCTCGACCCGGACCCGGGCCTCCTCGGTGGCGCGCTCGGACTGACGGCGGGATGCCTCCAGCTCCTGGGTCAGCACCTGGTTGTGCGCCTTGAGCTCGACCAGCTCCGCCTGGAGCGTGGCGATGCGCTCCACGGCGAGCATCCCCGCCGCCGCGGCCGTGGCCGGCAGGGGCTCGGGCCGCGGCTGCTCGCGCGCCGCCTTGAGGCGCTGGCGGAGGCGCTCGCGCCGCGCAGCCGGATCCTCCTCGCCGCGGCCGGACGGCGCGGGGCGCGCCGGCTGCTCCCGGGGAACGGGGCCTCCCGCCGCGGGCTCCACGGCGTGCCGGGCGAGAAGCTCGGTCACCGCCTCCGGGCTTCCTCGCCGCGCCGGCTCGGCCTGGGGCGGAGCGGTCGTGCGAGGTGGGTCGGAGCGGGCGGCCGCCGCCCGCGCGGACGGCGGGCGACCCGGAGACGCGGGCCGGGCCGGCGCCGCGGCCGGGGCGGGGGCCTCCTCGGCACCTGGACCCGGCGGCTCCTCCACCAGGTTGCCCAGCCTCACCCGGGGCCGGGTCCGGGAGACGTTCTGCTCGAAGGCCTTCTTCATGCCCGCCTCCTCATCCGGCCTTGACGTCGCGCCCCGGGGCCGCGGCGGTGCGCGTCTGCGCCGCCTCGATGCGCCCCAGCACCTCGCGAACCATGACGTCGATGTCGGTGGCGCCCTTCGACTCGCGGTCGGCGAGGAACACCGGCACTCCCTCCGAGGAGGCCTGGGCGAACTTGGTGCACTGCCGGACCAGCGTGGACAGGATGTACTCCGGGTAGTGCGTCCTCAGCGCCTCGAGCGCCTCCTTGGCCAGCTTGAAGGTCTGGTTGAAGGAGTTGACGACGATGAAGACGTGGTCGAGCACGTGGCCCAGGTCCTCCTCCAGGCTCTGGACGGTCTCGAAGAGCAGCTTCAGCCCGTGGAAGGAGAGGAAGTCGGGCAGCACCGGGACGAACAGGTCGTCGGCGGCCATCAGCGCGTTGAGATTGAGCAGCCCGAAGGAGGGGGGCGCGTCGAAGACCACCGCGTCGTAGCGCTGGCCGACGTCCTTGAGCGCGTTCCTGAGCTTGAACTCGCGCGCCGACATCGGCATCAGCGCCAGATCGACGGTGCTCATCGTCAGGTTGCTGGGGACGAAGTCGAGGTTGGGCATCGGCGTGTGCTGGATGACCTCGTCCATCGGGGCCTTGCGGACCAGGACGTTGAGGAGCGTCTTCTCGAAGTCCTCCCCCTCGAACCCGAGGCACTTGGTGCCGTGGCCCTGGCTGTCCAGGTCGACGAGGAGGACGTGGTAGCCGAGCTCGGCCATCCTCCAGGCGTAGGACGTGGAGAGGGCGGTCTTCCCCGTCCCGCCCTTGAAGTTCAGGAACAGCTGGCGCCGGTGGCCCAGGGGGCGAGGGAAATGCTGGAGGGTATGGCGCACCGCCCAGAGGTCGACGCCCGAGTAGCGGTCTTGCTTCAGCGCCGACTGCAACGTGCGCAGCGGCAGGCCGAGCACCTCGGCCGCCTCCTTCGCGCTGTAGCTGGGTGCGTCCATCGGTGAGTTTCCCTCGCCTTCAGGCGACGAAGAGTCTCTGGCCACGCCGTACCACCTGACCCCGGGCAGTGAGAAGCACGCAGGCGGACTCGATCATCTCGGGTGCCGCGGCGAGGACCTCCACCAGCTCCGGAACGGAGCGTCCCCGCATCGCCGTCTGCAGCTCGGCGAGGACCGTCTCGCACAGGGTCTCCGCCGCGCGGGGCGGCAGAACCTTGGCCCGCGGAGGCGCCGCCTCCTCGGTCCGCACCGCCACGCGGGCGGCCGGCGCGGGCCGGGACGCCCGCACGACGGCCGGGGCCGGCACCCGCGCCGGCGGAAGCGTCGCCAGCCGGCGGATCTCCCGCCGGCGGGCCGGCCCCTCGAGCGAGGCCACCGCCTCGACACCGACGCCGAGCAGCCGGGACAGGCTCCGGGCCGCCGCCTGGCGCACCGGAGGGGCCGGGTCATCCAGCGCGGCGAGCAGGGCGCCCCGGGCCCCTGCTCCGCACGCCGCTCCGGCCGCCAGCGCCGACACCCGTCGGACCTCGGGGTCGGCGTCCCGGCCCGGGCGCCGCTCCAGCGCCTGGGCCTGCTCCGGCGGGAGCTGCAGGGCAAGCAGCGCCGCGCGCCGGCGGACGGAGGCATCGACGTCCTCGGCCGCGCGCTGGAGCTGGCGGACGGCGCGCACCCCATCGAGCGCCACCAGGGCCCGGAGGGCGGCGATGCGGACCTCTGCATAGGGAGCGTCCACGAAGGGCTCGACCAGCTGCGCCCCCTCGGGGCCGGCCAGCGAGCGGAAGGCGGAGAGGAGGGACACCGCGACGCCCGGGTCTCGCTCGGCGTGCAGCGCAGCGGCCAGGGCAGGCGCCGCGGCCCGGTCCCCCAGGCCGGCCAGGCGCTCGGCGGCCCGGGCGCGCGCCCCGGCGTCGGGGGCGGACAGCTCGCGCACCGAGAATCCGAACAGCGTCTCCTCTCCGGCGCGGCCACGGCGGGGCTCGGGCGGCGCCCCGAGCCGGCCCTGGGCCCGGAGGGCCTCCGCGAGATGGGTCACCCTCTCCGCGGGCGCGGCCGCAGGAGCCGGGGCGGCCGGTCCGGCGCCGGTGTCCTCCCAGACGCCGGCCGCCATCTGGCGGGCCACCTCGGCCTGGAAGGCGACCGCATCGTCCACCGGCTCCACCTCCTCGGTGGGCTCCCAGGGCTCCCGCTCGGGCCCCTCGGGGGAGGGGGCGAGCCCGGGCGGGCCGGAGGGGACGCCCCGGGCGGCCAGCGCCTCGCTCCGCAGCTGGGAGATGAAGGCCGCCAGGTCGAAGGAGCCGTCGTCGGCGGAGAGCCGGCCCCGGATGCGCGCCGCATCGAGAAGCTTGTCCACCAGGGTCGCCCGCTCGATGCGGAGCGCGTCCACCACCCGGCCCAGCTCCTCCCGGTCCCGGTGGGCCCGGGCCAGGTCCACCTCCAGCTCGGCCTGGCGCTGGCGGAGGGTCACCTCCCGCGACGCGGCCGAGCCCAGGTCGGCCCGGAGCCGGTCCGCCTCGGCGCGCGCGGCCGCGGCATCGCCCTCGAGCTGCCCGGACCGGGCCTCGAAGTAGACGATCTTCTCGAGGGCACTTCTGAGAAGCGCCTCCGCGCGCTCGTCGCTCACCGTCTCCGTCGGCCCTCCCGGGGGGTGTCCGTTTGGGGCGGGGAGCTTACAGGACGGATCCGCCATGCGCACGGACCCTGCCGCCTGCCCTCCACCGGCGAAGAGCGCTTGACAGCCTCGGTCGACCGACGGGAGCGTCTCGACCCCCAGCTGTCCGCGGCTCGCCCGCATTCACCGGAGGTGACACCGATGCTGAAGCGCCTTGCCCTCGCCGCTGCTCTGTTCGCTGTCCCGGCGCTGGCCGCCGGCCCCGACGCCTACCAGGTCACCGGCGTCGTCAAGGACGCCAACGCCGACACCATCACCGTGGTCAAGGACCACGGCGGCAAGAAGGAGAACTTCGAGATCGCCCGGGGCGGGGTCGCCACCGAGGTCAAGGCCGGCGACAAGGTCACCGTCTACTACAAGATGACGGCCACCAAGATCGAGGTGAAGCCGGCGGCGGCCAGCTCCACCAAGAAGAAGTAGCCGCCCGGGTCGGCTCAGTTGCGGCGGATGGGCTTGTAGCGGATGCGCTTCGGCTGGAGCGCCTCCGCGCCGAGCCTCTTCTTCTTGTCCGCCTCGTAATCCTGGTAGTTGCCCTCGAAGAAGAAGACCCGGCTGTCCCCCTCGAAGGCCAGCATGTGCGTCGCGATCCGGTCGAGGAACCACCGGTCGTGGCTGATCACCACCGCGCAGCCGGCGAACCCGAGGAGCGCCTCCTCCAGAGAACGGAGGGTCTCCACGTCCAGGTCGTTGGTCGGCTCGTCGAGGAGGAGGAGGTTCCCGCCGCTCTTGAGCATCTTGGCCAGGTGGACCCGGTTCCGCTCGCCGCCCGAGAGGTCCTTCACCCGCTTCTGCTGATCCTGTCCCTTGAAGTTGAACGCCGCCAGGTAGGCGCGGGCCGGCACCTGACGGCCGCCCAGGTCGATGAGGTCGAGCCCGCCGCTCACCTCCTGGAAGGCGGTCTTCTCTCCGTCGAGCGCGTCGCGGCTCTGGTCGACGTAGGCCAGGACCACCGAGTCGCCCACGCGGAGCTCGCCTCCATCCGGCTTCTCCTGGCCGGTGATCATCCGGAAGAGGGTGGTCTTCCCGGCGCCGTTCGGCCCGATGACGCCCACGATGCCTCCCGGGGGAAGCCGGAAGCTGAGCGAATCGATGAGCAGGCGGTCCCCGTAGGCCTTGCGCAGGTCGCGCGCCTCGACCACCAGGCCGGAGAGCCGGGGCCCGGGCGGGATCCAGATCTCCCCGGTGGCCTCGCGCTTCTCCGGGGCCCGGGAAGCGAGCTCCTCGTAGGCCTGCAGGCGGGCCTTGCTCTTGGCCTGGCGCGCCTTGGGGCTGGAGCGGACCCACTCCAGCTCCCGCTTGAGCTGCCTCTGGCGGGCCGACTCGGCCTTCTCCTCCACCTCCAGCCGCTTCTGCTTCTGCTCCAGCCAGGAGGAGTAGTTGCCCTTCCAGGGAACGCCCTCGCCCCGGTCCAGCTCCAGGATCCACTGGGCGACGTTGTCCAGGAAGTAGCGGTCGTGGGTGATGCTCACCACGGTGCCCGGGAACTCCTTGAGGGCCTGCTCGAGCCAGGCCACGCTCTCCGCGTCGAGGTGATTGGTCGGCTCGTCGAGGAGGAGGAGGTCCGGCCTCTCGAGCAGGACCCGGGCCAGCGCCACCCGCCGCTTCTCCCCGCCCGACAGCGTGGCCACCGCCGCCTCCGCCGGGGGAAGCCGCAGGGCGTCCATGGCCACTTCCAGCGTGCGGTCGAGCTCCCAGGCGCCGGCGGCGTCGATGCCGTCCTGGAGGCGCGCCTGCTCGGCGAGCAGCTTCTCCATCTCGCCGTCGTCGAGAGGCTCGCCCAGCCTGGCCGACACCTCCTCGAAGCGAACCAGCAGATCCCGGATCGGCTTCACCCCGAGCTCGACGTTTCCCCGCACGTCGAGCGACGCGTCGAGCTGCGGCTCCTGGGGGAGGTAACCCACCCGCGCCGCCGGGTCCTTTCGGGCCACGCCGAAGAATTCCGTATCCACGCCAGCCATGACGCGCAAGAGAGTGGACTTGCCGGCGCCGTTCGGCCCGATGACGCCGATCTTCGCCCCGGGGAAGAAGGACAGGGAGATGCCCTTGAGGATGTCCTTTCCACCCCGGACCTTGCGCAAGTCCTGCATGGTGAAGATGAAGTTCTCGGCCATGGTTTCGTCCCGGACCGCTTTCTACCTCGGCCCGGGGAGTGGTAGGGGGGGTGGGCTGGCAGCTGACAGCGGTCCCATGACCCCGTCCCTCGACTATCAGCTCCTCACGAAGCTGGGAGAGAGTGCCGCGAGCGCCGCCTGGCTGGGCCGCAAGCCGGACAGCGGCGTCAACGCGCTGGTCCGGGTCTTCCACGGGACGCTCTGGCGCCGGCTCGACGCCCGCGGCCACTTCGTGGACCGGGCCGGCGCGCTGCAGGCCATCCAGCATCCGAACCTGGCCAGGCAGCTCGAGGCGGGCTGCCTGCCGGATGGACGTCCCTTCGTGGTCAGCGAGTACCTGGAAGGGGAGGACCTGGCTGCGCACCTTCGCCGCAATGGCCCGCTCACCCCGGACCAGGTGGCGCTGCTCGTGCCCGCCGTGTGCAGCGCGCTGACCGAGCTGCGGAGCCGCGGCATCCTCGTCCACGCGCTCCCCGCCGAGCAGGTCTTCCTGGTGGGCGGGCTGTCGCGCTTCGCCCCCAAGCTCGTCGGGCCCGGTCTGGCGGACGCCCCGGGAGACGACGCCGACGCGCGAGCCGACGTGGCCGCCCTCGGCCGCCTGATGCGCGAGGCGCTCGGCTTCGGCGGCGGCGGCTGGCTCGAGCCCATCATCCGCCGCTGCCTCGAGCCCGTCCCCACCGAGCGGTTCGCCGACCCCTCGGCGCTGGCCCGCGCCCTCGATGCCGCCCAGCCCCGGACGCAGGAGCTCCGGGGCCGGAACACCGGCGCCACGCCCATGCTCCTCGTCGAGGACGAGGTCCGGGAGCGCGAGGGGGACATCCTCGGCCAGTACCGGCTGGAGCGCCTCCTCGGCGAGGGGTCGATGGGCCGGGTCTTCCTCGCCCGGCACGTGACGCTCGGCCGCCCGGCGGCGATCAAGGTCCTGCGGGCCGAGCATGCCCAGAACCAGAACCTCATCCAGCGCTTCTTCCACGAGGCGCGGGCGGTGAACCAGATCAACCACGAGCACATCGTGGAGATCCTCGACTTCGTCCACGAGCCGGGCCCGAGCGGCCGGACGCGCGTCTACTGCGTGATGGAGATGCTCGAGGGTCACAGCCTGACCCAGGTGCTCGCCCACGAGCGGCTCTCGGTGACCCGGGCGGTGGACATCGCCCGGCAGGTGGCCCGGGCCCTGGGGGCCGCGCACCAGGTGGGGGTGGTCCACCGCGACGTCAAGCCGGACAACCTCTTCCTGGTCCTGCGCGGCAGCGAGCGCGACTTCGTGAAGGTCCTCGACTTCGGGGTGGCCAAGCTGATGACTCCCCTGGGCGACCTTCCGCTCAGCTCCACCGTGGAGGGCACCATCGTCGGGACGCCGGCCTACATGGCGCCGGAGCAGGCCAACGGGCTCGGGGCGGACGCGCGCACCGACCAGTACGCGCTGGGGTGCGTGCTCCACGAGCTGCTCGCCGGCCAGCCCCCCTTCTCCGGAACGAGCTTCGGACAGCTGGTGGCCAAGGTGCTCACCGAGCCGGCGCCTCCGCTGCCGGCGCGCACCCCGGCCGGGGAGCGAATCCCGGCGCCCCTGAGGGCCGTGGTCCTCCGGTGCCTGGCCAAGGACCCGGTGGACCGGTTCCCGACCATGCAGGCTCTGGAGTCGGCGCTGGCCGCGGCGCTCGTTCCCGCCCCGCGCCGGAGGCGCTCGCGCCTGCTCCTTCCGGGTCTCGCCGCCGGGCTCCTGCTCCTCGCCGCCGGCGGACTGGCCGCCCTTCGCCTGCGCCCGGCCGCGCCGGCGCCGGTGCCCGCCGCGGAGCCGGCCGCCGCGCCGGTGGCCGCCCCCGAGCCGGCTCCGGCCGATGCCGCGCCTCCTCGAGGCCAGGAGCCCAGCGTCCCTCCGGCGGTGGCCCCTCCGAGGATGACCCTCCGGGTCCGCAGCCAGCCGCGCGGGGCGCGCGTGGAGCGCACCGACACCGGCGAGGTGCTGGGCACGACACCACTCTCCGTCCAGCTCGCCGAGGAGAGCGGCACGCTGCCGCTCAGGGTGTCCGCGCCGGGGCGTGTGCCCGTCCTGCGACGGGTGCCCGCGACGGGGAGCGTCCAGCTCGAGGTCCGGCTCCAGCCGCGGCGCCCGGCCGCCGTTCCGGCGGCGAGCCCGGCGCCGGCCCCCGCTCCCCCACCCCAGCCCCCGGTCCACCCGCACCAGCCGGATCCGTTCAAGCTCTGAGCACGCGGCGCATTTCCGAGGGCGCGCCGGCCAGGGATGGGTTAGGAGCGCTCGCCCCCGTGAGCGCCCCCGTCCTCGACGTCGAGCGGCTGGTCAAGCGGTACCGCGACCTGGTCGCGCTGGACGGCGTGTCCCTGACCATCGGCACCGGGGAAATCTTCGCCCTGCTCGGGCCCAACGGGGCCGGGAAGACGACGCTCATCGGCGCGGTGTGCGGGCTGGTGAGGAAGACCTCCGGCACCGTCCGGCTCTTCGGCACCGACCTGGACGTGGATCCCATCGGCCCGCGCTTCCAGGTGGGGCTCGTGCCGCAGGAGGTGAACTTCGACCCCTTCTTCACCGTGCGCGAATCGCTCCGCATCCAGCTCGGCTACTACGGACGCCCGCCGGACGAGGCGCGCATCGCCGAGATCCTCGAGGCTCTCGACCTCACCGCCAAGGCCGATGTGCAGACCCGCGCCCTGTCCGGGGGGATGAGGCGCCGGCTGCTCATCGCCAAGGCGCTCGTCCACCGCCCGAGGCTGGTCTTCCTGGACGAGCCCACCGCCGGCGTGGACGTCGAGCTCCGGCGCGACCTGTGGGCCTACGTGCGCCGCCTGCGGCAGGAGGGGACGACGGTGGTGCTCACCACCCATTACCTGGAGGAGGCCGAGGAGCTCGCCGACCGGGTGGGCATCATCAACGAGGGCCGGCTCCTCCTCGTCGAGGACACCCAGGCGCTCCTCGCCCGGATGGGGGAACGGCGGCTCCGGGTCAGCTTCGCTGAGCCGCTGCCGCGCCTGCCGGAAGGGCTCACCGAGGGCGGCACGCTGGCCGAGGACGGCCGGAGCCTGATCTACATCGAGCGCGCCGGGCGGCCCCGGGCGAGCGAGGTCCTCGGCCGTCTCTACGCCGGTGGGGCGGACATCCAGGACGTGGAGACCCGGGCCAGCCGGCTGGAGGACGTCCTCCTCGACGTGCTCCACGGCCGGTCCGGAGCGCCGTCGTGAACTGGCTCGGCTTCCGGACGCTCCTGGTCAAGGAGATTCGCCGCTTCCTCCGCGTGCCCGGCCAGACCGTCCTCTCGCCGCTCATCTCCACCTCGCTCTACTTCGTCGTCTTCGGGGTCTCGCTCGGTGGGCGGATGGAGCAGGTGACCGGCCAGCCCTACCTGCCCTTCATCGTCCCGGGGCTGATCTTCCTCGGGCTGGCGAACAACGCCTTCCTCAACAGCAGCTCCTCGCTGTTCATCATGAAGATCCAGGGAACGGTGGTGGACCTGCTCGTCGCCCCGCTCGGTCCGGGGGAGATCCTCCTCGGGTTCGTGGGCGGAGCCATGGTCCGCGGCCTCATCGTCGGGCTGCTCACCTGGGCGGTGGCCCTCCTCTTCACCGGGCTGCAGCTGGCCCACCCCGGGGCGACCTTCGCCTTCCTGGTGGGCACCTCCTACGTCTTCTCCGTGCTCGGGCTCATCGCCGCGATGTGGGCGGAGAAGTTCGAGCAGATCAACTTCTTCCCCACCTTCGTCATGTTCCCCCTCACCTTTCTCGGCGGGGTCTTCTACTCCGTGCACCAGCTGCCCGAGCCCTGGCACACGGTGAGCCTCTTCAACCCCATGGTCTACATGGTGGAGGGGCTTCGCTACGGGATGCTCGGCTCGAGCATCTTTCGGCCCTTGCTCGGTGGCGCGCTGCTCGCTGCGCTGGCCGCCGCCGCCACCTCGGTGAACTACGCGCTGCTGGCGCGCGGCTACAAGCTCAAGCAGTAGGCCCCGGGCTCAGCCGGGGACGCTGGCCAGGAACCGGTCCAGCGCCGCGTTGACCGCCTCCGGGCGGTCGAGCTGGAGCCAGTGGCTCACGCCGTCGATGAGCTCGCAGGGGATCTCGGGAACGGTCTTTTGAAGGGAGAGTGGGCCCTCGAGCATCCGGGCGGCGACGATGGCCTTCGGCCCGGCGAAGCGGGAGATGGCCTCTCGCGGGTCGAAGCCGAGCAGCCCCTCCATGGCCGGGACGTAGACCTCCCGCGGGGTACGCTCGAGCGTGGCCATCACCCGCATCCGCGTCTCGGGGGTGGCGGCGGCGAGCAGCCCGGAGAACCAGGAGCGCACCGTGACCGGGAAGTGCTCCGGGTCCATGCGCTCGCGCCAGGCGGCCAGCTCCTCGGGAGGGATGGAGCGCAGGTCGCCGCTGGCATCCAGGAACAGCGCCCCGGCAAGCCGCTCCGGGACCCGGCCGCAGGCGGCGGCCACCACCGAGCCCCCGTAGCTGTGCCCGGCGAGCACGAACCGACCGAGCCCGAGCGCGTCCGCCACCCGGACCACGTCGGCGACCATGTCCTCCAGCGCGAACGAGCCATCGGCCGGAGCATCGGACTCGCCCATGCCACGCAGATCGAAGGCCACCGTCCGGCGCGTCCGGGCCAGGTGCGGGAAGGTCTGCGCCCAGTGGGTGCGGTCCCCGGCGTTGCCGTGGACGAGGATGATGGGGGTCCGGTCGTGTCCGGCGGACTGGACGCGAAGGCGCCCAGCGGCGCCCGCCACCCACGACGTCGTCGGTGCCTCCATGCTCGGTCGAAACGCCTACCGGAACGCCCCGGGCGAGGCAAGGCAGACGAAGGGAGTGCTAGAGGAGGGGCGATGCTGGCCGCCCGACCCCACCTCGAGCCGCGCCGCGTTGCCGGCGCCGATTCGGTGATGGTCCGGGAGATCTACCTCTCGCTCCAGGGGGAATCCTCCCACCAGGGCCTGCTCTGCAGCTTCGTCCGGCTCACCGGCTGTCACCTCCGCTGCACCTACTGCGACAGCGCCTTTGCCTTCCACGGCGGCGAGCGGCTGGCGGTGGCCGAGGTGGTGCGGCGGGTGCTCGGCCTGGGCGCCCCCCGGGTCGAGGTGACCGGCGGCGAGCCGCTCCTCCAGCCCGGCGTCTACCCGCTCCTCGAGCAGCTCCTCGGGGCGGGGCTGACGGTGCTCCTCGAGACCTCGGGAGCCATCGACGTCCGGCTGGTGCCGGCCGGGGTGCACAAGATCGTCGACCTCAAGACGCCCAGCTCGGGCGAGTGCGACCGGAACGACCTCCGGGTCCTGGACTCGATGACCGCCGGCGACGAGCTGAAGTTCGTCATCGGTACCCGGGAGGACTACCTCTGGGCGCGGGCCCAGCTGGCCGCGCACCGGCTCGCCTCCCGCCCCTTCGGGCTGCTCTTCGGCTGCGTGCACGGCGCCCTCGCGCCACGCCTCCTGGCCGAGTGGATCGTCGCCGACCGGCTCCCGGTACGCTTCCAGCTCCAGCAGCACAAGGTGGTCTGGCCGGCCGATGCCCGCGGCGTCTAGCTAGCGGTAGGGGTCGGCGCCGAATGCGCTGGCAGCCTCGTGGACGGCGAGGAGCGCCGAGGCCAGGCCGAGGCAGGCCAGCCAGCCGCACACCAGTGCCGCCTTGCGCGGGTGCTGGAAGTGCTTCACGGCGAACCAGAAGACGTAGAAGGGGATGAGCAGCACCATCAGCCCGGTCCCCAGGCTCCGCCGGAAGGCGAAGATGACCATCGGAGCGGACAGGAGGACGGCGGCGACGGCGAAGAAAGCCCCTCCCCAGGCGAGCAGCGTCACGTAGAGTGCATCTCCAACCTGGCCGATATCAGGACTCGGGGCCGCTGCCCACCCTCCCCATCCGGAGCTCCCCATGGACACGCTGCGCAGGATCCTCCTCTGGCTCACCAGCGGCGGAATGGTCGGTGGGTTCACCGCGTCGCTCGCCGGCCGCTTCCTGGTCCCCAAGTTCAACGCGCCGATCAGCGGCGTCTATGCCCAGTGCGACTGCGCCTCGGTGACGCTGGGCACGGCCACGTCCATGTTCACCTGGACCCTGGTGGGGACCCTCGCCGGAGCCCTGGTCGGCCTGCTTCTCGGGGTGATGGCCGCGCTGGGCGGTCGCTCGAAGACCTCCCCGGCGGCGCCGAAGTCCTCCTGAGCGAGCGCACCAGCGCCCACTTCGAGGCGCGGGTGAGCCGCTTCAGCGCCGCCTCTCGCCGGAGCGCCGCCCCCCACCCGGCGGCCGGCTCGCAGAAGACCAGGCGAACGGGCAGGCGGCTCCGGGTGTAGGCGCCGCCCTTCCCCTCGGCGTGCCGGGAGAGGCGCCGGGCGAGGTCGCTGGTGGCGCCGGTGTAGAGGCTTCCGTCTCCACAGCGCAGCATGTAGACGCAGAAGCGGGCCCGAGCCACGCCAGGTAGGCTAGCACCGCCCCGGGGAGCCGCTGGCCGGAAGGGGCACCGGCGTGCTAGGCGAGCCCCCCGCCATGAAAAACCTCGCCCTCCTCCGCCCGGCGTGCCTCGCGCTGGGCATCGCCGCCGCCGCCTGCTCCCGGTCCCCGGACAAGGTGACCTTCGACCTCAAGCGTTCGCCCAAGGGGACGCCGGTGGCCACCTTCCACGGCGGGGTGATCACCGTCGAGGAGCTGAACCGGGCCCTGGCCCAGATGCCCCCCATGGTGCGGATGCGCTACCAGACACCGGCGCAGAAGAAGGATCTGGTCGACCGCCTGGTCCGCCTCGACCTGCTCGCCCGCGAAGCGGTCCTCCGCGGCCATGCCGGCGACCCGGAGGTGGTGGAGTCGGTGAAGAACACCCTCGCCCAGCGGATGGTCCGCGACGAGCTCGAGGGGAAGGGCACCACCGTCACCGACGAGGAGCTCCAGGCCTACTACGACTCGCATCCCGCCGAGTTCTCGCGCCCCGAGACCTACCGGGTGAGCATGCTCTTTCTCTCCGCGCCGGACGGCGACGCCGCCAAGCAGAAGACGCAGAGTGCGCGGGCCGCGCAGCTGCTCGCCCAGGCGCACCGGATGAAGCCGGACGACTTCGCCGCCTTCGGCCTGCTGGCGAAGACGAACTCCGACGACCCGTCCAAGGGGCTGGAGGGAGACCTGCGGGCCCTGACCGTGGCCGACCTCACCAACCGCTACGGCCCCGAGGTTGCCCAGGCCGTCCAGGGGCTGAAGGAGCCGGGGGACCTCAGCGCCGTGGTCCACGGACGCAACGGGTTCTACATCCTCAAGCTGCGCGTCCACCAGGCGGCGGCGGAGACGCCCTTCGCCGACGTGAAAGGGCAGATCCGGAGCCGCCTCTCCAACGAGCGCCGGAACCAGGCTTACGAGAAGTTCCTGGCCGACCTCAAGAACGGAGCCAACGTGCAGATCGACGAGGCTGCCCTGGCCAAGGTGGTCGTCGACAGTGCGCCGCGGGGGAACGAGCCCGCCCCCATGCCCCGAGCGATGATCCCCGCTCCGGCCCCCACCGGGGCGGCCGGCGGAGCTGCCGCGCCGCCTGCCCGGCAATGAAGCGCGGACCCCCCCTGCTCATCCTCGCCGCGGCTTCCCTGGCCTGCACCCGGGCCGGGCCGCCGCCGCTCGACCCGGCGGTGGTGGCCACCGTCAACGGCGAGGCCATCCCCAGGGTGGAGCTGGAGCGGGAGCTGGACCTGGCCTTCGAGGCACCGGAGAGCACCTCCACCCCCACTCCGGAGCAGCTCCTCGCACTGAAGCGGACCGTGCTCCAGGGACTCATCGACCGTCAGCTCCTGCTCCAGGACGCTCGGGCCCGGGGCATCAGCGTGCCGCCGGAGGTCGTCCAGCGCGCGGTGGTGCGCTGGAAGGCGGAGTTCCCGGGTGAGCGCTTCGGCGAGGCGCTGGCTCAGGGCGGGCTGACCGAGCCGGACCTCGTCCGGCGGACGGCCGCCCAGCTCACCGTGGAGAAGCTGGTGGACAGCGTGGTCTACGAGCGGGTGGCGGTCACCGAGGACGAGCTCCAGGGCTACCTGGACGCCCATGCCTCCGAGTTCCAGGAGCCGGAGCAGGTCCACGCGGCACAGATCGTGGTCAAGGAGCTGGAGGAGGCGAAGCGGCTGCGGGACGAGCTGCACCGGGGCGCCCGCTTCACCGACCTGGCCCGCGAGCACTCCCTGTCCGCGGACGCTCGCCTGGGAGGGGACCTGGGCTGGTTTCCCAAGGGGGTGATGCCTCCGGAGTTCGACAACGTGGCATTCTCGCTCCAGCCGGGACAGGTTTCGGACGTGGTCACCAGCGAGTACGGATTCCACCTCTTCAAGGTCATCGAACGCCGACCGGCGCACCGGAAGGAGCTGGCCCAGGTGCGCCACGAGGTGGAGCGGCTCCTCCTCCGGACCAAGCGCGAGAAGGCGCAGGCCGCCTATCTCCAGGGACTGCGGGAGCGGGCCGCCATCCGCCTCAACGAGCCGGTGCTCGCCCGGGTGAGCGGCCCGCGGGTGTCCCCCGCCGGCCGGCTGGCCGAGGAGGCCCGGCCATGAGCCGCCCGGCCCTGGTCCTCGCACTGTCGCTGGCCGCCGGGCTGGCCCGCCCGGCGCGGGCGGAGCTGGTCGACCGCGTGGCGGCGGTGGTCAACAACGAGATCATCACCCTGAGCGCGGTGCAGAAGCGGGCGGCCTTCGAGTTCCAGAAGCTCGATGCCGAGGTGACTCCGCAGGACCGGCAGAAGAAGCGCGAGGAGATCACCCGGAAGACGCTGGACGCCATCATCGACGAGTACGTCCTCGACCAGGAGCTGAAGGAGGCGAAGATCGTCATCGACGACAAGCAGGTGGAGATGAGCGTCCAGGAGGTGATGAAGCGCTACAATTTCAACTCCGAGCAGCTGTCCCAGGCGGTGGCCAACGAGGGGCTGACCATGGCCGACTACCGGGAGCAGATGCGCAAGCAGCTCGCCCGCTACCAGCTCCTGCGCGAGAAGGTGCAGAAGAAGATCAAGGTCAGCGAGGCGGACATCCGCAGCGAGTACGACCGGATGGCGCGCACCGAGGGCAAGGAGATCGAGATCCACGTGCGCCACATCGTCGTCCAGCTCCCCCAGAACCCGACCCCGGCCGAGGTCCAGGCGGCGGAGCTGAAGGCCAAGGCCATCGCCGCCGAGGCCCGGCAGCCCGGAGTGGACTTCGCCGAGCTGGCCAAGCGGAAGAGCGAAGGCTCGAGCGCGGCCGACGGCGGCGACCTGGGCTTCTTCAAGCACGGGGCGATGGTCCCGGCCTTCGAGGCGGTCGCCTTCTCCCTCAAGCCCGGCGAGGTGTCCGACCCGGTGCAGACCAGCCTCGGCTGGCATGTCCTCAAGCTGGAGGAGGAGCGGGCGGTGGGCTTGCCCCCCCTGTCGGAGATGAAGGCGCAGATCGAGGACAAGCTGCGGCAGGAACAGGTCGTCCGGGCCTCGGCCCAGTACGTCCAGCAGCTCCGCCAGGCGGCGGTGCTGGACAACAAGCTCTTTCCCGCCGCCTCGTCCCAGGCGAAGAAGCTCGAGTGACGTTGCCGCGGGTAGGGATCTCGCTCGGGGACCCGTCGGGCATCGGCCCGGAGGTGCTCGCCCTGGCGCTGGAGGTGCCCCGCGTCCGCCAGGCCCTGGTGCCGGTCGTCTTCGGGGATGGGCCGACGCTGGAGCGCTTCCCCTCGCTGCGTGACCTTCCACTGCGCGCGGCGGCGGACCTCGGGCGCTCGGCGGGCGCGGCCCGGGTGGCGGTGACCGAGCTCGCGGAGAGGGACCGGAGGCCGGGGAAGCCGTCGCGCGCCGGCGGCAAGGCGCAGCTCGCCTACATCCAGGCTCTGGTCCAGGCGGCCCGGGACGGGCACCTGGATGCACTCTGTACCGCGCCGGTCTCCAAGGAGCAGATCCTCCGCACCGGGACGCGCTTCGTCGGCCACACCGAGCTCCTCGCCGAGGCCTTCGGCTGCGAGGCGCTGATGCTTCTCGATGGGCCGCGCGTCCGGGTGGCGCTGGCCACCAACCACCTGCCCCTCCGGGACGTCCCGCGGGCGCTCAGCGTCCCCCGGCTCACCGCGCAGCTCCAGCTCCTGGCCGCCTCGCTGCGCCCCCGGTTCCGCCGGCCGGCACGCATCGCCGTCACCGGGCTCAACCCTCACGCCGGCGAGGGAGGGCAGCTCGGCGACGAGGAGGTCCGCATCATCGCTCCGGCGGTGGCCCGTGCCCGCCGTCGCGGCGTCGATTGCACCGGACCCCTCCCGGCCGACGGCCTCTTCGCCCACCCGGACCGGATGCCGTTCGACGCGGTGCTGGTCATGTACCACGACCAGGGTCTGGTGGTGGCCAAGGCGCTCGACTTCGACCAGACGGTCAACGTCACGCTCGGTCTGCCGCTCCCCCGGACGTCGCCGGACCACGGCGTCGCCTACGCGCTGGCCGGCACCGGGCAGGCCACCCCGGCGCCGATGGTCGCCGCGCTCCTCCGGGCTGCCGATCTCGCCGCGCCGCCGGCGCCCTCCCGCCCCCGGCGCTCCCGTCCCTCGCCGTCCTAGCGTCCGGCGGGCGGGGGGACCTGGAAGCGCGCCAGCTTGGCCGCGCACCAGACCACCGGCGTCTGCAATCCGACGGAGGCCTGCCCGGTCTCGAAGGCGTAGAGCACGTCGCCGCCGTACCGGCAGGCCTGGCGCGTCACCAGCTCCTGCTTGCAGGCCTCGAGCGTGTAGGCCTCGGCCGAGACGGTGGCGATGTCCTCGATGGGCGCCGCCGGTCGGTCGCGCCGCGAGAGGAGGAGCTGCACCGGGCACCCGTCGGGCCGCGCCGGCCCCGGGGTCCCGATGAACGCCGGCGGGCGGCCCTCGGCGAGCGGTCTCGGCTCGGCCGCGCAGGCCAGCGCAGCGCAGACGGCAACCGCGACCGGGACGGGCAGGCGCACCGGCGGCAACTGTCCCCGCTCGAGCCGGGACGCGCAAGGCCCGAGGCGCCCGGGCGGTCCCTCAGGCCGCGGTGAGGGTGATCTCGGCGATCTCCGGGGCGGCGAGGAGCCGCATCCTCGGCCCCCAGGTCCCGGTGCCACGGTGGGTGTAGACCCAGATCCCGAACAGCCGCTTCAGCCCGCTGAGCACCGGCTGGCTGAGCCAGACGAGCAGGTGGAAGGGGAAGATCTGCCCACCGTGGGTGTGGCCGGAGAGCTGGAGGTCGACCCCGGCGGCAGCCGCGGTCCGCGCCGCCGCCGGCTGATGGGCGAGCAGGACACGGGGAGCCCCCGGCGGGGCGCCGGCGAAGGCGAGGTCGGGGCGGCAGGCGTGCTCGGGATGGAAGCGCGCCCCCTGGAGATCCGGGACGCCGCCGAGGGCGAGCTCGCTTCCCCCCCGGGAGATGACCCGGTGCGTGTTGCGCAGCACGGTCAGTCCGAGCCGGTCCACCTCGGCCTCCCACTCCGGACCGCCCCAGTAGTACTCGTGGTTGCCGGTGACGTAGTAGACGCCGTAGCGGGCCCTGAGCTCGGCGAGCGGGGCGACCTCGTCGCGCAGCGCCCGCACCGGGCCGTCGACCAGGTCTCCGGTGATCGCCACCACGTCCGGGACGAGCGCGTTCACCCGCTCCACGACGCGCCGGAGGAAGTGAACGTCCTTGCGCTCCCCGATGTGCAGGTCGCTGATCTGGACGATGCGGAGCCCGTCGAGCCCCTCGCCCAGCCGCGGGAGGGGGACCCGCACCCGCCGGAGCTGGAAGCGGCCGCGGGCCGAGGCCACCGCCCAGGCGGTGAGCAGGAGGGCGAGG
>DASPUU010000228.1:0-4036 GCA_035622755.1 Myxococcaceae bacterium
CCGGCAGAAAGTTCCGGAGCACGGTACGCATCGCCGAGCTCGCCGTGTCCAGCGAGAGGTGGAGCCCGCCGAGAAGACCGAGCACCGACGGGAGCTGGATGAGGAACTGGAGGAGGCTCCCCCCCACCACCGCCCAGGCGAGGAGCGTGGCCAGCCGGTCCTCCCCCACCCGGCCGCCGGCGACGACGAGGAGAATGATCTGCACCGCATTCCACACCACCGGCGCCGCGTAGGAGAGGAAGAAGCGGCGGTGGCTGTTGAGCACCCCGAGACACCAGGCGCTCATCACCAGGAGGCCGGTGCTGGGGAAGAGAACGCGGGTCAGCTCGACGGTCTTGGCGAAGGACGCCGGGTCCGAGGCGGCATACCCGCCGGCCACCAGCCGGGCCAGCCACGGGGCAGCCGCCACGCCGAGGGCCACCCCGGCCGCGGTGGTCAGGGCCAGGAGCCCGAACACGGCGCCCGCCACGCGGTCCGCGGCCTCCTCGCGCTTCTCTCCCAGGAGCCGTGCGTAGACGGGGATGAAGGACGCCGAGAGGACACCCTCTCCGAGCAGGTTCTGCAGCGTGTTGGGGATGCGGAGCGCGGCGGAGAATGCCCCGGCGACCGGCGAGGTGCCGAAGGCGTGGGCGAACACCCGCGTCCGGACGAGGCCGGCCAGCCGCGAGAGGAGGATCCCCAGTGCCACGCGGGCGGCCCCGTGCGCGGACGGAGGTGGGCGGCTGTCGGAGGGCTCGGGCACCGGGGGGTCCTGCCCACTCTAGCCACAGCAACCCACGTGCCCGCATGCTATCCGCGTCTCACATGGCGAAGGTGCTGGTCATCGACGACGAGGCGAACCTGCGCAAGGTGCTCGCCGCACTGCTCCGCCGCGATGGGTACGAGGTCACCGTGGCGCAGGACGGGGCGAGCGGGCTGGCCGAGCTGGAGCGGAGCGGCGCGGACGTGGTGGTGACCGACCTGGTCATGCCCAAGATGGGCGGGATGGAGGTGCTCCGGTCGGTCAACGCCACCGCCCCGGACGTCCCGGTGATCATCATCACCGCCCACGGCACGGTGGACTCGGCCGTCGAGGCGATCAAGCTCGGGGCCTTCGACTACGTCACCAAGCCCTTCGACCAGACCGAGCTCTCCGCCGCCATCGCCAAGGCGGTGCGGACCCACGACAGCGCGCGCGCCAATGCGCGCTCCGACGTCCGGGGCCGGGCCGCGCTGGTCGGCGATTCGCCGGCCATGCAGGAGGTCCTGCGCATCATCGACCGGGTGGCGGACACGCCCTCCACCGTCCTCATCACCGGGGAGAGCGGGACGGGCAAGGAGCTGGTCGCCACCGCCCTTCACGAGGGCAGCTCGCGGCGGAACAAGCCCTTCATCCGCATCAACTGCGCGGCCATCCCCAAGGACCTCATGGAGAGCGAGCTCTTCGGATACGAGCGGGGGGCCTTCACCGGGGCGGTGACCAGCAAGCCGGGCCGGTTCGAGCTGGCCGACGGCGGCTCGCTCTTCCTCGACGAGATCGGCGAGGTGCCGACCGAGATGCAGGTCAAGCTGCTCCGGGCCCTGCAAGAGAGCGAGTTCGAGCGGGTGGGCGGCATCCGGACGACTCGCGTCGACGTGCGGCTGGTGGCCGCCACGAACCGCGACCTGGCCGAGGACATCGAGGCGGGGCGCTTTCGCAAGGACCTCTACTACCGGCTGGCGGTGGTCCCCATCGTCCTCCCTCCCCTCCGCGAGCGGAGCGAGGACATCCCCACTCTGATCGGGCACTTTCTCCGGAAGTACAACCGGCGCCTCAACAAGCAGATCGACGGGGTCGAGCCGGACGCGCTGGCCGCCCTCCAGGCCTACGCCTGGCCGGGCAACATCCGCGAGCTGGAGAACCTGGTCGAGCGCGTGCTGCTCTTCGCCGATGGCCCGCTCATCCGGCTCCGCGACCTCCCCGATTCAATCCGGGGCGCAGCGGCGGCCACGCCCTTCCCGGCGCTCGGCTCGACGCCGCCCTCGGAGACCGGTCTCAAGGAGTTCGTCCGTGCCCGATCCGCCGAGCTGGAGAGGGACCTCATCAGCCGCGCGCTCGAGGAGACGGGCGGAAACGTGACCCGGGCGGCCAAGCTCTTGCAGATCAGCCGCAAGTCGCTGCAGACGAAGATGAAGGAGTTCGGGCTGCGCGGAGGCGAAGCCGAGGAGTGAGAGGCCGGCGATGGCAGTGAAGATGCCGGTCCTCGGCGAATCCAGCCGCCGTCGACGCCGATCGCCGTGGACGCGCTGGTTTCTGCTGGCCGCCCTCGCCCTGGCCGCGGGCTATGCCTGGCGGTGGAGGGGCCGTCATCGGCGCCCGCCGGTCCAGCCGGTCTCTTCCGCCGCACCGGCTCCGGCCTCCGCCTCACCGGCCGCCGAGCCCTCGCCGCCGGACGCCGGGAGCGCTCCCCTGGCCCCGCGGGGGCCGCGGCGCCTGTCCGTGCGCCTCGGGGGAGCCGTGGAAACGGCGCTGGTGCAGGAGGTGGGCCGCGAGACCGGCGCCGCCCTGGCCCAGGAGGTCAAGCGGCTCGTCGAGTGGTGGTTGCGGGTGCCGGCAGATCTCCAGCGGGGCGACCGACTCGACCTGCTCTACCAGGAACGCGCTGGTGACGAGCCCCTGCTCCTTGCGCTCCGCCTCACCAGCGCGCGCCTCCAGCGGACCTTCGAGGCCTTTCGCTATCGGGCAGCCGCCGCCCCCGTCGACCGGTACTACCTGGCCGATGGGCAGGAGGTGGAGCTGCGCATCGATCCCTCCCCCCTCGATGCCTACGAGCAGGTGACCTCGCGCATCCGCGATGGACGGGGCCACCGGGGGGTGGACTTCAAGACTCCGGTGGGAACCCCGGTGCGCGCCACCTTCGACGGGACGCTGACCCGGAAGAACTGGTTCTTCCGGGGCAACGGCAACTCGCTCGAGGTGACCGAGACGTCCCCGCCGCACCGGCGGGCCCTCTTTCTCCACCTGTCCGAGCTTCCCCGGAGCCTGAGGCCGGGCGCCGCCATCACCCGCGGCGAGGTCATCGCCCAGAGCGGGAACAGCGGTCACTCCTTCGCCCCTCACCTGCACTACCAGCTGGAGAGCGAGGACGGGAGGGTGCTGGACCCGTTCGTGGAGCACGCCACCCGGCGCGAGTCCCTCCCGGCGGGCGAGCGCGCGGCGTTCGACGCGGCGGCGGCCAGCCTGCGCGCGGCGCTGGACGCCGACGCCGCCCCGGCCAGACCCTGAGTCCGCCCGCCCGAGGTCGCCGTCAATTCACGACGATGTAGTCCTTGATCTTCGCGTAGGTCCCTTCCTTGATGCCCTTGACCTTCATCACGTCCTCGGGCTTGGAGAACGGCCGGCCGTCGATGATCGCCTGGGACTTGGTCGGGCCGATCCCGGGGAGCATCTCCAGCTCCTCCTTGCCGGCGGTGTTGAGGTTGATCTTCTGGCCGGGAGCGAGCTTGGCGGTCTTGCTCGAGGTCGAGGCATGCGCTGCCGCTGCGGGCGGGGCCGACGCCGGCGGAGAGGCAGCCGGCGACGACGGGGCGGCGGGCGTGGGCGCCGGAGCCGGCGGCGGGGCGCTCGAGGGAGCACGCGCCTGGGGGGCGGCCTGCGGCGGCGCCGCCGGCGCGCGGGCAGCGGCGGCGCTCACCGTGGCGCTGGGGCGGAGCTTCTCGATGGTGCTCTTGGACACGCCAGCCTTGGACAGGTCGTCCACCGACGAGTAGGGCCGGCCGGCGACGATCTTCTTCGCCGTCGCCTCCCCCACCCCGGGAAGCTCCTCCAGCTCCTTCAGGCTGGCGGTGTTCAGGTCCACCGGGCCGGAGGCCGGCTTCGCCGCCGCGGGCGCCGCCGCGGACTTTCCCCCGCTGGGGGCGGAGGGCGCAGCGGCGGCGCTGACCGTGGCGCTGGAGCGGAGCTTGTCGATGGTGCTCTTCGACACGCCGGCCTTGGACAGGTCGTCCACCGACGAGTAGGGCCGGCCGGCGACGATCTTCTTCGCCGTCGCCTCCCCCACCCCGGGAAGCTCCTCCA